>JBDHRG010000084.1:0-16006 GCA_039807445.1 Candidatus Competibacteraceae bacterium
ACTGCCGCGCCAGCCGCGCCGCGAGCCCTTCGAGCCGCAGGCGGGCCCGGGCGACCCGGCCGGCCTGTGCCTGCGCCAGCCGCGCCCGCGCCCGCGCCAGCCGCGTGTACCACTCGGTCTGGTCGGGGCTCGCCAGCTCGGCGGCGGCGGTCGGGGTCGGCGCGCGCAGGTCGGCGGCGAAGTCGGCGATCGTGAAGTCGATCTCGTGGCCGACGCCGCTGACCACCGGCATGCGGCAGGCGCGGATCGCGCGCGCGAGGGCTTCGTCGTTGAAGGCCCACAAGTCTTCGAGCGAACCGCCGCCGCGCACCAGCAGCAGCACGTCGCAGTCGGCGCGCTCGCAGGCGCGCGCCAGCGCTGCGGCGATGCGCGCGCCCGCGCCTTCGCCCTGCACCGGCACCGGATAGATCCGCACCGGGATGCCGGGGCAGCGGCGCGCGAGCGTGCTCAGCACGTCGCGGATCGCGGCGCCGGTCGGCGAGGTGATCACGCCGATGCGCCTGGGTACTCGCGGCAGCGGACGCTTCAGCGCCGGGTCGAACAGCCCCTCGACGGCGAGGCGCTCGCGCAGCGCGTCGAACGCGCGGCGCAGCTCGCCGAACCCGGTCGGCTCGAGCTGTTCGACCAGGAGCTGGAAATCGCCGCGCGCCTCGTACAGCGAGATGCGTGCGCGCACCAGCACCTTCTGGCCGTTGGCCGGCGGCGTGCGCAGCGCCGCGGCGCGGGTGCGGAACATCGCGCAGCGCACCTGCGCGTCGGCATCCTTCAGCGTGAAGTACAGGTGACCCGAGCCCGGCCGGGCGAGATTGGAGATCTCGCCCTCGACCCACATCGGCGGGAACTCGTGCTCGAGCAGCAGTCGCACCGCCTGGTTCAGACGGCCGACGCTGTAGATTTCGCGCGCGGGGGTGGGGCAGGGGGCGGACATCGGCGTTCCTCGCGTCATTCGGGCGGCGCGGCCGTGCGCCGACCGGCGATCAAAAGCGGCATCAGTTCGGCTTCAGCTCGAGCTTGTCGAGCGCCGTCTCGGCGCACTGTTCGTCGAGTTGCACGGCCTGGCCGCCGGCAGCGCCGGCACCGGCGATGCCGACCGCGCCGATCACCTCGTCGCCGGCGAAGATCGGCACCCCGCCGGCGATCAGCAGCAGCCCGTCGATCGCGCCGAGGTTCTGTGCCGACTCGTACTTCTGCGAGGTCTCGAGCAGCGCCGAGGTCGGCTGCTTCATCGACACGGCGGTGTAGGCCTTGCGCCGGCTCGAGTCGAGCGTGTGCGGACCGGCACCGTCGGCGCGCTGCACCGCCTTGACCTGGCCGGCGCGGTCGACCACGGTCGCGGTGACGGCCCGCTCCTCGGCGGCGCAGGCGGTCACCGCGGCGGCGGCGATCTCGTTGGCGAGCGCGAGCGGCAGCTCGTGCACGGTGCGCAGCGGCGGAGCGGCGCGCGCGGCGGCGGCCAGCGCGAAGCCGGCGAGCAGGGCGGCGGTGGGGCGCATCGGGGGCCTCCGTCGTTATTGTCCGGATCGCGCCGAAGGCTACGCGATCGCAGCGACGGAATCATCCGAAGGATGGGCATCGCTTCGCGAAACCCACCCACGATCGGCGTTTTTCGGACGGATCCCGTATGACGTGCTGACCCGACCCCATCCCGTCGCTGCGCAGACCTGACGGGCGTGCGAAACCACCGGTCTTCGTCTTCATGCCGAGCGCCCTCGATCGTGATAACCGCGCAGCAGCCCGGCCGTACATGTGCACGCTTCGTGTCTCGCGCCAGCGGTGCACCGTGATTCCGCAGAAGTACGGATCAGGTACGGCCCCACTGGATCGCGCCGCTCGCGCCTGGCGTCACATCATGTGTGCATCCATCTTCATCGCCGCAGGGAACAGATCCACCGAGATCAGCACCGCAGTCTTCTTGCCGGTGTTCTTCCACCAGTGCGAGGTGCCGTTGCGTTCGGCTGCGACATCGCCGGCCTTGTGCACGATCGGCACGGCGCAGTTGCTCGCGTACTCCACCACTTGGCCGGAGACGATGTAGATCATCGCGGGCCGCTCGTTGTGGCTGTGCCAGGGAACGATGGCGCCGGGCTTCATGTCGAGCTGGCGCAGCCGGAACAGGCGGCCGTCCAGCCCCAGCGGCTCCTTCGACAGATCGGTCGTCGCGCGCACCATGTCGGTCACGTCCTTCGGCACGGTGGGTCCGGGTGCCTGGCCCTGACCGTCGGCAACCCGCTTGTCGGCAGGACACTCGCCTGCGATCGCCGCGCCTGCGGCGACCGACAGCGCACCGGCGATGGCGGCTGCGACCGTGACGCGGCGCCATGGCGCCGGGCTCTTCTGGTTCATCGCGCTCATGATCGGACTCCTCAGAGTTGGCTGCGAACTTGCCCGGATCGGCCCACCGTCGCGTCGGATCGGATGCCGCTCCGCAACCCACTTTGGTCGTCCGGGTTCACGCCTCGGTCAACGAAAGTTCACGCTTTCGTCACGCGCCGCGGCTCGGACAGACGCCAAGGCAACAGCCAGACGGGTCGTGGCGCACGGCGAGGCGGCATTGCGCTACGCTGCCGCAGACCGGGCGAAACCGACTGCCGTCGGTGCCCCGCATGTCTCCACCGCGATTGGGCAGGACCATGGATGCCGACCACGAACTGATCGAGCCGCTCGGCGGCGATGAACGGTTTCGGCTCGAACGCGGACGCCGCCCGCGCACGGCGGCGCCGCTGCTGGTCAAGACCCCGCGCCATCAACCACCCCCTGCGGCCGATGTAGCCGCCTTGCGGCGCGAGCGCGACCTCATCGCAGGCTTGCCTATCGCCGGCGTGCTGCAGCCGCGCATCGTCGAATCGCCACCGGGCTGTGCGCTGGTGATGGAGGACCCGGGGGGGAGGCTGTTGTCCTCACGAGGCCCCGCCGCGGCGGGGCCCGATCTCGGCTGGATCCTGGCGATCGGCCGGCAGCTGGCGGCGACGCTGGGCGAGATGCACCGCCGCCGCATGAGGCACAACGGCGTCCGCCCCGATGCCATTCTCTGCGACGCCGCTCGCGCGCGCGCCTGGCTGATCGATTTCAGCGACGCGAACGACGGCCTCGCACCGCCCCACGTCGCGCCGACGTCCGCCGTCCGGCTGACCTACGCGGCGCCCGAGCAGAGCGGACGCCTCACGCGGACGGCCGACCATCGCAGCGACTTGTACTCGCTGGGCGTGGTGCTGTACGAGCTGCTGACCGGCGCGCCGCCGTTTCGCTCCGACGATGCGCTCGAGCTGATCCACGGCCATATCGCCGAGATCCCGCCCGCCCCCGCCGAGATCGACGCAGCGATCGCGCCGCCGGTGTCGGACATCGTCATGAAGCTGCTGGCGAAGAACCCCGACGAGCGCTACCAGAGCGCGGCGGGGCTGGTGCACGACCTGACGGTGTGCGCGCAGGCGTGGGCCGAGTGCGGCAGCATCGCCCCGTTTGCACTCGGTGCGCGCGACGTCGGCGATCACGTGTCGATCTCGCCGAAGCTCTATGGCCGAGAGCGGGAGGTCGGCGTACTGCTCGAGGCCTTCGAGCGGACCCGTGCAGGGCGCGAGCGCCGCCCGTCGATGCTGCTGGTCACGGGCTACGCGGGGATCGGCAAGACCTCGCTGATCCAGGAGCTCTACAAGCCCATCGTGCGCCGGAGAGGCTATTTCATCTCCGGCAAGTTCGACCAGGTGGTGCGCAGCATCCCGTACGGCGCATTGATCCAGGCCTTCAGGGGGCTGGTGCGGCAACTGCTGACCGAAAGCGAGGTACGGCTCGAATCATGGCGCAGCACCCTGGTGCAGGCGTTGGGTGCGAACGGCGGCGTGCTCGCCGAAGTGATCCCCGAGATCGAGCTCGTCATCGGCGAGCAAGCGCCGCCGGTGCCGCTCGGTCCCCTCGAGACGCTGAACCGCTTCCAGCGGGTGCTGCGCAATTTCGTCGCGGCGCTGGCGCAACCCTCGCATCCGCTGGTGGTTTTTCTCGACGACCTGCAATGGGCCGACGCGGCGACGCTCGGTCTGCTCGAGCCGCTGCTGACCGACCGGGAGATTCGCTCGCTGCTGCTGATCGGTGCGTACCGCGACAACGAGCTCGACGACGCCCATCGCTTGACGCGGACGCTGGGCGCGCTCGAAGCGACCGGCGTCGAACCGCAGCGCATCGCATTGGGCCCATTGGCCCTGTCCGACCTGAGCCTGCTCGTCGGCGACACGCTGCGCGGCGACGAGGCGCACGCCGAGCCGCTCGCGCGGTTGGTGTTCGAGAAGACCGCCGGCAACCCGTTCTTCGTGATCCAGTTCCTCAAGACGCTCGAGCGCGACGGGCACTTGCGCTTCGACCAGACGCAGGGCCGCTGGGTCTACCGCATCGATGCGATCGCCGACGCTCCGCTCGCCGACAACGTGATCGATCTGATGACGCGCAACATCCAGCGGCTGCCGACGCCGTCGCAATACGCCCTGACGCTCGCGGCGTGCATCGGCAGCCGGTTCGAGCTGCGCACGCTGGCCATCATCAGCCAGAGGTCGCAGGAAGCCGCGGCCGACGATCTCGCGCCGGCGATCGCCGAAGGCCTGATCCTGCCGTTGGCGCATCGCCACGTCGGTTCCGGCGGCTGCGGGCCCGAAGACGGGGAAGACGATGCGTCCGCCTATGCGTTCCTGCACGACCGCGTGCAGCAGTCGGCCTACGCGCTGATCCCAGCCGAGCGCAAGCCGATGCTGCACCTGTCGATCGGGCGGCTGCTGCGCGCGCGGACCACACCGCAGCAGGCCGAGCATGCGCTGTTCGATATCGTCCATCACCTGAACCTCGGGCGCAGCCTGATCGCCGATGACGCGCAGCGGCTCGAGGTGGCCGGGCTGAACCTGAACGCCGGGCGCCGAGCCAAGTCATCGACCGCCCACGACGCTGCACTCGGCTACTTCGAAGCGGGCCTGAACCTGCTCGGCGAGCAGCATTGGGCTTCGCAGTACGAACTGAGCTTCGCGCTGCACCTGGAAGCCGCGGAAAGCCTGTACCTGTGCGGCAACTTCGATGCCGCGCAAGACCGGCTCGCGCGGCTACTGCGGCGTGCCGCGACCGCGGTCGACCGGGCGCGCGTGTACCGCCTGCGCAGCGTCCAGTACGAGAACCTGTCGCGCTACGCCGATGCGCTGGCCAGTGCCCGCGAGGGCCTCGCGCTGTTCGGCGTCACCCTGCCCGAGTCGGCGACCGAGAAGCGGACCGCACTCGAACGCGAGATCGCGGCCATCACCTCGCTGCTGGGCGATCGCAGCGTCGCCTCGCTGGTGGATCTGCCGGTCATGACCGATCCCGAGATCCGCATCGTGATGAACACGCTGACCGATATCTGGGCCTCGACCTACCTCCTCGGCGACCCGACCCTGGCGCGCCTGATCTCGGCGACCCTGGTTCGCCTGTCGCTCGAACATGGCAACGTCGAGGAGTCGGCCTACGGCTATGTCACGCATGCGATCACGGTCGGGCCGGTGCGCGGCGACTATCGCACGGCCTACGAGTTCGGCCGGCTGGCGCTCGGCGTCAACCACCGCTTCGACGACTCGAGGCTACGGGCCAAGATCTACCAGCAGTTCCATGCGCACGTGAACTTCTGGCGCCAGCCGATGGCCACCTGCGCGCGCTACGCGCGCGAGGCGTGCCGCAGCGGGCTCGAGAGCGGCGACTTCCTCTACGCCGCCTACGGCGCCGGCACCGAGCCCTGGTCGGCCATCGTCGCCACCCAGGACCTGGCGCAGTTCGTCCGCGACTACACCCCGAACGTCGCGCTGATCGAGAGGCTGAAGAACCGCGGCTTCGCCGACTCGGTGAAGATCCTGTTGAACTGGGCGCGTGCCTTGCAAGGCCAGACGGCCGCTCCGCTGTCGTTGTCCGACGCGAGCATCGACGAGGGCGAGTACCTGCGGACCTACCGCGACAAGCCGTTCTTCGCCACCATCCACGGCGTCGCCAAACTGCACGTGTGCTGTCTGCTCGGACAGGCCGAAGACACCCTGCACGCCGCGCGCCAGGCCGGCCGCACGGTGCATCATCTGCTCGGCACCGTCTGGCCGTTGATCTTCGATTTCTGGAATGCCCTGGCGCTGGCGGCGAACTACGGGCGCGCCGCCGAGGGGGAGCGCCGGAGCTACCTGGCCCGGCTGCGCGCCACGCGCGCATCGTTCGACGTGCTGGCCGAGAACTGCCCGGAGAACTTCCTCTGCCAGTCGCTGCTGCTGGCCGCCGAGATCGAACGCCTCGAGGGCCGCGACCATGCCGCGCTCGAGCTCTATCAGCGCGCCATCGAGTACGCCGAGCGCCCGGGCATGATCCAGCAGCAGGCGCTGGCCAACGAGCTGTGCGCCGGCTTCCAGCTGCAGCGCGGGCAGACGGCGCAGGCCGCGTCCCTGCTCGCCGAAGCGCGGGCCTGCTATGCGCGCTGGGGGGCGTCGGCGAAGGTCGAGCAACTGGAGCGCCAGTACGCCGGCCTGCTCGCACCGCGCGCGGTTCCGCGCGGGGTCGGCGAGCCCCCGGCCGCGCCGGCGCCACCCGGCAACGACGCCATCGGGCTCGATCTGTTCAGCCTGGTGAAGGCCGCTCAGGCGATCGCCGGCGAGGTCGAGATGGACCAACTGCTCGCCCGGCTGATGCGCATCGCCCTCGAGAACGCGGGCGCCGAGCGCGGCTGCCTGGTGCTCGAAAGCGATGGCGGCTCGATCGTGTATGTCGCGGACGCGTCGTCGCCGGTTTCGCAGGGCATTGCGCTGGCCGAGTCGCAAAGCCTGCCGGCGAGCATCGTCAACTACGTGCGGCGCACCGCCGACAGCGTCGTTCTGGCCGACGCCCTGGCCGATGACCGCCATGGCGGCGATCCGTACATCGTGCTGCACAAGCCGTTGTCGGTACTGTGCGTGCCGGTGCAGAAGCAGGGCCGGCTGATCGGCAGCCTCTACCTCGAGAACCGCCTGGTCCGGGGTGCGTTCACGCCGCAGCGCATCCGCATCATGCAAGTGCTGTCCGCCGAAGCGGCGATCGCGCTCGACAACGCCAGGCTGTTCGATGGACTCAGACGCGAAATCCGCGAACGCAGGCAGGCGCAGGAGCAGCTCGGTACCGCGCTCGCCGAGCTCGAGCGGCTGAAGGACGCGCTCGAAGCCGAGAACGTCTACCTGCGCCGCGACCTGATCGCCAACGTCTCGCACGACCTGCGCACGCCGCTGGTGTCGCTGCGCGGCTACCTGGAAATACTCTGCGCGAAGGGCGACAGCCTGCCGCTGGCCACGCGCAGCGGCTATCTCGAGATCGCGCTGCGCCAGAGCGAGCATCTGGCCACCCTGATCGACGAACTGTTCGAGCTGGCCAAGCTCGATTTCAAGGGGCTCAAGCTCGATCGCGAGACCTTCCAGTTCGCGGAGCTGGCCTCCGACGTGCTGCAGAAGTTCCGGCTCGCGGCCGAGGGCAAGCAGGTGACGTTGCGCCTCGACGCGCCTGCCGCGCTCCCCCTCGTGCACGCCGACCTGGGCCTGATCGAGCGCGTGCTCGACAATCTGATCGGCAACGCCTTGCGCCACACGCCCGGCGGCGGCTCGGTCAGCGTGCGCGTGCGCTCGGACGGCGCCCGCGTCATCGTCAGCGTTGTCGACACGGGCAGCGGCATTCCGACCGAGGACCTGCCCTTCGTCTTCGAGCGCTTCTATCGGGCCGACAAGAGCCGCAACCGCGCCTGCGGCGGCGCCGGGCTGGGCCTGGCGATCGCCAGACGCATCGTCGAGCTGCACGGCAGCGACATCAGCGTCGAGAGCGCGGTGGCGGCGGGCAGCTGCTTTTCATTCAGCCTTCCGGTTGATCCGGTGTCGTGAGCACGAGCAGGCTGTCGATCGCGATCAAGGGCCGCGCCAACGGCGCTGTCCGCGTGCGGCGTGTCCATCGTGGTGCCCGTCGATCAGGCGCGCCGGTCGGCGAACTTGTAGCCCACGCCCCAGACGGTCCGGATGTAGTCCGGATTGCCGGGGTCGCGCTCGATCTTGTTGCGCAGCCGGTTGATATGGGAATTGACGGTGTGCTCGTAGCCGCTGTGGCTGTAGCCCCAGACCTGATCGAGCAGTTGGGCCCGCGTGTACACGCGGCCCGGGCTGCGCGCGAAGTGCACCAGCAGCTCGAACTCCTTGGCCGTCAGCTCGACCAGCCGGCCGTCGACCTGCACCTCGTGGCGCTGCAGGTCGATGCGCAGCCCGCCGGCCTCGATCAGTTCGACGCCCGCCGCCGCTGCGGCCGCCAGACGGTCGGCGCGGCGGAACACCGCCTTCACGCGCGCCGCCAGCTCGAGCATGCTGAACGGCTTGGTCAGGTAGTCGTCGGCACCGAGCTCGAGGCCGAGCACGCGGTCGAGCTCCGAGGACTTGGCGGTGAGCATCAGGATCGGCGTGTAGCGCGTCTGCGCGCGCAGGCGTCGGCATATCTCCAGGCCGTCCATGCGCGGCAGCATCAGATCGAGGATCACCAGGTCGTAGCGACCCGTCTCGGCCTCGGCGAGCGCCGCCATGCCGTCGGCGACGAGCCGACTCTCGCAGTCGAGCTCGGCGAGCTGCAAGCTCACCAGGCGGCCGATGTCCGGATCGTCCTCGACCACCAGCACGCGGTGGTTCATGGCTGCACCTCCTGCCCGAGCCAGAAGCCGGTCAATGACCCGCGATCGGAGTAGCGAAGGCCCTTCGCGCCAGCAGGGCCAAGCCGATCGAGGCGCATATCGTCAGAAAGGCTAGCCACGCGCAGGGCCACGGCAAGGGCATGCCGATCAGGATCAGGCCGTCGTTGGCGCCCGGGATCAGCCAGGTGCCCCAGCCCATCAGCGCAGCGCAGGCAGTGGCGATCACGCGAGACCGAGCGGGCCGATGTCCATGGGCGGGTGCCTCGTCGCCGGACCGCCTCAGGCGTGCTCGATCACGCCTTCGATCGGATCCGCCGGCGCCTCCCAGGGTGCGCGGCGGATCATTCGCAGCGCGTCGGCGTAGCCCGCCTGGCGCCGTGCGCGAACGCCGGCCATCGTGAAGTCGATGTCCTTGGTGTGATCCTCGCCTTCGAGGCGCGGCGCCACCAGATGCACCACGTGCATCGTCGTGCCGCACCCCCATGAGGCGAGCTCCTGCACCTTGGCATCCGATCGTCGTGCCTCGGGGATTTCCTCGTGCAACTCGCGGATCACATGGCGCAAGCGGTGGATCTGCTTCTGGCGCGCGATGTGGCTGTCGGCGCGGCTGGCGTACTGGATGTCCTTCTGCCGGCCCATCACCTGCCAGATCGACTCCGGTTCCGGCCCCTTCTGGTGCCAGACGTTGACGGCAAAGATCACCGAATCGCGTCGAGGGTTGTCGTCGAGCACCGCCTCGATCGGTGTGTTGGAGTAGATGCCGCCGTCCCAGTAGGGTTCGCCATCGATGCGGATCGCCGGGAACGCGGGCGGCAGCGCACCCGAGGCCATCACATGGTCGACGCCGAGCGGCTGCTGGCGAGTGTCGAAGTAGTGCATTTCACCGCTGCGCGCGTTCACCGCACCTACCGTCAGCCGCGTGCGGCATTCGCACAGATAGGCGAAATCCACCAAGGACTCGAGGGTTTCGCGCAGCGGCGCCGTGCTGTAGTAGGACGCCGAGCAGATCCCGACCTTCACCTGCGATCCGCCGAGGGCTGCGAGGTTGGGCGTGAAGAACGCCGGGATGCCGTACGTCACGGTCGTCATGTTGGCCAAGACGTTGCCCATGCCCAGCCAGTCCAGCAGGCCGGACGAAGATTCCGGCTGCTCCATCCGGCTCCAGAAGGCGTTCAGGCGTTCGAGCCGCCGCTCGGGCTCGTTGCCGGCGATCAGCGCGGCATTGATCGCGCCGATCGAGGTGCCGATCACCCACTGCGGTTCGATGCCCGCTTCGTGCAGCGCCTGATAGACGCCGACCTGGTACGCCCCCAGCGCACCGCCGCCTTGCAGTACCAGCACGATCTGGCCCGGCAAGGCCGGACGGGCGCTCGCCTGCTCGCTCGGCTGCTTTGGCAGCGCGTGTCCGCGCTCGGCGCGACGCGCAGCTGTGCTCGGATTCGTCGTGGCCATGCCGGTCTCCGGGTGTGCCGCCGGGGCGCCTTCGGCGCCCCCCTCGAGGGGGAGCGGCCGGGGCAGCCCGACGATGGTCTCAGTGCTGGGTCCAGCCGCCGTCCATCGGGATGGCGCTGGCGGTCATCGACGCGGACACATCGGAGGCGAGGAACACCGCCAGCGCGGCGAGCTCTTCGACGCGAACGAACTCCTTGCGTGCCTGATGCACGAGCAGCACGTCGCGCACCACGTTCTCGGGCGAGATGCCATGCGCCTTCGCCTGGTCGGCGATCTGCTTGTCGACCAGCGGCGTCTTCACGTAGCCGGGGCAGATGGTGTTGGCGGTGATGCCGAACTCGGCCAGCTCGATCGCCACGGTCCTGGACAGGCCGATCAACCCGTGCTTGGCCGCCACGTAGGCCGACTTGAACGGCGAGGCGGTCAGGCCGTGCGCCGATGCGATATTGATGATGCGTCCCCAGCGGCGCGCCTTCATCTCCGGCACGACGGCCTTGATCAGGTGAAACGCCGACGACAGGTTGATCGCCAGCACCGCGTCCCACTTCTCGTCGGGAAACGCCTCGATCGGCGCGACATGCTGGATGCCGGCGTTGTTGACGATGATGTCGATCTTGCCGAACTCGGCGCGCGCCAGCTCGGCCATCGCCCGGATCTGCGCGGGCTGGCCCATGTCGGCGCCCGAGTAGCGGACCTTGACGCCGAACTGGCGCTGCAGCTCGGTGCGGGTGAATTCGATCTCCTGCGCGTCGCCGAAGCCGTTGAGCATGACGTCGGCCCCCTGCTCGGCGAAGGCGCGGGCGATGCCCAGACCGATGCCGCTGGTGGAGCCGGTGACGATGGCGGATTTCTGCTTCAGCATCTGGAACTCCCGGGGTCGAGCGTGCGGTCGGGTTAGCGAGCGGCGGCGAGTCCGTCGGCTTCGCTCTGTGCGTGAAGCGCAGCAAGGTGGCCAAGGCGCAGGTTCGCGGACTCGGTCCGAACCTGCTCGGGTGTCTGTCGCTCCGAAACCGAGTCTGGCTGCCGCGATTCACGCGTCGATCAACGGAAGTTCACGATTCGGTCACGGGGAGGGCGTCCATCGCGACCCTGGATCGGCAGGGGTGGGGTGCAGCGCGCACCGCTGCCGATACGGTGGGCGGACTCAGGCGCTTCCGGCCTTTCTCACCCCTGCCGACGCGGAGGCGGCAGCGTTTCGCCGGTAAAGCATGGATACGACAAGCCCCGCCGGGGCGGGGCTTGTCGCGGTGTCGCCTTCGAGCGCCGCTGCCGGGGCGACGGCGGCGAGCAGCGTGCCGAGCCCGATCGTCAGCCGCTGCTCGAGTTGCACGAGCTTGGCGGGGAGAGGGCAGGGCGTTCGGTTACGCGGCGATGCCCAGCCCCAGGTCGTGCGCCGCCTCTTCCAGCCACTGGAAGAAGTAGTCGGCGAAGCTGCGCCGTACGATCACCTCGATGCCGTCGTCGAGCGGGCGCAGCAGCAGCGGCGCCTTGGCGCAGTGCGTCTGCGCGCACTGGCCGTCGGCGAAGGCGCGCGGGTGCAGGTCGAGCGGCACGCCCTTGGCCAGCACCTCGCGCACGCCGGGCCCACGCAGCTCGAGCACCGTCTGGCCGCCGCCGACCTCGACCACCGAGACCCAGGGGCCGCTGCAGGCGGCGCGAAGCGCCTCGGCGACCTCGACCTCGCGGTCTTCGGGCGTGACGATCAGCCACTCGTCCGGACCGAGCCAGTACGCGACCAGCCCGTTGCCGGTGGCGGCGGTGTTCGGGAAGCGCGGCAGCTCGAGCGCCAGCGCTGCGCGCACCGCCTTGAAGAAGGCCGGGTCCTGCGAGTCGCCGCGCAGGTTGATGTGGCCGAGGAAGGCGCGCTCGCGCAGCACCACGCCGGTGCCGGGGTGGGTCGGGCGGGCGCGGGCGGCGAGCTTGTGGCCCACCAGCGGGCTTTCGCGACGGATGTGGTCAGACATTCTGGCGGGCTCCTTCGGGGTCGATGAACACGGGGCTGACGATCTTGGCTTCGATCACGCGGCCGTCGGCCAGGGGCGCGCGGATCACCTCGCCCATGCGGCGGAAGCCATCCTTGACCAGCGCCATCGCGATCGAGCGGCCGAGGTTGGCGCTGAAGTAGCTCGAGGTGACGTGGCCGAGCATCGGCACCGGCGCCGGGACCGCGGGGTCGTCGACCAGCTGCGCGCCCTCGGGCAGCACCGCCTGCGGGTCGGTGGGCAGGAGGCCGACCAGTTGCTTGCGGTCCGACTTCGCGTTGTGCGCCAGCTTGAACGAGCGGCGGCCGATGAAGTCGGCGGTCTTCTTGACCGCCCACTCCATGCCGAGGTCGAACGGCGTCACCGAGCCGTCGGTGTCCTGGCCGACGATGATGAAGCCCTTCTCGGCGCGCAGGACGTGCATGGTCTCGGTGCCGTAGGGGGTGATGTCGAACGCTCGGCCGGCTTCCATCACCGCTTCCCAGACGTGGCGGCCGACGTTGGCGCTGACGTTGATCTCGTAGGCCAGTTCGCCCGAGAAGCTGATGCGCATCACCCGTGCCGGCGCGCCGGCGGCCTTGCCCTCGCGATACGTCATGAAGGGGAAGGCTTCGTTCGAGAAGTCGATGCCTTCGCAGACGGCCTTCAGCACTTCGCGGCTCTTCGGACCGACCACCGCCATCGTCGCCCAGTGGTCGGTGACCGAGGTCAGCCGCACGCGCAGCTCGGGCCACTCGGTCTGCAGCCAGCGCTCGAGCCAGCTCATCACGCGCGCCGCGCCGCCGGTGGTGGTGGTCATCACGAAGCGGTTCTCGGCCAGGCGCGTGGTGACGCCGTCGTCGAACACCATGCCCTTCTCGTCGAGCATCAGGCCGTAGCGGCAGGCGCCGACGCCGAGCTTCTTCCAGGCGTTGGTGTACATCCGGTTCAGGAACTCGGCGGCATCGGGGCCCTGGATGTCGATCTTGCCGAGGGTCGAGGCATCCATGATCGCCACCCCGGTGCGCGCGGCGACGCACTCGCGGTTGACGGCGGCGTGCAGGTCTTCGCCCGGCTTGGGGAAGTACCAGGGGCGCTTCCACTGGCCGACGTTCTCGAACTCGGCGCCGTGCGCGACGTGCCATTCGTGCATCGCGGTCTTGCGGATCGGGTCGAACAGCTCGCCGCGCTCGTCGCCGGCGATCGCGCCGAAGGTCACCGGCGTGTAGTTCGGACGGAACGTCGTGGTGCCGGTCGCGCTGATCGGCCGCTTCAAGGCGTCGGCGAGGATCGCCATGCCGTTGATGTTGCCGAGCTTGCCCTGGTCGGTGCCGAAGCCGAGCGCGGTGTAGCGCTTGGTGTGCTCGATCGAGTGGAAGCCTTCGCGCGCCGCCAGGCGGATGTCGCTGCTGCCCACGTCGTTCTGCAGGTCGACGAAAGCCTTGGGGCCGCGGCCCGAGGGGCGCTTGCCGGGCACTTCCCACAGCGGCAGGATCGGCTCTTCGAGCGGGTCGACCACCGCGGGGACTTCCGGCACGACGCCGTCGCCGACCCCGGCCAGCTTCGCCGCTTCGGCGCCGGCCGCGAAGCCGCCGGCGAGCGCTTCCGACAGGCGAAAGTGGCCGGCGCAGGCGCCGACCGAGCGCTCGGCCTGCACCGGGGCGCCGGGCAGGAAGCACGCGGCGGCTTCGTCCCACACGGCCTTGGCACCCGACTGCGCCGACAGGTGCACCACCGGGCTCCAGCCGCCCGACATCGCGACCAGATCGCACGCGAGCGTGCGCGGCGAGCCCTGCACGCCGGTGCGCGCCGGATTCAGCGCCATCACCTCGACGCTCTTGACGCGCTTCGTACCCTCGACCGCGGTGATCACCGCGCCGCCGATGATCTCGACGCCCGCGGCGCGCACGCGCTGCGCCAGCGTGCCCTTCGGATCATGGCGGGCGTCGACCACGGCGGCGACCTTGATGCCGGCATCGCACAGGTCGAGCGCGGCCTGGTAGGCGCTGTCGTTGTTGGTGAACACCACCGCCTGCGTGCCGGGCTTGACCGCGTAGCGGTTGACGTAGGTCGACACCGCCGAGGCCAGCATGATGCCGGGACGGTCGTTGTCGCCGAACACCAGCGGGCGCTCGTGCGCGCCGGTGGCGAGGATCACGCGCTTGGCGCGCACGCGCCAGACGCGCTCGCGCGGACCGCGGCGCTGCGCGAAGGGCAGGTGGTCGCTGAGGCGTTCGGCGATCGCGACGAAGTTGTGGTCGAGGTAGCCGTACACCGTCGCGCGCGACAGGATGCGCACCTCCGGGTAGCTCGCCAGTTCGGCCAGCACCGACGCGAGCCAGTCGGCCGCCGGCACGCCACCGATGGTGTCGCGCGACGCCAGCAGGCTGCCGCCGAGCTCGTGCTGCTCGTCGGCGACGATCACCCGTGCCCCGGTGCGCGCGGCGGCCAGCGCCGCGGCCAGGCCGGCCGGGCCGGCGCCCGCGACCAGCACGTCGCAGTGCGCGTTCGTCTTTTCGTAGCGGTCGGGGTCGGCCTCGACCGGCGCCTCACCGAAGCCCGACGCCTTGCGGATGTAGTGCTCGTACTTCATCCAGAAGGACTGCGGCCACATGAAGGTCTTGTAGTAGAAGCCCGCCGGCAGGAGCCGCGAGAAGACGCCGGTCGCCGCCATCACGTCGCGCTCGAGGCTGGGCCAGCAGTTGACGCTGTTGGCTTCCAGCCCGGCGTGGATCTCGACCTGCGTGGCGCGCGCGTTCGGCACCGTGTACTGGCCCGAGCCGAGCTGCAGCAGCGCGTTCGGCTCCTCGGGGCCGGCGGCGACCACGCCGCGCGGGCGGTGGTACTTCCAGCTGCGCGCGACCATCGCCACGCCGTTGGCGAGCAGCGCCGAGGCGACGGTGTCGCCCAGGTAGCCCTGGTAAGTCTTGCCGTTGAAGCTGAAGCTGACGGGCTGGCGGCGGTCGACGCGACCGCCCTGCGCGAGACGGTGACTCTGGCTCATGCCTCACCTCCGGAAACGACCTGGGTGGCGGGGGTGGATGCGGCTTCGGCGGGCGCGGCCGGTTCGGTGCCCGGCGCCGGCTCGCCCGGCTTGTAGATGTGGGTGATGCGGTAGCTCACGGTATCGCGCTCGACGTTGAACCAGCGCCGGCAGCCGTAGGTGTGCACCCACTGCTCCAGGTGGCGGCCCTTGGGGTTCTTGCGGAAGTACAGGTAGTCGGCCCATTCGGCATCGGACAAGGTATCCGGGTCCTTGGGGCGCACGATGTGGGCTTCGCCGCCACAGCTGAACTCGCTCTCGGCACGCGGCCCGCACCAGGGGCAGGTGATCAGCAACATGTCTTTGCTCCTTTCAGGAGAGGTGCGAGGTGCTAGGTGCTAGGGGCGAGAAGGAAGAAACGACCTCTTCTCCTCGCGCCTTGCTCCTCGAGCCTCGTCCCTGGTGGTATCAGTGGGCGACGCCGGCGGCGCCGTGCTCGTCGATCAGGTGGCCGGTGACGAAGCGCTCGAGCGAGAACGGCGCGTTCAGCGCGTGCGGTTCGCCGGTGGCCAGCGTGTGCGCGAACACCCAGCCCGAGCCCGGCGTCGCCTTGAAGCCGCCGGTGCCCCAGCCGCAGTTGATGAACAGGTTGTTGACCGGCGTCTTGCCGATGATCGGGCAGGCGTCGGGGCAGACGTCGACGATGCCGCCCCACTGGCGGTTCATGCGCACGCGCGAGAAGCTCGGGAACAGCTCGCAGATCGCCGCCAGCGTGCCCTCGATCACGTGGTAGCTGCCGCGCTGGCCGTAACCGTTGTACTGGTCGATGCCGGCGCCGATCACCAGGTCGCCCTTGTCGGACTGGCTGATGTAGGCGTGCACCGCGTTCGACATGATCACGGTGTTGACGCAGGGCTTCAGCGGTTCGGACACCAGCGCCTGCAGCGGATG
>JBDHRG010000085.1:0-15924 GCA_039807445.1 Candidatus Competibacteraceae bacterium
GCCCGCCCGACTGGCTGCGGTGGCTGAACCCGGACGCGGCCGCGCTCGAGCTGCCGGTGCCGCCCGAAACCCGCGGCGGGCGGTTCGCCGCGCGGCGCTTCGTGCGCGCCGGCGCCGGGCCGGCCGAGCGCGACGTGCTGCGGCTGCGCGACGGCGGCGCGCGGCTCGCCGGCGGCGAACCGATCTGGCTCGCGACGCTGGCCCGCGAGCGCTGCGCGATGCGCTGGAACCTGCTGACGCTCTGCCGCGACGCCCCCGCCGACGCCGCCGCGGCGCTGGCGCCGGCGCTCGCCGGGCTGGCGCGGCGCGAAGCCGGCGGGGCGACGCTGGTGGGGCCTTGAGCGGAGGGCGTGTTTCTCACGCCAGCAGCGCCGCCCCCAGCGCGATCACGAGACCGGCACCGAGCACCAGCAGGATGCGCTGGGTGTTGCGCGCCGCCGCATCGGCGCGGGTGAAGGCGGCGCGCGCTTCGCGGCACGTCTCTTCGAGCCGCGACGGCAGCTCGCGGCGCAGCGCGTCGCATTCGGCCTGCGCGCTGCGCTGCGCCGCGCTCAGCGCAGCGTCGAAGCGGCGATCGAACTCTTCGCGCGCCGCCGCCAGCGTGCGCGCGATCGCCTGCTCGGCGTCGGCGTGCCGCGGCGACGCCTGGCGCGACGCCCCCAGCACCTCGGCGATGCGCGCTTCGAACGCCTCGAGCAGCGCCTGGCGCTCTTGCGCCAGCCGCGCCTCCAGCACCGCCGACACTTCGGCGCGCAGACCCTCGAACTCTTCGCGCAGCGCCGCCCGCTCGGCATGCGCACCGGCGTCCGCCGCCGACTCGGCGCCGTTGACGCGCCCCGCCGCGAGCATCGCGAGCACGCGCCCGATGCCCTCGTCGCTCGGCGGCTTGCTCAGGAAAGCCGACACCCGCTGCTCGGCGAGTTGCGCGCGCACACGCTCACCCTCTTCGGCCGAGCACAGCACCACCGGGATGTCGCCGCCCTCGCGCCGGATCAGCTCGGTGGCGGCGAGCCCGTCGATCTCCGGCATCGTCACGTCCATGAACACCACGTCGGGGCGCACCGCGCGCAGTCGGTCGATCGCCTCGACCGCCGACGCCGCCTGCTCGACCCGCAGCCCCTGCCGCTCGAGCGCGCGCGACAGCGCGAGCCGCGCCACCCGCGAATCGTCCACCACCAAGGCCGTCTTCAGCATCCCGTTCACCCCTGTTGTCGCATCCCTCGGCGCCCAATACATAGCCCAGCGCGGCCAGCCGCGCATTGGCCCTGCCGCCGCCCCGTGCCACACTTGCGCGCCCTGCGAGCGCATTGTGTCACCCGAGGTGCCACCCGAGCGATGGATCCGAGCAAACCTCTGCCGATCGATGCCGTGCTGCCCGAGATCGCCGCACGGCTCGCCGAACGCAACGCGCTGGTGCTGCAGGCGCCGCCCGGCGCCGGCAAGACCACCGGCGTGCCGCTGGCGCTGCTGGCCGCGCCCTGGCTGGCAGGCCGCAAGATCCTGATGCTCGAGCCGCGCCGGCTGGCCGCGCGCGCCGCCGCCGCGCGCATGAGCACGCTGCTCGGCGAGCGCGTCGGCCAGACGGTCGGCTACCGCGTGCGCTTCGAGGCCAGGGTTTCCCGGGCCACACGGATCGAGGTCCTGACCGAGGGCATCCTGACCCGCCGGCTGCAGTCCGACCCGCTGCTCGAAGACGCGGGGCTGGTGATCTTCGACGAGTTCCACGAACGCAGCCTGCACGCCGACCTGGCGCTGGCGCTGACGCGCGATGCGCAGCTCGGGTTGCGCGAAGACCTGCGCATCCTGGTGATGTCGGCGACGCTGGCCGGCGAGCCGGTCGCGCGCCTGCTCGGCGATGCGCCGATCGTCACCAGCCACGGCCGCGCCTTCCCGGTCGAGCTGTGCCATGCCGCGCGCGATCTCGAAGCGCCGCCGCGGCCCGCGGCGATCGCCGCCGAGACCGCGCGCGCGGTGCTGCGCGCGCTCGCCGAGGAGCGCGGCGACGTGCTCGCCTTCCTGCCCGGTGGCGGCGAGATCCGCCGCGCGCAGGCACTGATCGCCGCCGGAGCGCCGCCCGGCACGCAGGTGCTGCCGCTGTACGGCGATCTGCCGCAAGCGGAGCAGGCGCGCGCCCTCGAACCCGACCCCGAGGGCCGGCGCAAGGTGGTGCTGGCGACCACGATCGCCGAAACCAGCCTGACGATCGAGGGCATCCGTGTCGTCATCGACGCCGGCTTCGCGCGCGCGCCGCGTTTCGATCCGCGCTCGGGGCTCACGCGGATGGAGACGGTGCGCATCAGCCAGGCCTCGAGCGAGCAGCGCGCCGGGCGCGCCGGGCGCCTCGAAGCCGGCGTGTGCTACCGGCTGTGGACCGAGGGCTTGCAGCGCAGCCTGCGCCCGCACGCCGCGCCCGAGATCGTCGACGCCGACCTCGCGCCGCTGGCGCTCGAGCTGGCGCAGTGGGGTGCGCCGGCCGAGACGCTGGCGTGGCTCGACCCGCCGAACCCGGGGGCGCTGGCGCAGGCGCAGGCGCTGCTGCGCGCGCTCGACGCGCTCGACGCCGACGGGCGCATCGCCGCCGTCGGCCGCGAGCTGGCCGCGCTCGGGCTGCACCCGCGTCTGGGCCACCTGCTCGCGCGCGCACGCACGCCGGGGCTGGCCGGGCTGGCCTGCGACCTGGCCGCGCTCCTCGAACAGCGCGACCTCTTGCGCGGCGACGCCGCGCGCAGCGCCGACGTGCAGCTGCGGGTCGAGGCGCTGCGCGCCTTCCGGCGGCTAGGCCACGACGCGGCACGCAGCCTGGGCGCCGATCCGAACGCCTGCGCGCGCGTCGCGCAGGCGGCGCAGGCGCTGCGCCAGCGGATCGCGCTACCGGATGCGGGCGACGACGCCGAGCCGGTCGACAGCGATGCGCTCGCCCGCCTGCTCGCCGCCGCCTACCCCGACCGCGTCGCGCGCCGGCGCTCACCGGGCCGCGACCGCTATCAG
Source organism: Candidatus Competibacteraceae bacterium (assembly GCA_039807445.1). Taxonomy (GTDB): domain Bacteria; phylum Pseudomonadota; class Gammaproteobacteria; order Competibacterales; family Competibacteraceae; genus JBDHRG01. The sequence continues at coordinate 2,989 of JBDHRG010000085.1, forward strand.
CTGGCCAATGGCCGTGGCGCGCGGCTGCGCGAAGACGATCCGCTCGCCGGCTGCGACTGGCTGGTCGCGTGCGCGCTCGATGCCGGCGAGTCCGAGGGCCGCGTGTTCCTCGCCGCCGGCCTGCCGGCGGCGGCGCTCGAAGCCGAGCTCGGCGCGCACATCGAGGAGACCGCCACCGCGCGCTGGGACGAGCGCGAACAGGCGGTGCTGGCGCGGCGCGAGCGCCGCCTCGGGGCGCTGCTGCTGGAAGCGAAGCCCCTGCCGCGCCCCGATCCGGCGGCGCTGCGGCGGGCGGCGTGCGAAGGCATCCGCCGGCTCGGCATCGAGGCGCTGCCGTGGTCGCCCGAGGCGCGCGCGCTGCAGGCGCGCGTGCTCAGCCTGCGCGCCTGGCTGCCCGACGCGGGCTGGCCCGACCTGTCCGACGCGCGGCTCGCCGCGACGCTCGAGGACTGGCTCGCGCCCTGGCTCGACGGCGCCACGCGCCGCGAGCACTTCGCCCGCCTCGAGCTCGCGGCGATCCTGAAGGCGCAACTGCCTTGGCCGCTGGCCTCGAGGCTCGACACGCTGGCGCCGACGCACCTCGCGGTGCCGAGCGGCTCGCGGCTGCGGCTCGACTATGCCGCCGACGGCCAGGCGCCGGTGCTCGCGGTCAAGCTGCAGGAAATGTTCGGCCTGGCCGACACCCCGCGCATCGCCGAGGGCCGCGTGCCGGTGACGCTGCACCTGCTGTCGCCGGCGCAGCGCCCGATCCAGGTCACGCAGGATCTGCGCGGCTTCTGGGACCGCACCTACGCCGAGGTCAAGAAGGAGCTCAAGGGCCGCTACCCCAGGCACCCCTGGCCCGACGACCCGTGGACCGCCGCAGCCACGCGCCGCACCAAGCCGCGCGGCACCTAGCCCAGGCGCCGATGCCGCGCGGGCGTGACCCGAGGCGGGAGTTCATATGGGCTCCAGGAATTTCGCGCGCATTGCGACGGAGCGAGGGGGATGTTGCGGAGCGGATTACGCGCGCCGCGGGCGCAGGGACAGCGCGGAGCGGCGCCGTACCTCGGAGGCGTACATGGAGGTACGCCGAGAATGAGCGCAGCAACATCCCCCTCGCTCCGTCGCACCAGAGCGGGCCGAGGCCAATTAGCGGGAGCTTTCTGGAGAACCCGTAATCAGTGCGTCGGTTCGCCGGCCGAGGCGGTCTTGATCAGGCCGAAGCGATACGCCAGGTGGGTCAGCGCGACATCGCTGTCGACGCCGAGCTTTTCGTAGATGCGGTAGCGGTGGGTGCAGACGGTCTTGGCGCTGATGTTGAGCGTCTCGCCGATCGCCTGCGGCCCGAGCCCCTGTACCAGCATCTGCATGATCTGCTGCTCGCGCGGCGACAGCGCCGCGAGCGGCGAGACGGCGGTGCGGTGCAGGTTGGCCATCACCAGCTTGCCGGCGATCGCCGGCGCGACGTAGGGCTCGCCGCGCGCGACCGAGCGCACCGCGGCGACGATCTCGTCGGCGCCACCGCCCTTGGGCAGGTAGCCCATCGCCCCGGCCTCGAGCATCTGCTGCGGATAGGGCAGCTGGTCGTGCACCGAGATCGCGATCACGCGCGGCTTGTGCGGCAGCGCCGACAGCCGCCGCGTCGCCTCGACCCCGCCCATGCCGGGCATGTCGACGTCGACGATCACGACCTCGGGGCGCGTTTCGCGCGCCCGGGCGAGCGCCTCCTCGCCGTCGCCGGCCTCGGCGACCACGGCGATGTCGTCGCGCTCGCCGAGGATCTTGGCGAGCGCGATGCGGATCAGCTCATGGTCGTCGACCAGCATGACGGTGATCATCGATATCGCGAAGGCCCGGGCGGCCTTCCTCCCGTAATTTCTGTACCGCGCTCCGGTGGCGGCTTGCCCGGAGCATACACCAAAGCCCGTGGCCTCCGGGCACCTTCGGCTATCATAGGCCGCTTCCGCCGAACCGCCCCCGGAGCACCGATGCCGACCGCGCTGCCCACGCCGCCCCTGCCCGCCGACGCCGCCCTGCCCGTGCGCTGGGACGGCTGGCCCAGCGCGGCGCTGGCGCTGGGCGAAGCCGCCGCCCGCCACCCCGGGCTGGTGCTGGCGATCGCGCCCGACGGCCAGAGCGCCTCGAGGCTCGAAGCCGAGCTCGGCTTCTTCGCCGCCGGCGCGCAAACGCTCGTCTTCCCGGACTGGGAGACGCTGCCCTACGACGTGTTCTCGCCGCACCAGGACATCGTCTCGCAGCGCCTGGCGACGCTGTACCGCCTGCCGGCGACGCGCCGCGGCATCCTGGTGGTGCCGGTCGCGACACTGCTGCAGCGGCTGTGCCCGCGTGACTACCTGGATTCGCACGCGCTGCTGCTCGGCATCGGCGACCGCCTCGACGTCGACGCCTTCCGCGCGCGGCTCGAAGCCGCCGGCTACGCCTGCGTGTCGCAAGTCGCCGAGCACGGCGAGTTCGCGGTGCGCGGCTCGCTGCTCGACCTGTTCCCGATGGGTGCCGAGCGCCCGTACCGCATCGACTTGTTCGACGACGAAGTCGAGACCATCCGCACCTTCGACCCCGAGACGCAGAAGTCGGCGGCCAGGGTCGAGGCGATCGAACTGCTGCCGGCGCGCGAGTTCGCGCTGACCCGCGAGGCGATCGCGCGCTTTCGCGCCGCCTTCCGCGCCGCCTTCGCCGGCGACCCGCAGCGCGCGCCGGTGTACCGCGACGTCAGCCAGGGCTTCGCTCCGCCGGGGATCGAGTACTGGCTGCCGCTGTTCTTCGAGCACACCGCGACGCTGTTCGATTACCTGCCCGCCGGCACGCTGGCGGTACGCCTGCCCGGGGTCGACGCCGCGGTCGAGGCCTTCCTCGCGCAGGCGGCCGCGCGCCACGAGAGCCGCCGCCACGACCTCGAGCGCCCGATCCTGCCCCCGCAGCGGCTGTTCCTCGATGCCGCCGAGCTCGCGCGCGCGCTGGCGCGGATGCTGCGCGCCGAGCTGGGTGCCGACGGCGCCGCGAAGCTTCCCGAGCTGTACCTGGCGCCGCGCGCGGAGAACCCGGCTGCGGCGCTGAGCGGCTTCGTGACCGCGTTCCCGGGGCGCGTGCTGTTCGCCGCCGAGAGCGCCGGCCGCCGTGAAGTGCTGCTGGAGACGCTGCGCAGCCACGGCCTCGAGCCCAGGGCGTGCGCCGGCTGGGCCGAGTTCGTCGCCGGCAGCGAGCGCCTGGCGCTGACCACCGCGCCGCTCGAGCACGGCCTGCTGCTCGGGCCCGCCGGGCTGGCGCTGATCACCGAGGCCGAGCTGCACCGCCAGTGGGTGCGCCAGGCGCGCCGCCGCGGCCGCCCGGGGCGCGACGTCGAAAGCGTGCTCCGCGATCTGACCGACCTGGCGGTCGGCGCGCCGGTGGCGCACGAGGACCACGGCGTCGGTCGCTACCAGGGGCTGGTGCACATGGATGCCGGCGGCATCCGCGCCGAATACCTGGTGATCGAGTACCTCGATGCCGAGAAGCTGTACGTGCCGGTGGCGCAGCTCGACCGCGTGTCGCGCTACACCGGCGCCGAGCACGCCCCGCTGCACCGACTGTCGTCGACCGAGCAGTGGGAAAGAGCCAAGCGCAAGGCGGCCGAAAAAGCCACCGACGCCGCCGCCGAACTGCTCGAGGTCTACGCGCGCCGCGCCGCGCGCGGCGGCCACCGCTTCGAGTACGACGAGCGCGATTACCTCGCCTTCGCCGCCGGCTTCCCGTTCGAGGAAACCCCGGACCAGGCGGCGGCGATCGGCGCGGTGCTCGCCGACCTGCGCTCGGACAAGCCGATGGACCGCGTGGTGTGCGGCGACGTCGGCTTCGGCAAGACCGAGGTGGCGATGCGCGCGGCCTTCGTCGCGGTGCAGGGCGGCAAGCAGGTCGCGGTGCTGGTACCGACCACGCTGCTGGCGCAGCAGCACTACCAGAACTTCATCGACCGCTTCGCCGACTGGCCGGTGCGGGTCGAGTCGCTGTCGCGCTTCCGCTCGAAGAAGGAACAGGACGCGGTGCTCGCCGGGCTGGCCGCGGGCGCAATCGACATCGTCATCGGCACGCACAAGCTGGTGCAGCCCGGGGTGCGCTTCAGGCAGCTCGGGCTGGCGATCATCGACGAAGAGCACCGCTTCGGCGTGCGCCAGAAGGAAGCGCTGAAGGCGCTGCGCGCCGAGATCGACATCCTGACGCTGACCGCCACACCGATCCCGCGCACGCTGAACATGGCGCTGGCGGGGCTGCGTGACCTGTCGATCATCGCCACGCCGCCGCTCAACCGCCTGGCGGTCAAGACCTTCGTCGGCGAGTACGACAAGGCGCTGGTGCAGGAAGCCTGCCTGCGCGAGCTCAAGCGCGGCGGCCAGGTGTACTTCCTGCACAACGAGATCGACACCATCGGGCGCCAGGCCAGGGATCTCGAGGCGCTGGTGCCGGGGGCGCGGGTCGCGGTCGCGCACGGGCAGATGGCCGAGCGCGAGCTGGAGCGGGTGATGCTCGACTTCTACCACCAGCGGGTGAACCTGCTGGTGTGCACCACCATCGTCGAGAGCGGCATCGACGTGCCGACCGCGAACACCATCGTCATCAACCGCGCCGACAAGCTCGGGCTGGCGCAGCTGCACCAGCTCAGGGGCCGCGTCGGCCGCTCGCACCACCGCGCCTACTGCTACCTGATCACGCCCAACCGCAAGGCGATGGCCTCGGATGCGCTCAAGCGCATCGAGGCGATCGAGTCGCTCGAAGAGCTCGGCGCCGGCTTCATGCTCGCCAGCCACGACCTCGAGATCCGCGGCGCCGGCGAGCTGCTCGGCGAAGAGCAGAGCGGCTCGATCCACGAGATCGGTTTCACGCTGTACATGGACATGCTCGAGCGCGCAGTGAAGGCGATCCGCGCCGGGCGCGTGCCGCAGCTCGACCGCCCGCTCGAGCACGGCCCCGAGGTCAGCCTGCAGGCGCCGGCGCTGATTCCCGACGATTACCTGCCCGATGTGCACGCGCGGCTGATCCTGTACAAACGCATCGCCAGCAGCGCCGATCCCGAGGCGCTGCGCGAGCTGCAGATCGAGATGATCGACCGCTTCGGGCTGCTGCCCGAACCGGTCACGAACCTGTTCCGCATCACCGCGATCAAGCTCAAGGCGGCGCCCCTCGGCGTGAAGAAGATCGAGCTCGGCGAGAGCGGCGGGCGGCTGGTGTTCGGCCCCGAGCCCAACATCGACCTCGCCAGGCTGCTGGCGCTGATGCAGCGCGAGCCGAAGCACTACAAGCTCGACGGCCAGGACCGCATCCGCATCCAGCGCGCGCTGCCCGCGGTCGAGGCGCGCGCCGACGCGATCGAGGCGCTGCTCGGCGCGATCGCGGCGTGAGCCGGCGAACCGCTCAGCCGCGGCTCGTCAGGCCGGCGTCTTCGGGCAAGCCGCAGGCCAGGTTCAGCGACTGGATCGCCGCGCCCGAGGCACCCTTGCCGAGGTTGTCGAGCCGCGCGACCAGCAGCGCCTGACCGGCGGCATCGTTGGCGAACACGAACAGCTCGAGGTCGTTGGTGTCGTTCAGCGCATCGGGGCGCAGGAAGGCGCCGCGCTCGAGGCAGCCCTCGTCGTCGAGCGGCATCACGCGCACGAAGCGCGCCCCGGCGTAGTGCTCGCGGTAGCTGGCGTGCAGCCGCGCGCCGCTCGCGCCTTCGGCGAGCTGGTCGTAATGCAGCGGGATCGTCACCAGCATGCCCTGCGCGAAGTGCCCGACCGCCGGGAAGAACAGCGGCGCGTGCGCCAGCCCGCCGTAGACGCGCATCTCGGACAAGTGCTTGTGCGCGAGCTTCAGCCCGTACATGCCGTAGGGCTCGGCCTCGCCCGCCTCGTGCACCGCGATCAGCGCCTTGCCGCCGCCGCTGTAGCCCGACACGCCGCTGACGACGATGCGCGTCGCCGGATCGAGCAGCCCGGCCTCGGTCAGCGGCCGCAGCAGCGCGATCACGCCGGTCGGATAGCAGCCGGGGTTGGCGATGCGCGTCGACTGCGCGACCGCCTCGCGGTGGCCGCGGCTCAGCTCGGGAAAGCCGTAGGTCCAGCCCGGGGCGACGCGGTGCGCGGTGCTGGCATCGATCACGCGGACCGCCGGGTTCTCGATCAGCGCCACCGCCTCGACCGCGGCCTCGTCCGGCAGGCACAGGATGACGATGTCGGCGGCGTTCAGAGCCTCGCGGCGGGCCTGCGGGTCTTTGCGCCGCTCGGGCGCGATCGACAGCCGTTCGAGCTCGGGCCGCCCGGCCAGGCGGCTACGGACCTGCAGGCCGGTGGTGCCGGCTTCGCCGTCGATGAAGACGCGGATACTCATGGGGTCGATCCTCGGACTGCCAGGGGCGCCATCATAGCCCAGCGCCCGCCCCGGCCTGAACCGCCCCGGCGGGCGCGTCCCTGCGGCGTCCCCGGTTCACAGCGCGGCGCGGTACGGGTACCTGGCGAAGATCTCGCCGACCGCCCGGTCGAGCGCCGGCCCGGGGTCGACACGGTCCTTGTCGGTGACGCGCCCGACCGCGACGCCTTCCCACACCAGCTGCCTGCGCGCACGGTCGACCAGGTCGATGTTCAGCGTACCCTCGGTGTACTGGTAGACGTAGGTCTGGTCGACGTAGCCCGGCCAGCCTCCGTACCAGCCCCAGCGGTAGGCGTAAACGCTGTTGAAGCCGCCCGGCATCGGGTCGACCTCGGTCTTCTGCTGTTCCTTCAGGTAGAAATTGGCGAACAGATCGGGGTCGCGATCGACATAGCGGTAGCCGCGCGCCGTGAGCTCGCGGCCCACGGCTTCGCGCAGCCGCTGCGACGTCAGCGTGCCGTAGCCGCCGCGATCGGTGCCGAGCTGCGGCGCGAAACCGTAGGTCCTGTACGCGGCGAAGTTGGCGGCGGGGTCCTGGTCGACGCGGATCTCGGGACCGTAGCCGGCGCAGCCGGCGGCGAGCAGCGCACCGAGCAGCGGCGCAAACCGGGAGGCGGTCATGACGGCATCTCCTCGGCGATAAACCCGTTCTCTCTCCCGAAGTTTACGACTCGACACCGATGCCCGCCGCGGGCGCGAAACCCCGCTTCGCACCTTCACCACAGCCACAACAGCAGCGCCCAGGCGTACAGTACCGGCACGGTGCCGGCGACGACCGCCAGCACCGCGGCGGCGCGGCGCGCGCCGCTGACCGGGTAGCGGCGGGCGATGCCGCGCGCGAGCCCGAGCGACCACAGCGTCGCCCCGGCCAGCAGCAGCGTGCGCGCCTCGTCGAGCTCGCCGAGCGGCACGCCCTCGGGGCGCAGCAGGCTGGCGGTGATCGCCGACAAGCCGATGAACATGCCGCAGCCGCCGAGCGGCACGTAGGCCAGCGCCAGGTGGTGCAGCACGCCGCGCCCGAGCGCGCGCGCGCCCCCCCAGGTGCAGGCCAGCACCAGGCTGCCCAGCACCGCGGCGGTGGCGAGGATGTAGGCGACGATCAGCCCGCCGTCGAGCCAGGTGAAGACATCGTTGTTCTCCGGATAGTGCGTCAGCAGCCACCACGGCGCGCCGTCGCCGAGCAGCCAGTCCCAGCCGCGCTCGACCGCCCAGGTGGCGACCGCGCCCTTGAGCTCGATGAACCAGGGGCTCGCGCTCCAGTGGAAGGCGCCGATCGCGATCCCCATCAGCCCGAACAGCAGCAGCACCGTGTCCCAGGCTTTGCCGGCCTGCGCGCCGACGACGACGATCTCGTGCGAGGGTGCGCGCATGCTCAGCGCCACCGCGCCGCGCTGACCCGAGCAGCGGCCGCAGGCGTGGCAGGCCGAGGCACCGCGCATGCGGCGGATGTCGATCAGCGGCGCGCAGTTGACCGGCGCGGTGGTGCCGCGCCCGGCGACCCAGGCGACCTCGTCGACGCCAAAGTGCAGCGGCGCGAGCCGCGCCAGCAGCCCGAACACGCCGCTGACCGGGCACAGATGGCGGCACCAGACACGCTTGCCGCGCCCGTACAGCCAGCCGACCGCGATCGCCGCCAGCGTCGAGCCGCCGAGCACCAGCAGCGCCGCCTGCGCGTACTGGTACACGCTGACCAGCTGGCCGTAGACCGTGGTCAGCGCGAAGGCAGCGAAGGGCCAGCCCTGCCACCTGACCCAGCCGGGGATGCCGCGACCGCGGCCGTGCCGGCTCGCGGCTTCGGACAACGCGCCCTCGGGACAGAACACCCCGCACCAGAGACGCCCGAACAGCACCATGCTCACCAGCACGAACGGCCACCAGAGGCCCCAGAACACGAACTGCGCGAACATCGTCAGGTCGTCGAGGATGCGCGCCCGGTCGTCGGGCAAAGGCAGGAAAGCCGGCACCGCGACCAGGACCCCGTAGCCCGCGACGACCGTCCACTGGATCGCCCGTACCGTGCGCGCATGGCGGCGCAGCGCGTCGCCGGCGCGCGCCAGCGCCGCCACGGCTCAGTACCCGCCCTTCTTGCCGATGCCGGCGTAGGTGAACGCGTAGTTCAGCTCGAAGGGCTCGAACCACGCACCGACGCCGGTCTCCCTGTCGGTGTGGCGGCCGAAGTGCGCGTGCGCGTTCGCCGCAGGCGGCAGGACGGTGAGCTTGAGCCGGTACCTGCCCGGGCCCATCAGCTTGACGTTGTCGCCGTAGTGCGGGCCATCGCTGGCGACCATCGGCATCAGGCCGCCGTCGATCTTCTCATCGCTGCCGTCCTTCTCGAGCGCGTACCTGATCAGCAGGTACGGAACCCACGCGCCTTCCTGGAAGCCGTTCCTGTTGTCCCCGGTCGCGCTGATGTCGGCCTCGAGGTGGATGTCCGACGCTTCGGCGGGACGCATCATACCCTCGGGGTCCATCTTCACCGGCTGTAGGTAGACCGCGCCGACCTCCATGCCCGAGTGGAACTGGGGCTTGCCGATCGGGTATTCCCTGGCCTGGACGGCCAGTGGCAGCGCGGTGACGGCGAGCGCGAGCAGGGTCTTGCGCAGCATGCGGGGTCTCCTGTTGGGTCGAACGGATGACGATGATGGCCGTTCGCCTCTCGTGGTCGCATGACATGCATCAATGAAGGAGATCAATTCTCGTTTGCAAGAGACAACTCGAACCTCGCGCCACCCCTGGACGGGGGTGCAGGAGCACGCTCAGGCTTCGCCGCCCTGCGGCAGTTCGCGCTTGAGGCGTTCGTACCAGCGCCCGACGTCGGCTTCGTCGAAGCCCTGCAGCCTGAGGCGGGGGTGTTCGGGGTCGCGCAGGAAGAAGGTCAGCTCGCGGTCGATGGTCGGCTCGCTCTTGTCCTTGCCGCCGGGGCGCTGCCAGCGCCTCAGTTCCCAGCGCTCGACCTGGTCGTAGCGGTAGACCAGCGTCCGCGGCAGCGTCACGAAAGCCAGCTTGCGCGCGCCCGTATCGAAGGCGACCGGAGTAACATTGTGCTCGAGCGTGAAGTCGACGCGAAAGCCGCTGCGGGCCAGCGCTTCGAGCGAGGCGGTGTTGTGGGTGTCGAAGAACCACCACAAGCCGACGCCGACCAGCACGACGAGCAAGACCAGGATCATCGGATCGACCTCCGGACAGCCAGGGATTCGGGCCCCGATTGTAACGAGCCGCGCCGCAACCGAGTCGAGGACCCCCCATGCAGAACCCCGACCGCAACACCTCTACCGACGACCCGCTGTGGGACGCGATCCGCGACGAAGCCCGTCTGCAAATCCGCCAGGAACCGATCCTGGCGAGTTTCCTGCATGACACCCTGCTCAGCCACCGCAACCTGGGTTCGGCGCTGAGCTTCATCCTCGCCGACAAGCTCGGCAGCGCCACGGTGCCGGCGATGGTGGTGCGCGAGGTGATCGAGGAAGCGCTGGCGGCGCACCCGGATATCGTCGAGACCGTGCGCGCCGACCTGCACGCGGTGCGCGAGCGCGACCCGGCGTGCAAGGGCTATTCGGTGCCGCTGCTGTTCTTCAAGGGTTTCCAGGCGATCCAGGCGCACCGCATCGCGCACGCACTGTGGATGCAGGGGCGCGACGCGCTGGCGACGTTCCTGCAGAACCGCTGCGCCGAAGTGTTCGCGGTCGACATCCACCCGGCGGCGCGCATCGGCCGCGGCATCCTGCTCGACCACGCCACCGGGCTGGTGGTCGGCGAAACCGCGGTGGTCGAAGACAACGTCTCGATCCTGCAGGGCGTGACGCTCGGCGGCACCGGCAAGGAAACCGGCGACCGTCACCCGAAGGTGCGCGCCGGGGTGCTGATCGGCGCCGGCGCGATCATTCTCGGCAACATCGAGGTCGGCCAGGGTGCCAAGATCGGCGCCGGCAGCGTGGTGCTCGACCCGGTGCCGCCGCACAGCACCGCGGTCGGCGTACCGGCCAAGGTGGTCGGCCGCTGCTGTCAGGAAGAGCCAGCGCGGACGATGGACCACCACATCAACTGACGCCAGCCGCCCTCGGCGTCCGTGCGCGCCTCCCCCGCCGAGGGCGAGAGGAGCGCTCAGGCACTGAAACCGAGCCGCGCGGCGAGCAGCAGGCCGGCGGCCGGCAGCGCCACCAGCGTCAGCACGAAAGCGAGGAAGTACACCGCCGTGCGCGCACCGCCGGCGAGGCGGTCGGCGACGCCCTGCACCAGCTCGGACCAGACGAACAGCAGCGCGAGCACGCCGAGCAGCCCCAGCCAGACCCAGCCAGCCTGGCGCGCGAACGTGCTCAGCACCTCGGGGGCGAAGTTGCCGCTCGCGAGCTCGATGATCGAATTCTGCATCGTGAAAGCCTCCATATCAGGTCCGGAACAGCAGCAGGCCGACGCCGACCGCGAGCGCGGCGAACGCGGCGGCATAGGTCAGCTTCGGCAGCCAGCGCAGCCTGGCGGGCACCGCCTCGGGGTGGCGCGCGGCGGCACGTGCCATCCCGCGCGCGAGCAGCAGATCGGCGACGCCGATCGCAATCAGCAGCCAGGCGAGCCAGGGGGAATTCATCTCAGACCTTCGGGATCAGGTGGCGCAGCAGCGTGCGTACCTGCGCCATGCCGCCGAGCAGCGTGCGCTCGATCTCGTCCATCGTGATCGTGCTCGGCCCCTTGCCGGCGCCCCAGTTGGCGACCACCGAGCAGCAAGCGTAGGCCAGCCCCAGCTCGCGCGCGAGCGATGCCTCGGGCATGCCGGTCATGCCGACCAGGTCGCAACCGTCGCGCTCCATGCGCGCGATCTCGGCCGCGGTTTCGAGGCGCGGCCCCTGGGTGGCGCCGTAGACGCCGCGCTCCACCGCCGGCAGGTTCTGCTCGCGCGCGGTGTCGATCAGCAGCGTGCGCAGCGCCTCGTCGTAGGGGTAGGTGAAGTCGATGTGGGTGACGTGCGCGAGGTCGCCCTCGAACAGCGTCTGCTGGCGGCCGTAGGTGTAGTCGATGATCTGGTCCGGAATCACCAGCATCCCCGGCGCCATGCGCGGCGTGATGCCGCCGACCGCGGTGATCGCGATCACCTGGTCGACGCCGATGTGGCGCAGCGCCCACAGGTTGGCGCGGTAGTTGACCTGGTGCGGCGGGATGGTGTGGCCGTAGCCGTGGCGCGCCAGGAACACCACGTCGTGGCCGGCGAGCACGCCGTGGGTGAGCGGCCCGGAGGGCTCGCCGTACGGCGTGGAGACCATCTCCTTGCGGATGATCTGCAGCGTGGCAAGCGCGGTCAGGCCGGTGCCGCCGATGATCGCAAGCAGGTCGGACATGGGCGCGGGTACTCGGTTGCGGGGGGAACGGGGTCAGTCGCCGGCGCCCACCGCGTACACGCCGGGCAGGTTGCGCAGGTATTCGTGGTAATCCATGCCGCAGCCGAACACGTAGCGGTCGGGCACCTGCAGGCCGACGAAGTCGACGCTGAAGCCGGACACCTTGCGCGCGTGCACCTTGTCGACCAGCACCGCGCTCAGCACCTCGCGCGCGCCCATCGCGTGCAGCTCGCGGACGATGGCCTCGAGCGTGTAGCCCTCGTCGAAGATGTCGTCGAGCACCAGCACGGTGCGCCCGGCGACCTCGGGGCGCGGCTTCACCACCCAGTGCAGCGTGCCGCCGCGGGTGTCGCCACGGTAGCGCGTGGCGTGCAGGTAGCCCATCTGCAGCGGGAAGGCGAGGCGCGGCAGCAGTTGCCCGGCCGGCACCACGCCACCGTTCAGCACCACCAGCACCACCGGGTTGGCGTCGTGCAGGCGCTCGGTGATCGCCGCCGCCAGCCGGTCGTAGGCGGCATCGACCTCGGCCGCGGAGTGCAGCAGGTCGGCGCGCGCCTGCACGGCACGCACCTCTTCGGGGAGCACGGTGGTCATCGGGAGGCCTCGGGCGCGGTCAGTAGGTGAAGGTCACGGTGGCGTCGTCCATCGCCTCGCTGATGATGTAGGCGGCGCCGACGGTCTCGCGCACCTCGGGGATCAGGTCCTGCCCCCAGCTTTCGAGGGTGTTGGTGCACACCTTGAACACCACGCCGTTGTCGGCGGCGTCGCGGATCAGGTCGTAGGCGCTGCGCTGGCCGTCGCGCCCCAGGCGCACGCTCTCGGCGTAGCCGCGGATCGCGAGGCGCCCGGAAATGCCGGTGAGGACCATCTCGACCTCGTACTCCATCGCCGCGGCGACGGTCGCCTGGGCGAACACCGCGGCCAGCGCCTGGCCCTGTTCCGGGTCGGTATTGGTCATCAGGATCAACAGCTTGTCGGCCATCTTCGGCTCCGCGCGGGGGCGCCCGCGGGCAGCGGTGCGAGGACGCGGGATTATAGGGAGCGCCCCCCGCCCCCGCCAGCCGCGCCTAGATGTCCATGTCGAGCAGCGGGTGGGCGTCGTAGTCGGCGACCAGGCGCACCGCGCGCTGCCACGGCTCGCTCACCTGCAGCTCGGCACGCGCCAGCCGCCCGCGCCCGTGCAGGCGCACCAGGCGCAGCTGCGCGGCGGGGTCGGCAGGATCGGCGAGCC
>JBDHRG010000086.1:0-15756 GCA_039807445.1 Candidatus Competibacteraceae bacterium
TGAGGGATGAGGGATGAGGGATGAGGGATGAGGGATGAGGGATGAGGGCGCTAGACGTCAAGCGTCAACCGTGATGGAGCCCCATCACGCTTCACGCCCTTCCCCATTCCCCATCCCGGTTCACCGATGCCCCGAAGAACGTCACTGCTGCATCACCGTTTCGTATTCCTGCGGCGTCAGATAGCCCTTCTTGCCGGCCATGCCGGCGAAGATGGTGCTGGTGATACCCATGTCCTTGGCCTCGGTGCGGTCGACCCGGCCGTCGCCGTTGCGATCGGCGGAGGCGAAGCTGGTGTCCGGCGGAGTGCTCGGGGCTTCGCGGACTTCGACCTTGCGGCTGACCACGGTGCCGTCGGGCAGGGTTTCGGTGGTGATCACGGTTTCCTTGGCCGCGAAAGCGCTGGTCGCCGCCAGCATCAGACCCAGGGCCAGAACCCGCTTCTTCGACATGTCTGCATCTCCTGGTTCGTTGGCCGGGGCGTGTCCCGACCGAGGATCGGCCCGCGCGCGGTATGCCCCACACGCGGGGCAGCATGTCTACTTTGCGACCCGCTCGGGATGGCGAGGGTTCCGTGCGAGCCGGTATTGCGTAAAGCCTGCTTGCCGGAGAGTCGATGGAAAAAGGCCGCGCAGCGCGGCCTTCGGGGAGCACCCGGCTCAGGACGGCGCCGTCCAGCCGCCACCGAGCGCCTGGTACACCGACACCGCGGCGCCCAGGCGCTCGCGCTGCGCCGTGATGCGGTCGAGCTCGGCCTGGAACAGGTTGCGCTGCGCGTCGAGCACGTCGAGGTACGCCGAGTAGCCGGCCTCGTAGCGCTTCCAGGCCAGGCTCAGCGCCTGCTCGAGCGCCGTCACGCGCTCGGCGCGCGCCTGGTACTGCTCGCCGGTCGTGCGGCTGGCGACCAGCGCATCGAGCGTCTCGCGGAACGCAATCTGCACCGCCTTGCGGTAGCCGGCCTCGGCCTGCGCGGTGCGCGCTTCGGCCGCCGCGATGCCGGCATCGATGCGCCCGCCGTCGAACAGCGGCTGCACCAGTCCGGCGGCGAGGCTCCAGGTGCCGGCCGAGCCGCCGAACAGGTCGGCGAGCGCGCGGCTCTCGGAGCCGAGATTGCCGGTCAGGGTGATGCTCGGGAACCACGCCGCCTTGGCCTGGCCGATGCGGGCATTGGCGGCGACCAGCCGCTGTTCGGCCTCGCGCAGATCCGGCCGGCGTTCGAGCAGGTCGGCGGGCAGGCCGGCGGGCAGTGCCGGCGGGGCGCGCAGCGCCTCGATCGCCGTGCCGCGCGCGATGCGCTCCTCGACCAGCGCGCGCGGACTGCGCCCGAGCAGCACGCCGAGCACGTGCTCGGTCAGCGCCAGCTGTTGTTCGAGCTGCGGCACGCGCGCGGCGGCATCGAGCGCCTCGGCCTGCGCCTGGCGTACCTCGAGCTCGGAGGCCGAACCGCCCTCGTAGCGCTTGCGCTGCAGCGCGGCGGTCTCGTTGCGCGAGGCCAGCGTGCGCCGGGCGACCTCGAGCTGGGCGTCGAGCGCGCGCAGCTCGAAGTAGCTGCGCGCGACCATCGCCACCAGGCTCAGGCGCACGGTGTCGCGCGCAGCCTCCGAGGCCAGCAGCTCGGCACGCGCCGCTTCGGAGGCGCGCGCGAGCTTGCCCCACAGGTCGAGCTCGTACGAGGCCATCAGCTGGGCGCTGCCGAGGTCGACGGTGCGCTCCTCGAGCACCGGCGTGAGTCCGCTTTCGCTCAGGCGGGTGCGCGTGGCGTCGGCACGTACGCCGAGCTGCGGCATCCGGTCGGCGTCGACGATGCCGAACGCCGCGCGCGCCTCGGCGACGCGCGCCGCCGCCTGCACCAGATCCTGGTTGGCGGCGAATGCCTCGTCGATCAGGCCGTCGAGCGCGGGGTCGGCGAAGGCGGTCCACCACTGCGCGTCGATCGGGCCGACCGGCGCCTGCGCGGCCGGCACATCGAGCGCCGGGCGGGCGTAGTCGGGGCCGAGCGCGGTGCAGCCTCCCAGCGCAAGGCTCAGCGCCAGCGCGAGCGGCAACCTAGACATCGTTCACCTCCGGGTGCGGGGCGGGTGCGGGTGCTGGCGCGGGTTTCGCCTTGCGCATCACCAGCCTGAAGAACAGGGGGATGAACAGCGGCGCGATGAAGGTCGCGACCAGCATGCCGCCGATCACGCCGGTGCCGATCGAGTGGCGACTGGCAGCGCCGGCGCCGCTCGAGAGCGCCAGCGGCACCACGCCGAGTACGAAGGCCAATGACGTCATGATAATCGGGCGAAAGCGCAGCTTCGCCGCCTCGAGCGCCGCGTCGAGCGCCGAGGCGCCCTCCTGCACCTTCAGCAGCGCGAACTCGACGATCAGGATCGCGTTCTTCGCCGCCAGCCCGATCAGCGTCACCAGACCGATCTGGAAGTACACGTCGTTGGCGAGCCCCCGCGCCCACACCGCCAGCAAGGCGCCGAACAGCGCGAACGGCACTGCCAGCACCACCGCGAAGGGCAGCGACCAGCGCTCGTACAGCGCCGCCAGGATCAGGAATACCATCACCAGACCGAAGGCGAACACCGAGGTCGAGGTGCCGCCGGTCATGCGCTCCTGGTAGGCCGAGGCGGTCCAGGCCAGCGCATAGTCTTCGCCGAGCACCTGCGCGGCGACCTCCTCCATCGCGCTCAGCGCCTGGCCCGAGCTGTAGCCCGGCGCCGGGTTGCCGATCAGCTTGGCCGCCGGGAACACGTTGTAGCGCTCGACGACCTCGGCGCCGACGGTCTGCTCGATCTTGACCAGCGCCGTCAGCGGGATCATTTCGCCGCGGTTCGAACGCACGAACACCTTGCGCAAGTCTTCGGGTCGGGCGCGGAACTCGGCTTCGGACTGCAGCTGCACCTTGAAGGTACGGCCGAGCTTGTTGAAGTCATTGACGTACAGCGCGCCGAAGGTCGCCTGCATGGCATCGAACACGTCGCTGACCGGCACGCCCAGCGTGCGTGCCTTCTCGCGGTCGAGGCGGATGTCGATCTGCGGCACCGAGGCGTTGAACACCGTCTGCACGCCGGCCAGCTCGGGACGCTGGCCGGCGGCGGCGACCAGCTTCTGCGTCGCCGCCGCCAGCGCCTGGCTGCCACCGCCGGCGCGGCTCTGCACATAGCCCTCGAAGCCGCCGGTGTTGGACATGCCCGAGATCGGCGGCGGGTTGAAGGCGAGCACCAGCGCATCGCGGATGCCGGCCGCCTGCACGAACATCTGCCCGACCAGCGACTGCGCATCCTGCCCCGGCGCCTTGCGTGCGTCCCAGTCCTTCAGCGTCAGGAAGGCCGCGGCGTAGAACGACGAGTTCGAGAACGACAGCAGGTCCAGCCCCGACAGGCTGATGATGTTCGCCACCGCCGGGTTGGCCATCGCGATCGCGTCGATGCGGTCGCTGACGGCCACGGTGCGCTCGAGCGAGGCCGCCGGCGGCAGGATCGCCATCGTCATGATGTAGCCCTGGTCCTCGTCGGGCACCAGGCTGCCCGGAACGCGCCCGAACAGCCCCCAGCACGCGACCAGCATCGCCGCGAACAACCCGGTGCCGAGCGCTGCACGCTTGAGCAGGAAGCGCACGCCCGCCGTATAGCGCGCGGTGATGCGCTCGAACAAGGCGTTGAAGCCGCGGAAGAAGCGGTTGGGCTCCTGGTGGTCCGGCTTCAGCAGCGCCGCGCACAGCGCCGGGGTCAGGGTGAGGGCGACCAGCCCCGACAGCGTCACCGACACCGCGATCGTGATCGCGAACTGCTTGTACATCTGCCCGGCCAGCCCGCCGGCGAAGCCGACCGGCACGAACACCGCGCACAGCACCAGCACGATCGCGACCACCGGCCCCGACACCTCGCGCATCGCCTTGATCGTCGCGGCTTTCGGCGGCAGGTGCTCGGTGCGCATGATGCGCTCGACGTTCTCGAGCACGACGATCGCGTCGTCGACGACGATGCCGATCGCCAGCACCATGCCGAACAGCGTCAGCGTGTTGACCGAGAAGCCGAGCGCATACATGCCGGCGAAGGTGCCGATCAGCGACACCGGCACCGCGAGGAAGGGGATCAGCGTCGCGCGCGCGCTCTGCAGGAACAGCCACACCACCAGGAACACCAGCAGCATCGCTTCGCCGAGCGTCTTGGCGACTTCGCGGATCGAGACCTCGACGAACTTGGTGGTGTCGTAGGGCACGGTGTAGGCGAGCCCGGCCGGGAAGCGCCGGGCCAGCTCGGCCATCTTGTCCGACACCGCGCTCGCGGTGGCGAGCGCGTTGGCGCCGGGCGCGAGGAAGATGCCGATCGCGACCGTCTCGTGGCCGTTGCGCTTGGACACCATGCCGTAGTCGGCGGCGCCGAGCTCGATCCGGGCGACGTCGGCCAGGCGCAGCACCGAGCCGTCGGGGTTGGCGCGCAGGATGATGCGCTCGAACTCCTCGGGCTCGACCAGGCGGCCCTGGGTGGTCACCGTGTAGGTGAACTCCTGCGCCTCCTTCATCGGCGCCTGGCCGAACTTGCCGGCGGCGAACTGCGAGTTCTGCTCGCGGATCGCGCCGGCGACGTCGGCCGGGGTCAGCCCGAGCTGCGCCAGGCGGTCGGGCTTGAGCCAGACGCGCATCGCGTAGTCGCGCGCGCCGAAGATCTGCGCATTGCCGACGCCGGGGATGCGGCGCAGCTCGTCGAGCACGTTGACCAGCGCATAATTGCTGATGAACACCGTGTCGTAGCGCTGCTCCGGCGAGTCGAGCATCACGATCTGCAGGAAGTTGGGGCTGTTCTTGACGACGTTGACGCCCTGGCGGCGGACTTCCTCGGGCAGTTGCGGCAGCGCCGACTGCACGCGGTTGTTGACGTTGATCGTCGCCTGGTCGGCGTCGGTACCGATCGCGAAGGTCACCGTCAGCGTCAGCGTGCCGGCCGAGGCGCTCGAGCCGATGTACAGCATGTTGTCGACGCCGTTGATCGCCTGTTCGAGCGGTGCGGCGACGGTCTGCGAGATCACCTCGGCGCTGGCGCCGGGGTAGGTGGCCGTGACCTGGACCGAGGGCGGCACGATGTCGGGGTATTGCGCCACCGGCAGCGCGCGCATCGCGGCCAGGCCCGCCAGCACGATCACGATCGAGATCACGCTGGCGAAGATCGGGCGTTCGATGAAGAAGCGCGAAAACATCGACCGTCCCTCCTCAGCCCCGACCGGCGGCCGGCTGCCCGGGCGCGTCGGCCTCGACCACGCGCACCGCGATGCCGGGCCTGAGCTTGAGCAGGTTGTCGAGGATCACCTGTTCGCCGCCGGTGAGCCCCTGCTCGACCACCCAGTCCTTGCCGACGGTACTGCCGACCGTGACCGGGCGCAGCTCGACCTTGCCGTCGGCGCCGATCAGCCAGACGAACTTGCCGGTCGGCGCCTGCATCACCGCGCGCTGCGGCACCAGCAGCGCCTGCTTGCGGACGATGCCCTTGACCGTGACGCGCACGAACTGGCCCGGCAGCAGCGCGCCCTCGGGGTTCGGCACTTCGGCGCGCGCGCGCACCGTGCCGGTGGCGGTGTCGATCAGCGTGTCGGTGAAGTTGATGCGCCCCAGGCGCGGGTACGTCGTGCCGTCGGCCAGCCGCAGTTCGACCTCGAGCGCGTCGGCCGGCATCGACACCTCGCCTTCGGCGACCGCGCGGCGCAGGCCGAGCAGTTCGTTGTCGGCGAACGAGAAGTTGACGTAGGCCGGGTCGGTCTGCGCCAAGGTGGTCAGGCGGCCGGAGGCGTCGCCCGGGCGCACCAGGCTGCCCTCGGAGCGGCCCTCGATGCTGGTGAGGCCGGCGATCGGCGCGGTGACCTTCGTATAGCTGAGGTTGATCTCGGCATCGCGCACCGCGGCGCGCGCCGCCTTGACCGCGGCCAGCGCCTTGTCGCGCTCGGTCAGGGCGTCGTCGCGGTCGCGCTGGCTGACCGCCTTGTCGGCGAACAGCGGCTGGATGCGCTTGAGCTCGCGCTCGGCCTGCGCCAGGCGCGCTTCCTGCTCGGCGAGGTTGCCGCGCGCCTGCTCGAGCGCAGCCTGGAACGGCGCCGGGTCGATCAGGAACAGCGTCGCGCCCGCCTTGACCGGCTGGCCCTCGGTGTAGGTGCGCTTCAGCAGGATGCCCTCGACGCGCGCACGCACCTCGATCTGGCGCGAACCGGCGACTTGCGCCGAGTACTCGATCGGCAGTTCGACGTCGCGCGGCGCGACCGTCGTGCGCGTGACTTCGGGCGGCGGCATCTCGCCGGCCGGGGCGTTGGCGCGGCTGTCGCCGCAGCCGCCGAGGGCGGCGGCGAGGGCGCCGACGCAGGCGAGCGCGACTGCCAGCCGCGGGGTGGGCGGCGAAATGGACCTCATCACGGGGATCTCCTGTGCGGGCAGAGGAAGGCAGAGCGCCAAGCTTACATACATTCGTGCATGTATGTAAGCCGCACGGTATGATCACCGTGTTTCCGTCAAGGAGTCCCCGTCCCGATGGTCCGCAAGACCAAGGCCGAAGCCGAGCAGACCCGCACCCTGATCCTCGACACCGCCGAGCGACTGTTCGCCGAGCGGGGGGTATCGCGCACCTCGCTGGCCGACATCGCCCAGGCCGCGGGGCTGACGCGCGGTGCGATCTACTGGCACTTCGCCAACAAGGTCGAGCTGTTCGACGCGATGCACGCGCGCATCCACCTGCCGCTCAACGAGACGCTGGTGCGGATCGAGGCGCACGCCGAGCCGATCGAGGCGGTCCGCGAGCTGTGCCTGCGCGAGCTGCTCGAACTCGCCGCCGATCCGCAGAAGCAGCGCGTGATGGACGTGATCCTGCACAAGTGCGAGTACGTCGACGAGATGGGCCAGATCTGCGGGCGCTTCGAAGACCACATCTGTGAAGTGCTCGAGACCGTCGAGCGGGCGTTCGAGCGCGCGCGGCACCTGGGGCAGCTGGCCGCGGGCGTCGAGCCGAAGCTCGCCGCGCGGGTGCTGC
This sequence comes from Candidatus Competibacteraceae bacterium, assembly GCA_039807445.1. Taxonomy (GTDB): domain Bacteria; phylum Pseudomonadota; class Gammaproteobacteria; order Competibacterales; family Competibacteraceae; genus JBDHRG01. Next base: position 6,994 of record JBDHRG010000086.1, read on the forward strand.
ACAATCTGATGCTCGGCACCTTCAACGACTGGCTGTTCGCGCCGGCGCGCTACGACCTCGCCGCGCAGGCCGGGCCGATGCTCGACGTGTTCTTCCGCGGGCTGCGAGCCTCGACCGGTTAGCCCGGACCGATTGAGCCTTCCGCAAACCCCCGACCTACCGACGCCCTCCCGTCTTGCGGGTAAGGGTGGGGGTTGACGCGGGATCAGCCGCTGCGATGGCGGTTCTTCAGCCGCACGTAGTTCTCGGCCGAATACTCGAGGAATTCGAGCTCGCGCGCGTCGAGCGGCCGCGCCTTCTGCGCCGGGCTGCCGACGTACAGGTGCCCGGCTTCGAGCACCTTGCCGGGCGGCACCAGCGCGCCTGCGCCGAGCATCACGCGGTCTTCGAGCACCGCCTTGTCCATCACGATCGCGCCCATGCCGATCAGGCACCAGTCGCCCACCGTGCACGCGTGCAGGATGGCCTTGTGGCCGACGGTGACGCCGACACCGATCTCGGTGGCCTGCCCGCCAGGGCTGAACGGCCCGTCGTGGGTGCAGTGCACCACCGCGCCGTCCTGGATGTTGGTCTTCGCGCCGATGCGGATCGCATTGACGTCGCCGCGCACGACCACGCCCGGCCACAGCGAGACGTCTTCGCCGAGCTCGACATCGCCGAGCACCAGCGCCATCGCGTCGACATAGGCGCTCGCCGGCACGCGCGGGGTGTGCTGCTCGAAGGGGCGGATGGGCATGGGGGACTCCTGCGGCTTGGCGGCCCACGACGATAGCACCACAGGCTAGCCTTCTACAGGATCGGGCGGGAGACGGGGGGGGAGCGATGACGACGGCCTTCGTGTTCGCCGGCGGCGGCAGCCTGGGGGCGGTCGAGGTCGGCATGCTGAAAGCGCTGGTCGGGGCCGGGGTGGAAGCCGACTTCGTGGTCGGCGCTTCGGTCGGCGCGATCAATGCCGCGTACTTCGCCGCCGATCCGAGCCCGGCCGGCGTGGCGCGACTCGAGGCGATCTGGCGCGGCTTGCGTCGCAGCGACGTGTTCCCGCTGGCCCCGTTCGGCGGGCTGTGGGGCTTGCTGCGCCGCCGCGACCACCTGGTCGATCCGGCCGCGCTGGGCCGGCTGCTCGAGCGGCACCTGCCCTACCAGCGGCTGGAAGATGCGGCGCTGCCCTGCCACGTGGTGGCGACGCGCGTGTTCGACGGCGCCGAGGTGTGCCTGTCGGCGGGGTCGGCGGTCGAGGCGCTGCTCGCCAGCGCGGCGATCCCCGGCGTGTTTCCGCCGGCGCATTTCGACGGCCACTGGCTGATCGACGGCGGCGTGGCCAACAACACGCCGCTGTCGACCGCCATCGCGCTCGGCGCGCACCGCGTGATCGTGCTGCCGAGCGGCATCCCGTGCGCGCTCGATGCGCCGCCGCGCGGCGCGATCGCGAGCGCGCTGCACGCGCTGAACCTGTTGATCGCGCGCCAGCTGCTCGGCGAAGTCGACCGCCACGCGGCGCACGCCGCGGTGCTGATCGTGCCGCCGCTGTGCCCGCTGGCGGTGTCGTCGTACGACTTCGACGCGGCCGGCGAACTGATCGACCGCGCCGCGGCCGGCACCGCGCAATGGCTGCGCGACGGCGGGCTCGAGCGCCCCGGTGCGGTGCCGCACGAACTGACGCTGCACTGGGACCAGGCGCTCGGGCTGTCCTCAGCCTGAGCCGGTTCAGCGCATCGTCACCAGCTCTTCGGCGCTGCTCGGGTGGATGGCGACGGTGTCGTCGAGGTCGCGCTTGTTCGCCCCCATCCGCACCGCGACGGCGAAGCCCTGCAGCATCTCGTCGGCGCCTTCGCCGATCACGTGAACGCCGAGGACTTTCTCGTCGGCGCCGACGCACACCAGCTTCATCGCCGTCTCGCGCGGGTGCTCGGTGAAGGCGTGGACCATCGGCGTGAAGCGCGCCGTGTAGACCTTGACCGCGTCGCCGTGCGCGGCGCGCGCCTGGTCTTCGCTCAGGCCCACGGTGCCGATCGGCGGGTGGCTGAAGATCACCGTCGGGATGTTGTCGTAATCGAGCTTGCGCTCCGCCATGCCGCCGAACAGGCGGTCGGCGAGCCGCCGACCGGCAGCGATCGCGACCGGGGTCAGCGGCGCGCGGCCGGTGATGTCGCCGATCGCGTACACCCCCGGCACCGGGGTGGCCTGGAAGGCATCGGTCGGCACGGTGCCGTCGTGCGCGATGGGCACGCCGGCGGCGGCGAGGTTCAGCCCGGCGGTGTTCGGTACGCGCCCCACCGCCCACAGCAGGCAGTCGACCTCGAGCGCCTCGCCGCCGCTGCGCGCGACGCGCAGCGCGCCGTCGGCGAGGCGCTCGACGCGCTCGACCCGGGTGTGGCTCCGCAGCGCGATGCCGTCCAGCCGCATCGCGTCCATCAGCGCTTCGCGCAGCAGCGCGTCGAAGCCGCGCAGCGCTTCGCCATGGCGCAACAGCAGGCTGACCTCGGCGCCGAGTGCGCGCAGCATGCCGGCCAGCTCGACCGCGATGTAGCCGGCGCCGACCACCGCGACGCGCCGCGGAAGCCGCTCGAGCTCGAAGAAGCCGTCGGAGGTGATGCCGTGCTCGGCGCCGGGGATCGCCGGCACCACGGGGTGGCCGCCGGTCGCGATCACGATGTGGTCGGCGCTGAGCTCTTCGCTGCCGACGCGAAGCCGGTGCGCATCCTCGAAGCGCGCATGGCCGCGCAGCAGGGTTATGCCGGCGCGCTCGAGGTAGCCGCCGTACCAGTCGCTGATGCCGCGGACGTAGCCGTCGCGCTTGCGCTTGAGTGCCGCCCAGTCGTGGCCGCGGACGTCGAGGTCGAAGCCGTAGCCGCGTGCGGCATCGAGCGCGTGGGCGAAGCCCGCGCCGAACCACATCACTTTCTTCGGCACGCAGCCGACGTTGACGCACGTGCCGCCGAGGCGGCCGGATTCGATCACGGCGCAGCGCGCGCCGTAGCTGGCCGCGCGCTCGGCCACCGACAGCCCGCCGCTGCCGGCGCCGATCGCGATCAAGTCGTAATGCTTGCCCATGCGGGGAGGCTCCGGGTCGTGAGACGATCGCGGCAAGCATACCGGATGGGCCCGAAGCGGAAACGTTGGACGTGGAGCGTTAGACGTGGTGTGGGAACTGCATTAGCGTCTTCACACTTCACGCTTCACGCTTCACGCTTCACGCTTCCGCCCTGCACCCGAGGTCTCCGCGATGGACAACCCCCTGCTCGATTTCAGCGGCCTGCCGCGCTTCGCCGAGATCCGGCCCGAGCACGTCGAGCCTGCGATCGACGCGCTGCTGGCCGAAAATCGCGCCGAAGTCGAGCGCCTGCTCGCGGCGCGCACCGACCACGACTGGGACAGCCTGGTCGCGCCGCTGGAGACGCTCGGCGACCGGCTGAACCGCGCCTGGGGGCCGGTCGTGCACCTGAACGCGGTGATGAACGCCGAGCCGCTGCGCGCCGCGTACAACGCCTGCCTGCCGAAGCTCGCCGACTATGGCACCTGGCTCGGCCAGCACGAGGGCTTGTACCGCGCCTACGCGCGCATCGCCGAGTCGCCGGGTTTCGCGCGCCTCGATCGCGCGCAGCGCAAGGTCATCGACGATGCGCTGCGCGACTTCCGCCTGTCGGGTGTGGCGCTGGCCCCCGAAGCCAAGGCACGGTTCGCGGCGATCGTGCAGGAGCTGTCGCAGCTCTCGGCCAAGTTCTCGGAAAACGTACTCGACGCTACCCAGGCGTTCAGGAAGCACGTCACCGACGAGGCGCTGCTGGCCGGCCTGCCCGACTCGGCCAGAGCGCTGGCGCGCCAGGTCGCGCAGCAGCGGGGCCTCGAGGGCTGGGTGCTGACGCTCGAGTTCCCCTCGTACCTGCCGGTGCAGACGTACGCTGACGACCGCGAGCTCAGGTGCGAGCTGTACACCGCGTACGCGACGCGCGCGTCCGAGCAGGGGCCGAACGCCGGGCAGTGGGACAATACGCCGGTGATCGCCCGCATCCTGGCGCTGCGCCACGAACTGGCCCAGCTGCTCGGCTTCGCCGATTACGCCGAGTATTCGCTGGAAACCAAGATGGCCGACTCGCCCGAGGCGGTGCTCGGTTTCCTGCACGACCTCGGCGGCCGCGCCAAGCCGCAGGCGCAGCGCGAATTCGACGAGCTCGCCGCCTACGCGCGCGAGCACCACGGCGCGGAAACGCTCGAAGCCTGGGACATCGGCTACTACGCCGAGAAGCTGCGCCAGCACCGCTACGCGATTTCACAGGAAGAGCTGCGGCCGTACTTCCCGCACACGCGCGTGTTATCGGGGCTGTTCGCGGTCGCCGAGAAGCTCTACGGCGTGCGTTTTCGCGAAAACCGCACGATCGCGACCTGGCACCCGGACGTCGGCGCCTGCGACGTGCTCGACGCCGAGGGCGTGGTGTGCGCGCGCTTGTACCTCGACCTGTACGTCCGCCCGAACAAGCGCGGCGGCGCGTGGATGGACAGCGCGATCACGCGCCGCGTCACTGCGCAAGGCGTGCAGTTGCCGGTGGCGTACCTGGTGTGCAACTTCACGCCGCCGGTCGGCGACGCCCCGGCGCTGTTCACGCACGCGGAAGTCGAGACGCTGTTCCACGAGTTCGGTCACGGCCTGCACCACCTGCTGACGCGGATCGACTACGCGCCGGTGTCGGGTATCAACGGCGTCGAGTGGGATGCCGTCGAGCTGCCGAGCCAGCTGATGGAGAACTGGTGCTGGGAGCGCGAGGCGCTGGATCTGATCGCGGGTCACGTCGAGACCGGCGAGCGCATCCCCGACGGACTCTACGCGCGCATGGTCGCTGCCAAGCACTTCCAGAGCGCGATGCAGACGCTGCGCCAGCTCGAGTTCGCGCTGTTCGATCTGCGGCTGCACCGCGAGTACGCGCCGGAGCGCGGGCCGCGGGTGCTCGAGCTGCTGGCCGAGGTGCGCGCGGAGGTCGCGGTGGTGTTCCCGCCGGCGTTCAACCGCTTCGCCAACGCTTTCTCGCACATTTTCGCCGGTGGCTACGCGGCCGGCTACTACAGCTACAAGTGGGCCGAAGTGCTGTCGGCCGACGCCTTCAGCGCCTTCGAGGAAGCCGGCGTGTTCGACCGCGTGACCGGCGAGCGCTTTCTGCAGGAAGTGCTCGAGGTCGGCGGCTCGCGTCCGGCGCTCGAGAGCTTCACCGCCTTCCGCGGCCGCGAGCCGCGCATCGACGCGCTGCTGCGCCACAGCGGCATCGCGGCTTGATGCGTGCCAGCGGTGGCCAGCAAGCCGCCCGGCCCGGGCGTCATGCCGGGTTCTTCAGACTCGAGGCGCCGGGGCGGATCAGCCTGGCGCCGGCGAGCGCCGGCAGGTGGGCGAGCGTTTCTTCGTCGCGGCGCGCCTCTTCCTTGAGCCATTCGCGGAAGGCGACGATCTTGGGGCGGTTGGCGGTGTGCTCCGGGCAGACGATCCAGTACGCGAACTCGAGCGGCACCACCACGTTGAACGGGATCACCAGCCGCCCGGCGAGGATGTCGGCCAGTGCCAGCATCGGCAGGCCGAGCGTCACGCCCTGGCCGTCGAGCGCCGCCTCGATCGCGAGCGCCGCCGCGTTGAAGCGCGGCCCACGGTTGGGGTCGACGCCGCTGACGCCAGCCGCCTTCAGCCAGATGCTCCAGTGCGGCTCGGCTTCGTAGCCGTAGACCGTCTCGTCGTGGACCAGCGTGTGGTGGCGCAAGTCTTCAGGGGTGCGCAGCGGGTATCTGCCCTTCAGCAGCGTCGGGCTGCACATCGGCACGGCCTGCACTGAGAACAGCTTCTCGACGTGGTATTCGGGGTACTGCCCGGTGCCGAAGCGGATCGCGACGTCGACGTCGTCGCGGCGGAAGTCGATCAGCTCGCCCTGGTTGCGCTGGCTGCCGCGGCGCAGGTCGAGCTGGTCGACGCCAGCGGCGATGCGCATCTCGATCTCGGGGTGCGCGTGCATGAAGTTGTCCATGCGCGGCACCAGCCACTTGGCGGCCAGCGTCGGCGTCAAACTGACGGTCAGGATGCCGGTGTCGTCTTGCGCGCGGGCGAGTTCGACCGCCTCGGCCAGGCAGTCGAACCCCTGGCGGAGCTGCGGCAGGCAGGCCTGTGCGACCTCGGTCAGCGCCAGCGAGCGGCTCAGGCGTCGGAACAGTTGTACGCCGAGGTGCTCCTCGAGTGCCTTGATCTGGTGGCTGATCGCCGCCGGGGTCACGAACAGCTCTTCCGCCGCCTTGCTGAAGCTCAGGTGGCGGGCGGCGGCCTCGAAGGCGCGTAGTGCGTTCAGGGGGGGTAGGCGGTAGCTCATGCCGGCTCTCGGTTGAATTTCACTAATTCGAAGCCTGAATAAAAGTCGTTTGCTGCGTGCTCCGCAGGCCGGCACGATGTGTGCCCGGCTTGTCGCCCACCTTCCCCGAGCGCAGACCGCCGCTGCCAGCGGGCGGTTCGAGGCTGTCCGCCTGCGCCGGCGGACGTTCGGCCGCCGATTATACCCGTGCGCCATTCCACCGGCGCGTACGCGCATGTTTCCGTAAATTCCTCTGCACGTGCCGCCGCAGGCGGAAGCATCTGCGTGTCCGCCGGGTAATCACACCAAATTTTCTTCATGTTGCACTGAACAAAAGTCATTTGTCACGCGCAATCGGGGTGCGCAGACTGTGCCCATCCGAACCGGCCGGACTGCCGAGGCCGGCAATCCGGAACTCCGAAGGAATCCGCGCCGTGGGCGCACCGCCTTCATGAGAGGCGGACAGACATCTCGAAATCGCAGAACTCAGGTGATCCCCATGAGCAAGCCAATGAATGCACACACGTTCGCCGCCAACTTCGCCAAGAATGCGAACCCGATCAGGGGCGGTCTGGACATGCTCGTGAAGCTGAACGACTATCTCGACGACTACCAGCGCCACGACCCGGCCGCGACCAAGCTGACGCTGCGTCAGCTGTTCGCCGAGTGGTTCCGCCGCCGCACCGAGCGCGCCGAGTTGGCTTCGCTCGACGAGCGCGCGCTGGCCGACATCGGTATCAGCCGCAGCGAGGCGATGGTCGAAGCGGGCAAGCCGTTCTGGAAGGCGTGATCTGGCGCGGGGCTGCGGCTCCGGACAAGGCGCGATCCTCGGGGGTCGCGCCTTTTTTGTTGCGTCACCGACTCGGGAGGATGGTCGGTTATTTCGCTTAATGAAATTTTATGGACCTTAAATTCCATTTTACTGGCAAGACGTGATCCGCGGTCAGTCCTCGCGCTTCAGCCCGTGCTTCTTCAGCTTGTCGTACAGCGTCTTGCGCGGGACGCCGAGCGCGTCGGCGGCGTCGCCGACGTTGCCACCGCAGCGCTCGAGCTCTTGCGCGATCACCAGCCGCTCGAATGCCGCAACCTGCTCGGGCAGGCTCGCCCCGCAAGCCGCGGGCTCGCCGGCGAGTTGGCCGAGCACGAAACGGTCGGCGGCGTTGGCGAGCTCGCGCACGTTGCCCGGCCAGTCGTGCGCCATCAGTCGCGCCAGCGTCGCGCCGTCGACCGGCGGCGGCGCGCGGCGGTAGCGCTCGGCGGCGCGCAGCACGAAGTGCTGGAACAGCAGCGGGATGTCTTCGCGACGGCTGCGCAGCGGCGGGATCGCCAGCTTGACCACGTTCAGGCGGTAGTACAGGTCTTCGCGGAACTTGCCGCCGCGGCTGGCGTCGCGCAGATCGACCTTGGTCGCGGCGACGATGCGGATGTCGAGCGGGATCGCCTTGTTCGAGCCCAGGCGCTCGACGGCGCGCTCCTGCAGCACGCGCAACACCTTGACCTGCAGCCCGAGCGGCATGCTCTCGATTTCGTCGAGGAACACGGTGCCGCCCTGTGCGTGCTCGAACTTGCCGATGCGCCTGCCGGCGGCACCGGTGAAGGCGCCGGCCTCGTGGCCGAACAACTCGGACTCGAAGATCGTCTCTGGGATCGCGCCGCAGTTCAGCGCGACGAAGGGCTTGTCGTGGCGCGGGCTCTTCAGGTGCAGCAGCCGCGCGACCACTTCCTTGCCGGCACCGGTCTCGCCTTCGACCAGCACGTCGGCGTCGGCGTCGGCCAGGTCACGGATCGCCGTACGCAGCCGCTCGATCGCCGGCGTGCGTCCGAGCAGCAGTGCGTCGGTACCGCGGCTGGCCTCGAGCTCGGCGCGCAGCCGGCGGTTCTCGAGCGTCAGCCGGCGCTTGTCGAGCGCACGCCGCACCGTATCGACCAGGAGCTCGGTGCGGAACGGCTTCTCGAGGAAGTCGTAGGCGCCGTCGCGGATCGCCTGCACCGCCATCGCGATGTCGCCGTGGCCGGTGACCAGCACCACCGGCAGCTCGGCGTCGAGCGCGTGCGCCGCGCGCAGCAGCCCGAAGCCGTCGATGCCCGGCATGCGCACGTCGCTGACGACGATGCCGGGCCAGCCTTCGGCGAGCTTTGCCAGCGCGGCTTGCGCCCCTTCGCATTCGCAGACCTCGAGCCCCTCGAGCTCGAGCGTCTGCGCCGCCGCTGCGCGCACGTGCGGCTCGTCGTCGACGAACAGGACGGGTCCGAGGCTGGGGTTGTCCATCGGCGGGTTCCTCAGGGGGCTGTTGAGGCGGGATTCAAGCGCAAAGGACGCTGGACGTGAAGGAGCGTTAAACGTTAAACGTGAAGCGTTAGACGTGATGGGAAACCTGTGCCACTGTCTTCACGCTTCACGCTTCACGCTTCACGCTTCACGCTTCACGCTTCACGCTTCACGCTTCACGCT
>JBDHRG010000087.1:0-15662 GCA_039807445.1 Candidatus Competibacteraceae bacterium
CGACCGCGGCCGGCTGTTCGCCGAAGACCTCGACGCCGACGACCCCTGGCAGTTCAAGAACTTCCGGGTGGTCTGAAAGGCCGCGACCTGACTCGATGCCGTGCTCGGCCGGTCCGCGGCTGGCCGTCGCTTGCGGCAGATACGCCGCGTGCCGTCACGATCAGGGGGTCGCCCCAGAGACTCACCGTGTGTGCTTCTTGGCGGTCCCTACCCCGTTGATATCCCCCGTGGTGCTGATGAAATAAAACTCCCTGTCCGAGACCGCCGTGAACCTGATGGTTCTCGGACGGGCCACGTCCCCTCCTGCTATGAAGGTCGCCTCGCCGACACAAGTGACAGGATCGATATTGATGGCATTTATCCGCAAGGGAACGCCGCTGGGAACGCCTACCGGAGGAATCAGGTTTCCGCCTATGCTGAGAAACGCCTCCCCTGTCCCGGTGCCATTCGGCGCGATGCGGAGCCAGCCGATCTCGCTGAATGCCGCCCCGGTCGCAATATGTGTTCCGTGCTCCGAATAGCTCCAATTTCCCTGCATACGGGGGAGCGAGCAGTCGTCGGCATGAGCACTTGCCATGCCGACAAACGCTAGCAAGCCGCCGCTGAGCACGACCACGCTTGACAGTCGCATTCGTTTCAGAGTCTCCATGTCGGTTTCCTCCCGTTGGTTCGGCCTGGCCGGTCGCCGCCTGCGCGGCGGTCCGGTTCGGGCACGCGCCGAGATGTTCGAGCGGCGCCGATTCGCGCGGCCGGCTGGAAGACGGTGGCGCGCCTGGGGCGAGGCGGTCGGGGCCTCGAGCGGATAACGATAGTAGCGCCGCGGAAAAGCGCCACTTGCGACTGGCTGGCGGTCGGCGGCCGGACCCAGCGACGGCGCGGACTGGTCCGGCAAGGGGCGAAGCGGCTAGCTGCTTTTTCGTCAGCTGCCCTTGTCCGGCGAAGCTCGACGCGGTTGTCTGCCGGGTGCGCGCAGCCGTCGCGCCGGCATCTCCGGTCGCCGGACACGGGGGCGTTTTTCCGGGGGCGGAATAAATCGCGGTCGTCGGCTGTTGAGGCAGACGGGTATGTCAGCCCCACCACCCCAGGAGGTTCCGATGATCCGCCCGCTCCAAGCCTTCACCCTCGCCGCGCTGTGCGGCTGTGCCGCGGTCGGCGCCACCGGCGGCGCGCCGGTCGAGACCCGCGACGGTCTGCTCGCCGGGCGCAACGGCATGACGCTGTACACCTTCGACCAGGACGTCGCCGGCAGCGGCAAGAGCGCCTGCAACGGCCCTTGCGCGACCAACTGGCCGCCGCTCGCGGCCGAAGCCGGTGCCACCGGCGGGGGCGACTACAGCGTGATCGTCCGCGACGACGGCAGCCGCCAGTAGGCGCACAAGGGCAAGCCGCTGTACTTCTGGTCCAAGGACCAGAAGCCCGGTGACACCGGCGGTGACGGCTTCAAGAACGTCTGGCACGTCGCCAAGCCCTGACCATGCCCGGCAGCCGCGACGCCATCGTCGCCGAGATCCCGCGCCTGCGCCGCTACGCGCGGGCGCTGACCGGTGATCCCGTGCGCGCCGACGACCTGGTGCAGGACACGCTCGAGCGCGCGCTGGCCAAGTGGGCGCTGTGGCGGCGCGGTTCCAGCTTGCGCGCCTGGTTGCTGACGCTGATGCACAACGTGTTCGTCAACCAGGTGCGCGGCCGCCAGGCGGTCGAATTCCGCGCCGCTGAAGACCTGCCCGAGCCGGTGCTGCGGGCTACGCAGGCCGACGAGCTCGAAGTGCGCGATCTGCAGCGCGCGCTGGCGTGTCTGCCGCTCGAGCAGCGCGCCGTGCTGCTGCTCGTCGGCCTGGAGGATCTGTCCTACGCCGAGGCGGCGCGCGTGCTCGGCGTGCCGCTCGGCACCGTGATGTCGCGCCTGTCGCGCGGGCGCGAGCGGCTGCGCCTGCTGCTGGCGCAGCCGGGCAAGGCGCGGCTCGAAGTGGTGAAAAAGCCATGAACGCCCCGATCAGCGAAGACGATCTGCACGCCTGGGTCGACGGCCGGCTGCCGCCGCAGCGCCGGGCGGAGGTCGAAACCTGGCTGGCCGCACACCCCGAAGCGCGTGCGCGGCTCGAAGCCTGGCGCGCGCAGGACGCTGCGCTGCACCGCGCCTTCGACGGCGTGCTCGACGAGCCGGTGCCGACCCGGCTGGTGCGCGCGGCCGCGGCGCCGCACCTGCTCGTCCGGCGTGCCGCGGCGGCGTTCGGCTGGCTGGCGCTCGGCAGTGTGCTCGGCTTCACGCTCGGCCGCGACGGCGCGCCGCTGTCCGGCGACGAGCTCGCGACCAGCTTGCCGCGCTACGCCGCGATCGCGCACGCGGTGTATGCCCCCGAGCAGCGCCACCCGGTCGAGGTCGGCGCCGAGCAGGAGGCGCACCTGGTCGCCTGGCTGTCGAAGCGGCTCGGTGCCGAACTGCGCGCGCCGCGCCTCGATGCGGCCGGCTACCGGCTGGTCGGCGGACGGCTGCTGCCGGGCGAGGCGGGCGCGGTGGCGCAACTGATGTATGAAGACGCCACCGGGCGGCGGCTGACGCTGTACGTGCGCCGCGACGGGGCGGAGCGGGCCGACACCGCGTTCCGCGTCGCGCAAGAGGGTGCGCTCGGCGTGTTCTACTGGATCGACGGCCGTTTCGGCTATGCGCTCAGCGGCGAGCTGCCGCGCGACGAGCTGCTGCGCGTCGGCACGCTGGTGTACCGCCAGGTCGAGGGCGGCTGAGCCTCACAGCCCGACGGCGCTCAGGTCGAGCCGGCCAGCGCGCATCGGTGGGCACCAGTAGTAGGCGCCGTCCAGCGGGCGGGTGAAGCGGAACAGCGCGTCCTCGATGCCGTCCTCGAGGCCGATCATGCGGCGCAACTGGGCTTCGAAGGCATCGAACGCGGCGCCGAAGGCGACGAACACCAGCCCGCCGTGCATGCCCTCGGTCCAGGGCATCGAGCGGCGCAGCACGAAGGCTTCGGGCTCGAAGCTCTCCTGCGCGGTGCGCTTGACGTGCGCCGAGGCCGGTGCGTCGTCGAACTCTTCATTGTCGCTCAGCCGCCGGCCGATGGCATCGTCGCGCTCGCCGGGGGCCATCGCGCCGAGGCGATCGAAGTCGTGCAGCCAGCGCTGCACGACGACGAAGCTCGAGCCCTCGGGCGCGGCGCCCGCACCGCGCACCAGCGCGGCCGCCTCGGCCGCCTCGCCCTCGGGGTTCTCGGTGCCGTCTTCGTAGCCGCTCAGGTCGCGGCCCTCGCGGTGGCGGAAGGCGTCGACGCTTTGCTCGAGCCGGAAAGCGCCGCCGAGCGCGTGCACGACCTCCAGCGCGCGGTGGAACACCTCGCCGCGCTCGTCGCCGCGCACCCAGACCCACAGCGCGTGTTGCGCCACGGGAATCTCGGCACCGATGCCGGCCAGCGGCGGGAAGACGCGCAGGCCCTCGATGTGCGCCGCCAGCGCGTGCACCAGCGCGGGGCCGAGGCCGACGACCAGGCGCTCGCCGTCGGCGAGCTCGCGCAGCGCACGCAGACCCGAACGCGGATCGGCGCCGGGTGCGAGCGAGAACGCCAGGTAGCGGGCGGCGGTCGGGATCGGAAGCAGGATGCCGGCTTGGGCCTGGTTCATGAGGGTGCCTCGGTCGGAATCGGGTGGCGCGGGAGCGTGCGGTGCCGGGGCACCGTCCCGGGGCGTGACTTTAGTCGGCCGGCGGCTGCCGCGCGAGCTCGCCGGCCAGCGCGGTGCCGGGCGGGCTCACTGCGCCGCGACCACGATCGGGTTGCCGATGCGCGTCAGCTGCAGCTCGCGCCGCTCGAGGAAGTAGATGCCGGCGCTGCGGATCACGCCTTGTCCGAGTTCGGCGTTGACCACGTCGAGGCCGACCGTCCTGCCGCTGCAGCCGAAGGCGCGAAACGACACCACCGAATCCGTGCGGACCACCGACGAGGCCAGGATCCTGGCGCCGCCGCGGCAATCGCTGTCGAGCGCGACCGTGCCGTTGCCGTGCGCGTCGAGGTGGATCGCGACCGCGTAGGCGGCACCGCCGCGCACGCCGTTGCCGGTGTAGCTGACGGCATCCGCCGGCGTGCCGTCGGGGCGCATGCTGGCGGCGCAGCCGGCGGCGAGCGCCAGCGCGGTCAGGGTGCAGCAACGGGGGATGCGCATCGCGGCTGTCCTCGTGGGTCCGGTTTCGTCCGTGCGCCGGCGCGCGGGCCGGGCGTGGTCGGCGATTGTTCCCGATCCGGGGGCGCTTGTCTGCCGCTGGCTTCAGCGCTGGACGGCGGCATCCGCCAGCTGTTCGGCGAAGCTGCGCGCGAGCCATTGCGCGGCGGCGCCCAGCGGCCGGTCGCGGCGCCAGACCAGCTCGACTGCCAGCGACGGCGCCGACAGCTCGCCGCGCAGCACGACCAGGCGGTCGCGATACGTGGGGTAATGCGCGACGGTCAGCGGCACCAGCGCCCAGCCGAGGCTGCGCACCACCAGCTCGGCGATGGCGTAGAAGCTGTCCACGCGCCACACCTGCGGGCCGATCCGCTCGCTGTCGCGGCGCTCGGCCAGGCGCGGCGCGATCAGCAACTGGCGGTGCGCGGCCAGCGCGCGGCGGTCGACCCAGCGCAGCTGCGCCAGCGGATGGTCGCGCCCGGCCACGGCGACCACCGGGATTTCGCCCAGGGTCTGCTGATCCAGCCCGGCCGGCATGCGCTCCTGCAGGAACAGCAGCCCGAGGTCGGCGCGCTCTTCGGCGACCCAGGCGGCGACATCGCCCTGCGCGCCGTTGAACAGCGTCAGCTCGAGCAGCGGGAACGCGCCGGCCAGGGCTTCGAGGCAGCCGAGCACCGGCAGGTAGGGCATGGCTTCGTCGATGGCCAGCCGCAGCCGGCTCTCTTCGCCGGCGCAGAGCACGCGCGCGCGGCGCTCGAAGCGCTCGCACTGGCGCAACACTTCGCGCGCCTCGTGCAGCAGCGCCTCGCCCGCCGGCGTCAGCCGCGGCTGGCGGCCGCTGCTGCGCTCGAACAGCACCACGCCGAGATCGGCCTCGAGCAGCGCGATCGCGCCGCTGACCGCCGACTGCACGCGGCGCGAGACGCGCGCCGCGGCGGAGAACGAGCCGTGCTCGCAAACCGCGACGAAGGCGCTCAGTTGCTCGAGGTTCCATTGCATCACCTATCTCCATTTCAGATGTTCAATAACTTTATCCTATCTCCAGGTCCGCTAGACTGCACCGATCGAATGCTTTGCTGCTACCGGAGAACCGACCATGAACGGCTACGTGTACCTGGCGATCGCCATCATTGCCGAAGTCGTCGCCACCTCGTCGCTGAAGGCGGTCGAAGGCTTGTCGCGGCCGCTGCCGCTGGCGCTGGTGGTGTTCGGCTACGGCATCGCCTTCGGGATGCTGGTCCTGGTGATGCGCTCGGTGCCGGTGGGTATCGCCTACGCGATCTGGTCGGGGCTGGGCATCGTGCTGGTGACGCTGGCGGCGATGCTGCTCTACGGCCAGAAGCCCGACGCCGCAGCCTGGCTCGGCATCGCGATGATCGTCGGCGGCGTCGGCGTGATACAGCTGTTCTCGAACGGCGCGGCGCATTGATCCCGCTGCCGATCAATGTCGAGCTCAGGTGTCACCTGCTGTCTCGTTTCCGTGACACCGGCTTTGCTTAGACGGCTGCTGCGCCTGGGCATCGAATACAAATATTTAAATAAAAACAAAATTTCGTTGTTGGCCCGCGATTTGCTATGGAGTCGGGCAGGGCGACGGAGCCGCCGCCCCCGCAACCCCGAAGGCCACGGAGAACGAACCATGCTGTACGTCCAGCCCAATCAGCCCGGCGCCAAGGTCAGCTTCAAGTCGCGCTATGCCAACTTCATCGGCGGCGAATGGGTCGCGCCGGTCGAAGGGCGCTACTTCGAGAACGTGTCGCCGGTCACCGGCAAGCCCTTCTGCGAGATCCCGCGCTCCTCGGCCGCCGACATCGAGCTCGCGCTCGACGCCGCGCACAAGGCCAAGGACGCCTGGGGCAAGACTTCGCCGGCCGAGCGCGCCAACATCCTCAACAGGATCGCCGACCGGATGGAAGCGAACCTCGAGGCGCTCGCCGTCGCCGAAACCTGGGACAACGGCAAGCCGGTGCGCGAGACGCTGGCCGCCGACATCCCGCTCGCGATCGACCACTTCCGCTATTTCGCCGGTTGCATCCGCGCACAGGAAGGCTCTGCCTGCGAGATCGACCACGACACCGTCGCCTACCACTTCCACGAGCCGCTCGGTGTGGTCGGCCAGATCATCCCGTGGAACTTCCCGATCCTGATGGCGGTGTGGAAGCTCGCCCCGGCGCTGGGCGCCGGCAACTGCGTGGTGCTCAAGCCCGCCGAGCAGACCCCGGCCTCGATCCTGGTGCTGATGGAGCTGATCGCCGACCTGCTGCCCGCGGGCGTGGTCAACGTGGTCAACGGCTTCGGCCTCGAAACCGGCAAGCCGCTCGCGACCAGCAAGCGCATCAGTAAGGTCGCCTTCACCGGCGAGACCACCACCGGCCGCCTGATCATGCAGTACGCCGCCGAGAACATCATCCCGGTGACGCTCGAGCTCGGCGGCAAGTCGCCGAACATCTTCTTCGCCGACGTGATGGCCAAGGACGATGAGTTCCTGGACAAGTGCGTGGAGGGCCTGGTGATGTTTGCCCTCAACCAGGGCGAGGTGTGCACCTGCCCCTCGCGCGCGTTGATCCAGGAGTCGATCTACGACGCCTTCATCGAGCGGGTGGTGGAGCGGACTCGCCAGATCAAGCAGGGCAACCCGCTCGACACCGAGACGATGATCGGTGCCCAGGCCTCGAGCGAGCAGCTCGAGAAGATCCTCAGCTACATCGACATCGGCCGCCAGGAGGGTGCGCAGTGCCTGATCGGCGGCGACCGCAACGTTTTGCCCGGCGAGCTCGCGAGTGGCTACTACGTCAAGCCCACGCTGTTCAAGGGCCACAACCGGATGCGCATCTTCCAGGAAGAGATCTTTGGTCCGGTGGTCGCCGTGACCACGTTCAAGGATGAGGCCGAGGCCTTGGCCGTCGGCAACGACACCCTCTACGGGTTGGGTGCCGGCGTGTGGACCCGCGATATGAACACCGCCTACCGCATGGGGCGCGGCCTTCAGGCCGGTCGCGTGTGGACCAACTGCTACCACCAATACCCGGCGCACGCGGCCTTCGGCGGCTACAAGCAGTCGGGCATCGGTCGCGAGAACCACAAGATGATGCTCGAGCACTACCAGCAGACCAAGAACCTGCTCGTGAGCTACAGCACCAATCCGCTGGGCTTCTTCTGATGACGTGAAGCGTGAAGCGTGAAGCGTGAAGCGTGAGAACGCGGTGGGAGATAGATATCCCTCACGTCTCACGCTTCACGTCTCACGCGCATCCGAGGTGCGCACGATGACCACCCCCCGCGTTCTCGCCACCGAGTCCGCGCTGGCGCTGATCGAGCGCCTGAAGGCGCAGCACGGCGCGCTGATGTTCCACCAGTCGGGTGGCTGCTGCGACGGTAGCGCGCCGATGTGCTACCCGCTCGGCGAGTTCCGCATCGGTGGCTCCGACGTGAAGCTCGGCGCGATCGGCGGCTGCCCCTTCTACATGAGCGCGGCGCAGTTCGAGTACTGGCAGCACACCCAGCTGATCATCGACGTAGTGCCCGGGCGCGGCGGCATGTTCTCGCTCGAGGGGCCCGAGGGGCTGCGCTTCCTGACGCGCTCGCGGCTGTTCGACGACGCCGAGCTGGAAACGCTGGCGCCGCTCGACCCGTAGGCGCCGCACGCCGCGCCGCCCGACGGTGCGGGGCTTTCCCAGGGGCGCGAGCTCGCCGGGACGGGAGGGCATCCTGCCCTCCCTGCGCCTCTGCCCGACGATGCGCCTTCCTCCGTCATGACACGGAGACATCCGCACCCCTTTCGACTGCCGCCGCGCGATCCGCGGCTACATTCGACGGGGAGGAGAAGCGTTCGCCGGATGATGACAATAAAAATGACGGGGCCGAATTGTTTCATTGAAAAACATCGATCTGCCCACCCGCCACGCGTCATGCGCGACACGCGAGGTGGGCACCCGAACGAGGAACGAGGAGAAACCGTCATGCAAGAGCAGCACGGACAACACGTGGGTGCCGTGAGCCACCACGAACTGAAACAGACCCTGAGCACGCTGCAGCTCTGGGGCATCGCCGTCGGCCTGGTGATCTCGGGCGAGTACTTCGGCTGGAGCTACGGCTGGGCCAGCGCCGGCACGCTGGGCTTCCTGGTGACCGCGGTGTTCATCGCCGCGATGTACACCACCTTCATCTTCAGCTTCACCGAGCTGACCACTTCGATCCCGCACGCCGGCGGCCCCTTCGCCTATGCTCGCCACGCCTTCGGGCCAACCGGCGGCTACCTGGCCGGGGCGGCGACGCTGGTCGAGTTCGTGTTCGCGCCGCCGGCGATCTCGCTCGCGATCGGCGCCTACCTGAACGTGCAGTTCCCCGAGCTCAGTCCCAAGTACGCGGCCTTCGGTGCCTACCTGGTGTTCATGGGGCTGAACATCGTCGGCGTGCAGCTCGCCGCGACCTTCGAGCTGTTCGTGACGCTGCTGGCGATCTTCGAGCTGCTGGTGTTCATGGGCGTGGTCGCGCCGGGCTTCTCCTGGGCCAACTTCACCGCCCACGGCTGGGCCGGCCAGGACAGCTTCGGCCCCGAAGCGGTTACGGGCATCTTCGCGGCGATCCCGTTCGCGATCTGGTTCTTCCTCGCGATCGAGGGCGTGGCGATGGCGGCCGAGGAGGCCAAGGACCCGAAGCGCTCGATCCCGATCGCCTACATCACCGGCATCGTGACGCTGGTGGTGCTGGCGATCGGAGTGATGGTGTTCGCCGGCGGCACCGGTGACTGGCGCACGCTCGCCAACATCAACGACCCGCTGCCGCAGGCGATGAAGATGATCGTCGGTGACAGCAGCGGCTGGCTGCACATGCTGGTGTGGCTCGGTCTGTTCGGCCTGGTCGCCTCGTTCCACGGCATCATCCTCGGCTATTCGCGGCAGATCTTCGCGCTGGCGCGCGCCGGCTACCTGCCGCGCGGGCTGGCCAAGGTGCACCCGCGCTTCAAGACGCCGCACCGTGCGATCCTCGCCGGCGGCGTGGTGGGCATCGCCGCGATCTACAGCGACGAGCTGATCACGCTCGGCGGGCAGACGCTGACCGCGAACATCGTCACGATGTCGGTGTTCGGCGCGCTGCTGATGTACATCATCAGCATGCTCAGCCTGTTCAAGCTGCGCCGCAGCGAGCCCGACATGGAGCGCTCGTTCCGCGCACCGTTCTACCCCTGGTTCCCGGGCTTCGCGCTGTTCGGCGCGCTGGTCGCGCTGGCGACGATGATCTGGTTCAACGCCTTGGTGGCGCTGGTCTTCGTCGGCCTGCTGGTGCTCGGCTACGTCTACTTCCGTGCCACCGTGCACCAGCGCGAAGTCGCGCCGCTCGACACCATGATCGAGTCCGAAGCCGAGCTGAAGGCCGAAGGCCTGGGTACCTGACGAGGAGGGCAGACCATGGCTTACACGCATACCCTGGGCAGCCGCACCTACCGCTTCGCCGATCTGAAGACGCTGATGGCCAGGGCCACGCCGGCGCGCTCGGGCGACTACCTGGCCGGGGTCGCCGCCGACAGCGACGAGGAGCGCGCGGTGGCACAGATGGCGCTGGCCGAGGTGCCGCTGAAGACCTTCCTCAACGAGGCGCTGATCCCCTACGAGCAGGACGAGGTCACGCGGCTGATCATCGACGGCCACGATGCCGGCGCCTTTGCACCGGTCAGTGGCCTGACGGTCGGCGATTTCCGCAACTGGCTGCTGAGCCACGCTGCCGACGAGGCGGCGCTGGCGCGGCTGGCGCCGGGGCTGACCCCCGAGATGGTCGCCGCGGTGTCGAAGATCATGCGCGTGCAGGACCTGATCCTGGTCGCGCGCAAGTGCCGCGTGGTGACGCGCTTCCGCAACACGATCGGCCTGCCCGGGCGGCTGTCGACGCGGCTGCAGCCCAACCACCCGACCGACGACCCGAGCGGCATCGCCGCCTCGCTGCTCGACGGTCTGCTGTACGGCAACGGCGACGCGGTGATCGGCATCAACCCGGCCACCGACAGCGTGCCGGCGGTGTGCACGCTGCTCGAGATGCTCGACGCGGTGATCCGTGAGTACCGCATCCCGACCCAGGCCTGCGTGCTGACCCACGTGACGACCTCGCTCGAGGCGATCAACCGCGGCGTCCCGGTCGACCTGGTGTTCCAGTCGATCGCCGGCACCGAGGCCGCCAACCGGAGCTTCGGCGTGGACCTGGCGCTGCTGGCCGAGGCGCACCAGGCGGCGCTCGCGCTCGGGCGCGGCGCGCTCGGCGACAACGTCATGTACTTCGAGACCGGCCAGGGCAGCGCGCTGTCGGCCAACGCCCACCACGGGCTGGACCAGCAGACCTGCGAGGCGCGCGCCTACGCCGTCGCGCGCCGGTTCCGACCGCTGCTGGTCAACACCGTGGTCGGTTTCATCGGCCCCGAGTACCTATACGACGGCAAGCAGATCATCCGCGCCGGGCTCGAGGACCACTTCTGCGCCAAGCTGCTCGGCCTGCCGATGGGCTGCGACGTCTGCTACACCAACCACGCCGAGGCCGACCAGGACGACATGGACATGCTGCTGACGCTGCTCGGCACCGCCGGCTGCACCTTCGTCATGGGCATCCCCGGCTCGGACGACGTGATGCTGAACTACCAGACCACCTCGTTCCACGACGCGCTGTACGTGCGCGAGGTGCTGGGGCTGCGCCCGGCGCCCGAGTTCGAGGACTGGCTGCTGCGCATGGGCATCTTCGACAACGGCGACAAGCTGCGTCCGCGCGAGGCGCTGCCGGCCTCGTTCCGCGCCGCGCTCGCGCGCATCGCCTGAAGGCAGGAGGCAACCATGGACAAGCTGGTGATCGCCAACCCCTGGGAAGGCCTGCGCCGCTTCACCCGGGCGCGCATCGCGCTCGGGCGCGCCGGCGTCAGCCTGCCGACGCAGCCGCTGCTCGAGTTCCAGCTCGCGCACGCCCGCGCGCGCGATGCGGTGCACCTGCCGCTGGACCGGCAGGGGCTGTGTGCGCACCTGGAAGCGGCGGGCTGGCCGGTGGTCGAGCTGCACAGCGCCGCCGCCGACCGCGGTGAATACCTCAAGCGCCCCGACCTCGGCCGGCGGCTGGACCCGGCCTCGCGCGAGCGGCTCGCCGCGCTCGCCGAGGCCGGGATGCGCGGCTTCGATCTCGCCTTCGTCGTCGCCGACGGCCTGTCGGCCTTCGCCGTCAACCAGCACACGCCGGCGATGCTCGAGGCGGTCCGGCCGAAGCTGGCCGAGGCCGGCTGGCACGTCGCGCCGGTGACGCTGGTCGAGCAGGGGCGGGTCGCGGTCGGCGACGAGATCGGCGAGCTGCTCGGCGCCGAGATCGTCGTGGTGCTGATCGGTGAGCGCCCGGGGCTGAGCTCGCCCGACAGCCTCGGGCTGTACCTGAGCCATGGCCCGCGCGTCGGGCTGACCGACGCCGACCGCAACTGCATCTCCAACGTCCGCCCCGAGGGCCAGGCTTTCGCCACCGCCGCGCACCGGCTGTGGTACCTGCTGCGCGAGGCGCGCCGGCGCAAGCTGTCGGGCGTCGAGCTCAAGGACGAGGCCGAGATCCCGCTGCTGGCCGCGCAGGCGTCTGCGGCGCGCGGCAACTTCCTGGTCGGCGGCAGCGCGTGACGGTCGCTGATCGCGACCGGTGCAGAGTCGGGCGGGACGTACAGCGCCACGCCGCATCGGTCACAGCGATACGAACGTCACTCTTGCAATAAGGTCTACTGACATGTAGATCTTATTGCATGAAAACTGATGCATCGTGCTGGCTGGTACTCGTCACCAGCCTGCCCACGGCGAACGCCACCGAGCGCATGCGCCTGTGGCGGGCGCTGAAGGGGCTCGGCTGCGGCGTGCTGCGCGACGGGGTGTACCTGCTGCCGGCGCGCGACGCGCTGGAAACCGCGTTCCGCGAGCTGATGGCGGCGACGCGCACCGCCGGCGGCAGCGCGGCCTTGTTGCGCGTGCTCGCCGAAGACGCGGCCCAGGCGGCGGAGTTCGTCGGGCTGTTCAACCGCACGGCGGAGTTCGCGGCGCTGGTCGACGAGCTGGGGCGCGCTCGCTCGGAGGTACCCTCGCTCGCGCCCGCCGACGTGCGGCGGCGGCTGCGCGGCCTCGGTCGCGCGCTCGATGCGCTGGCCGCGACCGATTTCTTCCCGGGCGAGCCGCAGGCGCAGGCCCGCGCGCTGCTCGACGTGCTGCAGGCCGAGGCGACGGCGCGGCTGAGCCCCGGTGAGCCGCAGGCGATGGCGGGTCAGCCGCTGCGCCGCGACCGTGCCGACTACCAGGGGCGGGTCTGGGCCACGCGCGCGCGCCCCTGGGTCGATCGGCTGGCGAGCGCCTGGCTGATCCGCCGCCACATCGATCCCGATGCACGCTTCGTCTGGCTCGAGCGTCCCGAAGACGTGCCCGCCGGCGCGCTCGGCTTCGATTTCGACGGCGCCGAATTCAGCCACCTCGGCGCGCGCGTGACCTTCGAGACGCTGCTGGCGAGCTTCGGGCTCGAGGGCGACGCGGCGCTCGCGCGCATCGGCGCCGTGGTGCACTGCCTCGACGTCGGCGGCGTGCCGGTCGCCGAGGCGCCGGGGGTCGAAGCGCTGCTCGCCGGCGCCCGTGCCCGCTGTGCCGACGACGACGCGTTGCTCGATGTCGCCGGCCGGATCTTCGGAGACTTGTATCTGGCCTGGCGCCAGGGCTGAGGGAAGCCCTCGACGTTTCGCGCCCCGCAGGAGAACTCTCGCACCGTGAACGCCGCCATGCCCGAGCCAACCGACCCGACGCCCGCGGATGATCCGCCGGCCGCACCACCCGATACGCCGCCGTCGGTCGGCTTCGGCGAGGCGCTGCGCTACTGGCTGAAGCTCGGCTTCATCAGCTTCGGCGGTCCCGCGGGGCAGATCGCGATCATGCACCAGGAACTGGTCGAGCGCCGGCGCTGGATCTCCGAGCACCGCTTCCTGCATGCGCTGAACTACTGCATGCTGCTGCCCGGCCCCGAGGCGCAGCAACTGGCGACCTATATCGGCTGGCTGATGCACGGCGTCAAGGGCGGTATCGCTGCGGGCGGGCTGTTCGTGCTGCCCTCGGTGTTCATCCTGATCGCGCTGTCGTGGATCTACCTGGCCTTCGGCCACCTGCCGGCGGTGGCCGGCGTGTTGTACGGCATCAAGCCGGCGGTGACGGCGATCGTGCTGTTCGCGGCGTACCGCATCGGCTCGCGCGCGCTGAAGAACGGCCTGCTGTGGGGCATCGCCGCAGCGGCCTTGCTCGCGATCGCCGCCTTCGAGGTGCCGTTCCCGGCGATCGTGCTCGGCGCGGCGCTCGCCGGCGCGCTCGGCGGTCGGCTGCGACCGGCCTTGTTCAAGGTCGGCGGCGGTCACGGCGGCGCCGAAAAATCCTACGGCGCGGCGCTGCTCGACGACCACACGCCGGTGCCCGAGCACGCGCGTTTCCGTCCCGCGCGCCTGCTCGCTTTCGGCCTGGTCGGCGGGCTGCTGTGGCTGGGGGTGCTCGGCGCATTGGCCGCGGCTTTCGGTTGGCAGGGCACGCCGACTTCGATGGGCTGGTTCTTCAGCAAGGCGGCGCTGCTGACCTTCGGCGGCGCCTACGCGGTGCTGCCGTATGTTTACCAGGGCGCGGTCGAGCACTACCAGTGGCTGTCGGCGGGGCAGATGATCGACGGGCTGGCGCTCGGCGAGACCACGCCGGGGCCGCTGATCATGGTCGTGGCTTTCGTCGGCTTCGTCGGCGCCTGGACCAAGGCGGTGTTCGGCCCCGAGTCGCTGGCGCTGGCCGGCTGTCTCGGCGCGCTGGTCGCGACCTTCTTCACCTTCCTGCCCTCGTTCGTGTTCATCCTGGTCGGCGGGCCGGCGGTCGAGGCCACCCGCGGCGAGCTCAGGTTCACCGCGCCGCTGACCGGCATCACCGCCGCGGTGGTCGGCGTGATCGTCAACCTGGCGCTGTTCTTCGCCTACCACGTGCTGTGGCCGCAGGGTTTCGGCGGCGTCTTCGACTGGCCCTCGGCGCTGATCGGCCTGGCCGCGGTCGTGGCGCTGTTCCGCTACCAGCTCGGCGTGATCCCGCTGATCGGTGCTGCGGGCGCGCTGGGCCTGCTGGTGTCTTTGCTCGTCTGAACAGGAGGAAACCGCCATGTCGCTGAGCGTGTCGCCCACCGAGCTGAGCGCGCTGCTCGCCACCGACCCCGCGCCGCTGCTGTTCGACGTGCGCCGCCGCGCCGCGCTCGCCGAAGACGATGTCCTCATCGCCGGCGCTGCCTGGCGCGATCCCGAGGCCGTCGAGCGCTGGAGCGCCGAGCTGCCGCCCGGAGCGACGGTCGTGGTCTATTGCGTGCACGGCCACGCGGTCAGCCAGCGCGTCAACGTGTGCCTGCTCGGTCTGGGGTTCGACGCCCGCTATCTCGAAGGCGGCATCGCCGCCTGGAAGGACGCCGGCGGCGCGCTCGCCCCCAAGCCCTGATGCCGCCGTGGATGATCGGCTGCGCCTGTATGCGGCCGCCTTGCTGCGGGCGCTGGCGACCGGGCTGGTCGGCGTGGTGCTGGGCTTGCACCTGCTCGCGCGCGGTTTTGCGCCGAGCGCGATCGGGCTCGTCCTCAGCGCCGGCCTGGTCGGCGCGACACTCGCCGCGCTCGTCGTCAGCTTCGCCGGCGACCGCTTCGGGCGCCGCCGTGCGCTGATGGCGCTCGCGCTGCTCGGCGGCGCCGGCGGTCTGGTCGTCGCGCTGACGGCGGCGCCGACGCTCGCCATACTCGCCGCCGCGCTCGGCATGCTGAACGGCATGGGCCGCGACCGCGGCGCCGCGCTGGTGCTCGAGCAGGCGATGCTGCCCGCTACCGGTGCCGACGCCGAGCGCACCCGCCGCTTCGCCTGGTACAACCTGATGCAGGACCTCGGCCACGCCCTCGGTGGCCTCGCCGGCGGGCTGCCGGCGCTGTTGCACGGTGTCGGCGGGCCCAGCGAGGGCGCCGCGCTGCAGGGGGCGATGCTCGGCTACGCTGGCCTGCTGCTCGCGACGTTGCCCTTGTACGCCGGGCTGTCGTCGCGGCTCGAGGCGGCCGACGCCCGCCTGCGCCCGGCGCTGGCACCGGGCAGCGTGCACATCCTCGTCCGGATCTGCGCGCTGTTCGCGCTCGACAGCCTCGCCGGCGGCTTCATCGGCGCGACGCTGATGGCGCTGTTCCTGCACGCGCGCTTCGGCGCCGATGCAGCGACGATCGCGGCGCTGTTCTTCGTCGCACGCCTCGCCAACGCCGCCTCGCACCTCTTTGCCGCCTGGCTCGCCGGGCGCATCGGGCTCGTCAACACGATGGTGTTCACGCACATCCCCTCGTCGCTGCTGCTGGCGACGATCACCGTCGCGCCCGATTTCACCACCGCGGCCGTGCTGTTGCTGCTGCGCGAGGGGCTGGTCGAGATGGACGTGCCCACGCGCCAGTCCTACGTGATGGCGGTCGTGCGCCCCGGGGAGCGCACCTTCGCCGCCGG
>JBDHRG010000088.1:0-15651 GCA_039807445.1 Candidatus Competibacteraceae bacterium
GGCAGCAGACTGAGATAGGGGGCGACGAGCGCCCACTCCTCATCACTCACATCGCTCGGATAGGGCTTTCGGGTAGTTATCCCAACAGGTTACCCGCGACGGACACAGATTCATAACACGCTCTAGACGCTGGTCTCGACCCCGACACTCTCAAACCCCTGCCCGGCGCCAGCCCCGAGCCATCCCGGTTCGACGATGCCGCCTTTATCGCGGCGCTTGAAGCGGCACTGTAAGTCAAACCTGATACCGGCAACCTTGAACTGCCGTATCACATCAAGGCAGGCGAAACGCAGACCTCCCGGACCGGGCTTGCCTCAGTGAGCCGCTGGCGCCGAGCAGCGCCAGCGGCTACAGTCGGACCACCACAGGGGGCCGCTGTACAGGTCCAACGAGTTTCACCGGCGTCGGCACCTGGCTTGCAGAATCAAGGGTTTAGGACGCATTTTTCGAGGCGTCCTCGTATTCCATGGGCTTCCAGTCGGGCGTCCGGCGCTGCGCTCAGCCCTCGACGGGCTCGACCGTGATCTTGCGCGACTGTGAGCGCTGCTGCTTCGGGATCACGATCTCGAGCACGCCGTGGAGGCCGCGGGCGCTGATGCCGTTCGGATCGGCCGAATCCGGCAGGCCGAAGCGGCGGTAGAAGGTGCCGCGGGCGCGCTCGATGCGCTTGTAGCCCTCGCGCTCCTCCTTGGTCTCCGTGTAGCGCTGGCCGCGCAGCGTCAGCACGCCGTTCTCCATCGTGATGTCGATGTCCTTCGGGTCGACGCCGGGGATGTCGGCGTGGATCACGAAGCGGTCATTCTCCTCCTTGATGTCCACCGCCGGCACCCAGTCGCAGGTGGCGACGTTGGAACTGTCCTCGTCGCGGAGTACGCGCGGGTCGAACACCCGCTCCAGCTCCTTCTGCAGCTGGTTCAGCCGGGTCCACGGATCGTAACGCATGATGCTGCTCATGGTGCTGTCCTCCAAATGTGAAGTTCGGGGGTGGGGTTGCACGGCCGTACGCCCGCAAAGATGGGGACCGTGCCGCGCATTTCAAGGGAGGCTGGAGCCGCCGGGGGCGGATGCGGTATGTAGTCCGGCTGAACGCCTTGCAGGAGTCCCGACCATGCCCGACGCACGCGAATTCGTGCCCCTGAACATCGCGGTCCTGACCGTGTCCGACAGCCGCACCGAAGCCGACGACGTCTCCGGACGCACGCTGGCCGAACGCCTGCTGGCCGCCGGCCACCGCCTGGCCGAGAAGGCGATCGTCCGCGACGACGTCTACGCGATCCGCGCGGTGGTGTCGCGCTGGATCGCCGATCCGGCGGTCGAAGTGGTGCTGAGCACCGGCGGCACCGGCGTCACCGGACGCGACGGCACCCCCGAGGCGGTCGCGGTGCTGCTCGACAAGCAGATCGAGGGCTTCGGCGAGCTGTTCCGGATGCTGTCCTGGGAGGAGATCAAGACCTCGACCATCCAGTCGCGCGCGATCGCCGGTGTGGCCAACGGCACCTACGTGTTCTGCCTGCCAGGCTCTTCGGGTGCCTGTCGCACGGCGTGGGACCGCATCATCGAGGCGCAGCTCGACTACCGCCACCGCCCGTGCAACCTGGTCGAACTGATGCCGCGGCTGAAGGAGCGCTGAGCGCAAACAATCGTTGCACCCGCCGCGGACCGGGTCCGCGGCGGCTATCACCTGGGAGGCGGGCGCCAGCGCGCCGCGGGCTATCACATCGAGGGCGGGCGCCGCGTGACCGCGCCCGGGGAGGTCCGGCATGGGTTTACGCATCGGCATCGCACTCGGCAGCGGCTCGGCGCGCGGCTGGGCGCACATCGGCGTGTTACGTGCACTCGCCGAACTCGACATACATCCCGACATCGTCTGCGGCTCCTCGATCGGCGCGGCGGTCGGCGCTGCCTATGCCGCGGGCCGGCTCGATGCGCTCGAGGACTGGGCGCACGACATCGGCTGGCGGCAGATCCTGGGCTTCGTCAGCCTGCGCGCGGGGGCGCTGTTCGAGGGCGACAAGCTGATCGAAGCCTTCGGCGAACGCGTCCCCGAAGTGCCGATCGAGGCGCTGCCGCGGCGTTTCGCCTGCGTCGCGACCGATCTCTACGACGGCCGCGAAGTGTGGTTCCAGAGCGGCAGCCTGCACGCGGCGGTGCGCGCCTCGATCGCGATCCCCGGTCTGCTGCCGCCGATCGAGGTCGACGGGCGCTGGCTGGTCGACGGCGGCGTCGTCAACCCGGTGCCGGTGTCGCTGTGCCGCGCGCTCGGCGCCGATGTCGTGATCGCGGTCAATCTGCACGGCGGCGTGGTCCGGCACCATGCCGAGCACAGTGTGCGCCCCAGCGTCGAGCGCGGCGCCAAACCCGAGCGCTTCGGCGTGCTCGGCAGCAAGCTGCAGGCGCTGCTCGGCAGCGCCGATGCGGCGCCCGGGCGCTTCGAAGTGGTGGTCGGCACGATGAACATCCTGCAGGATCGCCTGACCCGCATGCGCATGGCCGGCGATCCGCCCGACGTGCAACTGTCGCCACGGCTCGCGCACATCCCGCTGCTCGACTACACGCACGCCGAGGAAGCGATCGCGATCGGGCGCGGGGCGGTCGAGCTGCACCGCAGCGCGATCCTCGCCGCGCTCGGGCGCGACGGCGGCGAATACGAGATGGACGGGCGCTGAATGGTCGAGTCGCAGTATCTGGCGGCCTTCCTGGTCGCGCTGGCCGGCGGCGTGCATTGCGCCGGCATGTGCGGCGGCATCGTCGGCGCGCTGGCGCTGGGCTTGCCGGCCGGCGGCTTCGGCGCGCGACTGCCGTACCTGCTCGCCTACAATCTCGGCCGCATCACCAGCTACGCCGCCGCCGGCGCACTCGCCGGCGGCGTCGGCGCCTGGGCGGCCAACCTGGCCACGGTGCGCCACGCGCAGCTCGGGCTGCAGCTGCTCGCCGGCGGCTTCATGCTGCTGCTGGGGCTATACTTGGCCGGCTGGTGGCGCGGGCTGGCGGCGCTCGAACGCCTCGGCGGCAAGCTGGTGTGGCAGCGGCTCGAGCCGCTCGGCCGGCGCTGGCTGCCGGTACGCCACCCGGTGCAGGCGCTGGCGCTCGGCGCGGTGTGGGGCTGGCTGCCGTGCGGGCTGGTGTACAGCGTCGTGATCTGGGCGCTGGGCGCCGGCAGCGCGCTCGAAGGGGCGGCGCTGCTGGCGAGCTTCGGCCTCGGCACCCTGCCGGCGCTGCTGGCGATGGGCGCGGTCGCCGCCGGCCTGTCGGCATTCGTGCGCCGACCGGTGGTACGCGCCGCCGCCGGCGTGCTGGTGCTCGGCTTCGCCCTGGTGCAGATCGGCTACGCGCTGCACGGCTACGGCATCGGGTAATACGGGTTCCAGGAATTTTGCGCGCATTGCGGCGGAGCAAGGGGGATGTCGTTGCGCTCATTCTCGGCGTACCTCCGTGTACACCTCCGAGGTACGGCGCCGCTCCGCGCGGGTCCAGGGCAGCCGCCAGCCGGCTGCCCGCTCGCCGGAGCGAGAGCTCACCGGACTCTCGCTCCTTCCCGGACTCGCCCCTGCGCCCGTAGCGCAAGTGCCGCTCCGCGATAGCCCCCGGAGCGCTGCAATCGGGCGTTAGTTCTTGACGTCGGGGCTCGAAGCACGCCAGCGGGACTTGTGCCCTCAGCCCGCGACGGCGAGGTGGTTGTCCCACCGCGTGCCCGGATGGACGCGCCGGCGTGCGGGCAGCTCGCGCAGCGCGGTGTCGAAGGCGCGCAGTTCGCCGAGCTCGTTGCTGACGGTGAAGGCGTCGTCGAGCCAGGCCGTCCCGCAGGGCCTGGTCATCTCGGCGGCGCCGAGGAAGGCGTGGCGGCGCACGTCCCAGGCCAGCACGCGGTCGCCGCGCGTGGCGCTGACCAGCGCGACGCGCCCGACCCCGTCCAGCGCCACGCTGCCGCAGTAACCCGTGGTGCCGGCGAGCGCCTCGGGCGGCGCCTCGAGCGGGACCAGCCCGGCCGCTCCCGGCGCCAGCACCGCCAGCCCGGGGGCATCGAGCCCGTCCTGATGCTGGCAGACGACCGCCAGCAGCCCGTCCGGCGCGACCGCGAGGTGGCGCAGGCTCTGGCGCGCGTCGGGCAGGCGGTGGCGGGCGAGCTCGCGGCCGTCGCGGGCGTCGAGCAGCAACAGCGAGGAGTCGATACCGCTGTCGAGCCGCCGCCGCCCGGTATCGGCGCGGGTGGAGATGCCGCCGAGCGCGACCGCGAGCCGGCCGTCGGGCATCGGCAGCAGTTCGTGCGGCTCAATGCCGTCGAGCACCCACTCGCCGACGCGCTCGCGCCGCGCGACGTCCCAGATGCCGATCACGCCCTGAGCGGTGTCGGCATCCTGCTCGCCGCTGTACAGCCGCCGGCCATCGGCCGCGAAGGCGCCGTGGCCGGTGTAGCGGCGCTCGGGCGGCGCCTCGAGCAGGCCGAGCGCGCGCCCCTCGCGCCAGTCGAACAGCAGCGCCTCTTCGCCCGGTCGGCGCGCGAACAGCACCGCACGGCTCGCGGGACCGACCGCGACACCGTGGCCACGGAAATCGCTCGGCAGCGCGCGGCGCGCACCGTCGGGCGCGAACCCGCCGACGTGGTGCCGGCGGCGCTCGTCGTCCCAGGCCGACAGCAGCCAGGGGCCGTGTGCCGCGGCGCACGCTCCGGTGCGCGGCAGGACAGCACCGAGCGGCCCGAGTGCGGCGAGTCGCAGCAGCGCACGGCGGGTCATCGCCATCAGTCGCCGTCGTTCTCGTTGAAGTCGATGGTCACGACCAGCGCCGGGGCGAGCCCGGTCTCGACCGTATGCTGCAGCGTCGCCACGGCCTGCTGCGCGCGGGCGGCGGTGTCTTTCGGCGCCTGCGCCGGATCGGCCGGCAGCGCCGCCAGCGCCTCGCGCGCGACGCCGAGCTCGTTCCGCAGCTGCGCCGCCAGCGACCTGTGCCCGGTCGCGGTCAGGTAGTCGAGCAGCGGGCGCAGCGCCGCGCCGACACCGTCCAGGCTGGCCTGGATCGCCGCGCGCGCGGTGCCCGACAAGCGCCCCTCGAGTTTGTCGGGCTGTGCCTCGCCGTGGTTGCGCAAGCCGAGCGGTTTGGCCAGGCGCCGGCCGGCGTCGGCGTCGAGCTCGGCGACCAGGCGGTTGACCAGCTCGGTGAAGGCGATGTTGACGGTCAGGTATGGGTGCCCCGGCTCGGCCGCAAAGCCGCCGGCACCGGCGAACTCGCGCGCGTGGCCACCCTCGGTCCAGCCGCGCACGACTTGCGCGGTCGCCGCGGCGGTGTCGGCAGTGGCGCCGGCGAAGTACGCGCAGCGCCTGGCTTCGGCCAGCCTGGCGGCGGCCTGCGGCTCGAACAGCAGGGCCTCCAGCCCCGGGAAGCCGCGCGCTGCGGCGCCGGCATCGCGCGCTGCGGTACCCTCGGTGAGGGCTTGCTCGATCAGCTTCGGCCGCGCCGGCCAGGCGTCGATTGTCCGTGCGATGCGCAGGTTCAGCGCCGGACCGAAACCGGTGGCACCGGTCCTGCGCCAGGCGAGGAAGGCCTCGCGCCAGGCGGCGCGCGCAGCGTCGAGCGCCTCGGGGCCAGGCTCGGTGCAGTACGCCGCGGCGGCTCGAGCCAGCGCCTGCGCGCGCGCATCGGCATCGCGCATCGCGGGCAGGATCGCGTCTTCGGCGACGCGCCCGAGCACGCGCGCCTGCTCGGGCGTGGGTGCGGCGTGCGCCGGCAGTGCGGCGGCCGACAGCGCCAGGATCAGGGCGGACCGGATCATGCTGGACATGGTCGGACGGCTCACAGCGAGCTCAGGAAGCGCAGCAGGTCTTCGCGTCCGGCCTTGCCGAGGGCCTCGAACCGCTCGCGCGCCGCCTGGGCCTCGCCGCCGTGCCACAGGATCGCTTCGCTCAGGTTGCGGGCGCGGCCGTCGTGCAGGTAGTCGGTGTGGCCGTTGATCGTCTTGAACAGCCCGATGCCCCACAGCGGCGGCGTGCGCCACTCACGCCCGCTGGCCTCGAAGTCCGGACGGCCATCGGCCAGCCCCCCGCCCATGTCGTGCAGCAGCAGGTCGGTGTAGGGGCGGATGGTCTGGTTCGACAGCTCGGGATAGCCCGGCAGCTCGCCGGTGCGATGCTCGGGCACGTGGCAGGCGGCGCAGCCGAGCTTCGCGAACTGCACCTCGCCGCGCTTGACCGCCGGGTCGTCGAGCTGGCGCCTGGCGGGCGGCGCCAGCGTCATCGTGTAGAACACCGTCTTGTCGAGGTCGACCAGGTCGATCTCGGGTTCGCCGCCGTTCGGCGCGGCTTTGCAGTCGGGCTGCGCCGCGGTGCAGGGGTGTTCGGGGAACAGCGGCGAGGTGATGCCGATGTCGCCGAGGAAGGCGCCAGCGACCTGCTGGTAGGTGTTCGGACCGTTGGCTTTCCAGTCGAGCCGGCCGAGCACGGTCTTTTGCGCGCGCGCATCCCAGACGCGGTTCGGACGGCCGGAGATGCCGTCGCCGTTGCGGTCTTCGGCATCGGCGCGGGCGAGGATGTCGGCTTCGGGGATCGCCTCGAGCAGCCCCATGCCGACCACCTGTGGCGCGATGCGCGGCGAGATCAGCGTCTGCGGGTGCAGCGGGCCGTAGCCGAGCTCGACCAGCGCGTATTTCGGTGCGCGCAAGCTGTACGGCGCGCCGTCGGCGAAATGCCCGCGGATCTCGCGGTACGTGACCCTGACCTTGCCTTCAGGCTTGACGCCCTGCACCGCGTCGTTGTCGAACTGGTCGCCGTAGCTCGGCTCGGGGACGACGCCGGCCCTGGCGTCGTGACCGGGAATGCTCAGGCGGATCAGCAGGCCGAGCGGCTGCTCGCCCGGGGCGGGCGGCGCGCCGCGGCCGTCGAGCGCGTGACAGGCCGAGCATGAGCGGCCGATGAAGTGCGGCCCGAGCCCGTCGCGCGCCGTGGTCGAAGCCGGCGCGGTGACCCAGTTCTTCTTGAAGAACGAGTTGCCGACCGCGAAGTCGCGGCGGCGGTCGGCATCCATGTTCGCCGCGGGGTACGAAAAGGCGTTGCGGCCCGCGTCGAACACCGTGGTGTCGCCACCCGACAGCGCAGCGGGATCGTCGGCCGCGACGGCGAACACCGGCAGCAGCGACAGTGCGAGCAGGAAGGGCTTCATCGATGGCTGTCTCGCTCGGAGGAGGGAACTGGCCAAAAGACCCGGTGAGCGTCGGTCTCACCCGCCCACGTTCAGCCGCTGGATGCCCAGCGCCTTGGCGACGGCGACCAGCGAATCGGTCTGGCGTTGCAGCGCGTCGATGGTCGCGCGGATGCGGCGGCGGCCTTCGGCCGCGTCGTCGCCGAGGATCGCCTGGTCGAACGGCGCCGGGATCGCGC
Organism: Candidatus Competibacteraceae bacterium; assembly: GCA_039807445.1. Classification (GTDB taxonomy): domain Bacteria; phylum Pseudomonadota; class Gammaproteobacteria; order Competibacterales; family Competibacteraceae; genus JBDHRG01. Next base: position 7,368 of record JBDHRG010000088.1, read on the forward strand.
TGGCGGCGGCGACCGACGCGTCGAGCTCGGCCCGGGTGGCGTCGGCGAGCGCCGCGTCTCTGGTCTTGACCAGCTCGTACAGGCTCGCGCCTTCGACCACGGTGCCGCCGAGCCGGCGGTAGCGGCCGAGGAACACGTTACGGATGCCCGCGGCGTTGGCGACGATGTCGCGGTGCGTGTTGTCGCTGAAGCACGAGTGCTCGTCTTCCTGGTCCTTGTTGTCGAGCGCCACTTCCATGCGCTCGCCGGCCAGTTCGGCGCGGCTCAGGCTGCCGAGGCCGACCAGGATCTTCTTCAGGCTGTCCCTGGGCGCCTGCTCGAATTTCGCCCGGTAGTTCTTCGCGTTCGGTGCCCAGGCCCTGGTCACGTACTCGAGGTCGGCGACCAGGAGCTCGGTGACTTCGAGCAGGTACTGTTTGCGGCGTTCGGCGTTCGCCGCGCTGGTGTAGTCGCTCGCCGGGCGCTGGCCAGCGCCTTTGGCGTCGCGGTCCTGGCCCCACAGCAGGAACTCGATCGCGTGCCAGCCGGTGCTGATGTTTTCTTCGCCGCCCTTTTCGTTCAGCGCGGCCAGCGTCTTGCGGTCGATCCTGACCTTCGGGTTGTTGACGATGCCGGCCTTCGGGTTGCCCTCGACGTAGTCGATGTAGGCCTCGTCGAGCGGCCAGGCGTTGATGCGCCCTTCGGGGCCCTTGTCGTCGTCGATCGGGCCGCCGTAGAAGCGGAAGGCTTCGGTCTGGCCATAGGGCTCGCGCGCGGCCAGCCAGGCCTTGCGCGCGACGGCGAGCCGCTCCTCCGAGGGCGCGGCGACGAAGGTGCGCACCGCCTCGCGCAGCTCGCGCGCGGCGGCGAGCGCATCGGCGTAGTTGGCGTGAACCAGTTCGGCGTAGTGCTGTACCACGGCCTGGTCGGTCGGAGCGGTCGCGGCGAACGCAGTGCCGACGGCGGCGAACGCCGCCAGCGCGGCGGCGAGCAGGGTCTTGCGCATCGGTTTTTCTTTCCTGGTTGTCGTGCAACGACAGCGAATGATAAGGCTTGTCATTTCTGTATGTCACCCATGATCGGTGACGCCGGCGTCCTGTCCGAGCAGCCGCGCGAACCAGCGCCGCCACGCCGACGTGGGGGGAGCGACCGGTTCGGCCGAAGGCGTGAAAGGATCGGCGTGCACGGCATCCGCCGCTACCCCGAGCCGCAGCGCCACCGCGCGGGTGGCGGCGACCATCGCCGGCGGGCCGGCGAGGTAGACGGCGGAAAGCTCGGGCGCATCGGCTGCCAGCGCCTCGTGCACCAGCCCGGTGCGGTGAGGGCTCGCCACTGTTGGCGCGGACAGCACCACGTGCACGCGCACCCTCCGATGGGCGGCGGCGAGTTCGGCGAGCACGTCGGCAGCATAGGCATCGCGCACGTCGCGCACGCCGAAGTACAGCGCCACGGCGCATTCGGGTTCGCGGGCCAGCAGCGCGCGCACGATCGAAAGCACCGGTGCGAGCCCGGTGCCACCGGCGACCGCGACGATCGGGCCGGCATGGTCTTCGCGCAGGTAGGCGTCGCCGAACGGTCCCTCGAAGCGCACGCGCTCGCCGATCTGGAGCTGATGGGCCGCATAGCCGCTGGCGGCGCCACCCGGCAGTTCACGGAGGTGGAATTCGAGCCGGGCTGCACCGGGCAGGTTCGCCATCGAGTATGCGCGCAGCGCCAGGCGGCCGAAGCCGAGCCGCGCGTACTGTCCGGGCAGGAAGACCAGCGGCTCGCCGGGCAGCGCCAGCGTGAGCTTCACCACGTCGTGGGCGAGACGCTCGACCGCGACCACCTCGGCCTCGGTGCGGCGCACCGGCAGCAGCCCGGTCGACGGCCAGTCGATGCGCACATCGGTGCGCGGCCGAGCCCGGCACGCGAGGATCAGGCCGACCGCGCGTTCGGCGGCGCTGAGCGCGGCCGGATCGTGCGGGTCGTGGGCGACCTCACCGGCGAGCAGGCGGCACTTGCACTGCCCGCACTCGCCGATGCGGCAGCCGTGCGGGAAGGGGATGTCAGCGGCCAACGCGGTTTCGAGCACCGTGCGACGGCCGGCCTCGATCGGGGTCGGGTACCGCGTCAGGCTGATCTTCGCCATGACCTTCACTCCATCACGAGCCGCAGCGGATGCAGGTGCTGGCTGTGGCGGGTCTGCAGGTGGTCGAACACCGAGACCCAGAGGTACACCGGCTCACCCGGCTTCAGTGCCGTGTCGTACTCCGAGCCGGTGTCGAGCTTGCGCGACACTTCGAGCCGCCACACGCCGTCGCGCCAGCGCCCGACCGCCAGCACATCGCCGCGGTCGCCGCTGAACGGCCCCTCGACCAGCACCGAGGGCAGCACCGTGCCGACCGGATAGGTGTCGGCTTCGGCGCTGTACGGGATGGTGTCTTCCAGCGCCAGCCAGAACTCGCCGTCGTCGCTCTTGTTCGGATCGAGGTCGACGTGGCCGAGGCGAGCGAGCAGCGCCGGGTCCTTCGGCAGGCGCAAGGGCTTGACGGTGTCGTCGTCGTATTTCTCCCAGTTCATCCTGAAGCCGCCGCCGGTCTTCGGGTCTTGCGTGTAGCCTCCGGTGTAGCGCTTGCCCGGCTCCGCGGGTAGCGGCGGGCCGAAGTAGTTGTCGTCGATCTGGTGCATCGCGGCGTTGCCGCTGCGCACCGACTTCCAGTGCCAGACGTCGGCGATCGAGCCGTCGGTGGTGTAGTGCAGCCCGCGCGCGAACGGCACTGCCGGCTTGTCGGCGAGCGGCTGCGGCCCCAGATGCGAAGAGCCGGCGCCGGCGAGCTCGGGACTGCGCGCCAGCATCACCGCGAACTTGTCTTCGTAGTAATCGTTCTCGTCGTTGTTGCCATAGGCGCTCTGCGCCACCTTCCAGCCCTGCGCGGTCTTCACCAGCGGCAGGTGCTTCTGGCTGCGGGTGGCGTCGGGCCATTCGAACAGCGCGTACAGGCGTTCGCCATCGTGGCGCACGCGCACCTGCACCGTGGTCTCGCCGCCCGGCAGGTTGGCGCCGCGCACGGTGTGGATCGCGACCGGCGCGATCGCGGTCCAGTCTTCGGTGCGGCCGTCGAGCGTCGGCGCCGTCGCGGTCTTCTTCACGACGAGCTCGCGCACCATACTGCGGTCGGCCAGGTAGATGCCTGCGACCCCCAGCGCGGCGATGGCGAACGCAACCGTGGCGGCGGTGCCGTAGGCGGTGCGTGGCGTGAAGATCTTCAGCAGCTGGTGCACGCCGCCGAGGGCGAGCTGGGCGAATACGTGTACGACGATGTAGGCGAGGATCAGCCAGGCGACGAACTGGTGAACGGTGGCAACCGAGGCGTAGGGCAGCAGTGCATCGGCGAAGTACAGCAGCGCGCCGCTCGCGACCGCCACCAGCAGGCCGATGAAGGCGAGCCAGTAGATCGCGACGTTGATCGCGCTCCAGCGCGTGCGACGGTCGGGTGCAACGAGCGCGCGCCGCCGCGCGCCGTCGAGCGCGATGCGGGCGCCGAGGCGGGCGTGCTCCAGGAAAACGACGTAGGCGACGACGATCACGCTCAGCGCCAGCGCCGCCCAGGCGTGCCAGCGGCTCACCGTGCCCTGCAACCACAGCTCGCCGAGCGCTGCGGCCCAGCTCGGCTCCTGCGCGTCGGCGGCGATGCGCAGCCCGGTGGCGAGGCTGACGACGAGGGTGACGATCATGCCCGCGTGGAGCAGCACGGTCAGGGCATCGGTGGTTTTGGTGGCGCTTGACTTCATCGTTCCGTCATCTGTCTGGAGATGAAAAGCCGAGCGCCAATGATAGTGATTTTCATCTGAATAAAAAATTAATTCTTGTCCACTTGGGAACTTTCATGTGATTGCCCGCTATAGGCGGCGATGCCGGACGCGGGCGCCGGCGAAAGTTCCAGACCGGGGACCGTGCAGTGAATCCCCGTGCCGGCCGCTTATCCGGCATTCCGCACATGATCTACATAAATAATTGAATTTTATGGTTTTAGTGCTTTTAATCCAAACATTGGTTTGAAAAATAATCCAAAACAACCAAATGGTTGAAATGACGTGCGGAATGTCGGCTTATTACGGGTTCCAGAAAATTCCCGCTGAATTGGCCAGCTCCGATGTGGCGGAGCGAGGGGGATGTTGCGGAGCGGCACTTGCGCTACGGGCGCAGGGGCGAGTCCGGGAAGGAGCGAGAGCCCGGTGGGCTCTCGCTCCGGCGAGCGGGCAGCCGGCTGGCGGCTGCCCTGGACCCGCGCGGAGCGGCGCCGTACCTCGGAGGTGTACACGGAGGTACGCCGAGAATGAGCGCAGCGATAGCCCCCGGAGCGGCGCTCACTACCAAGGGGGCGAAACTTCTTGCGATCCGTATCACGCCAGCCCGGCGAGCCCCAGCGCCGCACCGCCGGCGATCAGCCACAGCGGGTTCAGCCGCGTGCCCAGCGCCAGCGCCGTCGCGCCGGCGGTGATCGCCGCGGCGCCCCAGCCCTGGTCGACCAGGCGCGCGATCACGTAGCCGCTGGCGAGCACCAGACCGATCGTGACCGGCGCCAAGCCGTCGCGGATCGCGTCGCGGCCGCGCGACGCGCCGAGCCGCTGCCAGCCGCGCGCAGCGAACAGCGCCAGCACCGACGAGGGCCCGCACAGCGCCAGGAGCGCGCCGAGCGCGCCGAGCAGCCCGCCGACGTACCAGCCGAGCAGCGGCACCACCAGGATATTGGGCCCCGGCGCGGCCTGCGCCAGCGCGAACAGGTCGGTGAACTGGGCGCTGCTCAGCCAGCCGTTGACCTCGACCACCTGCCGGTGCAGCTCGGGCATCAGCGCATTGATGCCGCCGACGGCGAGCAGCGACAGCAGCATCAGCTGCAGAAGGAAGCCGGTCACGGCCGCGCTCCCGCCGCGCGCCGCCAGGCCCAGGCCACGCCCGCCGGCGCCAGCGCGAGCAACACCGCGTACAGCGGCCAGCCTATCGGCCCGGCGCCGGCAAACGCGAGCAGCCCGAGCGCCACCGCGACCGGCGAGCGCGGCTGCGCGCGCGCCATCTTCAGCCCCGTGGCCAGCAGCAGCCCGGCCGCGGCTGCGGCGATGCCGGCGAAACCGTCGTGCACCAGCGGCAGTTGACCGTAGTGCACGTACACCATGCCCAGGCCGATCACGATCGCGAGCGGCGCCAGCAGCAGTCCGAGCGCGGCGGCGAGCGCCCCGGGCACGCCGTGCCAGCGGTCGCCGAGCGCCAGCGACAGGTTGACGATGTTCGGCCCCGGCAGCGTCTGCGCCAGCCCCAGCAGCTCGGTGAACTCGCGCTCGCTCAGCCAGCGCCGGCGCTCGACCAGGCTGCGGCGCGCGAACGGCAGCACGCCGCCGAAGCCCGACAGGCCGATGCCGAGGAAGCCGGCGAACAGTTCGGGCAGCGAGGGCGGGCGCGTGGCGGCGGGCATGGCGGCTTCTCCGGCGAAATCTGCGGGAGGATCAGCATAAGCCGCTGCCGCAGCGCGGCAAAACGACATATGCTCGCGTCACTGGTGACTCCAGCGCACAAAGGCCATGTCCCACCGACTCCCGCCGCTGAATACCCTGCGCACCTTCGAGGCCGCCGCCCGCAGCGGCAGCTTCACCGCGGCGGCGCACCAGCTGTGTGTAACCCACAGCGCGGTCAGCCGTCAGATCCGCGCCCTCGAAGCCGCGCTCGGCGTGCCGCTGTTCGAGCGCACCGGCCGGCGCGTGCGCCTGACCACCGACGGCACGCACTACCTGCGCGCGGTGCAGGACGCCTTCGACCTGCTGGGCGCAGCGACGCAGCGCCTGACGGCGCGCGCCGCCGGCGGGCGGCTGGTGGTCAACTGCGTGCCGACGGTGTCGATGCACTGGCTGCTGCCGCGGCTGACGCGCTTCCAGCAGCGCCACCCAGCGGTCGAGCTGCGCCTCGCCACCGGCGGCCCGGATTTCGATCCGCTGGCTGTGGAGTTCGACGTCGCGATCCGGCGCGACGAGGGCTCGTGGCCCGACTGCATCGCCGAGCCCTTCCTGGTCGAGCGCGCGGCACCGGTGTGCAGCCCGGCGCTGCTGGCGCGCCAGCCGCTGGCGCGGCCCGAAGACCTGGCGCGGCACACGCTGCTGCACGCCGAGACGCGCCCCGACGCCTGGGTACGCTGGCTGCGCGCCGCCGGCCAGCCCGAGGCGCTCGCGGTGTCGCGGGCGCAGTACTACGACTTCTTCTATCTGGCGCTGCAGGCGGCGATCGACGGGCTCGGCGTGGTGCTGGGGCCGCTGCCGATGCTCGAAGACGAGCTGGCTTCGGGGCGGCTGGTTGCGCCGCTGCCCGGCCCGGTGATCGAGGCGCGCCGCTACTGCTGGGTGGTGCGCCGGCGCCGCGCCCCGGAACCGCTGGTGCAGGCCTTCTGCGCCTGGCTGCGCGAAGAAGCCGATCACGGCGGCGCCGGCCCGGCCTGAGCGGCGGCTCGCCTATGCTTGCCCGGAAACACCGGGAGATTCCATGTCGCTCGCCGTCGTCCACAGCCGTGCCCTGCTTGGCGTCGCCGCGCCCGAAGTCACCGTCGAGGTGCACCTGTCGAACGGGCTACCGGGGCTGGCGATCGTCGGGCTGCCCGAGGCGGCGGTCAAGGAAAGCAAGGACCGCGTGCGCGGCGCGATCCTGAATAGCCGCTTCGAGTTCCCGCTGCGGCGCATCACCGTCAACCTCGCCCCGGCCGACCTGCCCAAGGAAGGCGGGCGCTTCGACCTGCCGATCGCGCTCGGGCTGCTCGCCGCCAGCAGCCAATTGCCGCTCGCCGCGCTCGAGGGCTACGAAACCCTGGGCGAGCTCGCGCTCGGCGGCGGCCTGCGGCCGGTGCCGGGCGTGCTGCCGGCGGCGCTGGCGACGCGCGACGCCGGCCGCCGCCTGCTGCTGCCGCGCGCCAACGCCGACGAAGCGATGCTGGTCGAGGGCCTGCGAGCCTACGGCGCCGACCACCTGCTCGAAGTCTGCGCCCACCTGGCCGGAGCCGCGCCGCTGCCGCCGCACCCGCCGCCCACGCCGGCACCCGACGACGCGATCCGCGGCCCCGACCTCGCCGAGGTGCGCGGCCAGCGTCACGCCAAGCGCGCGCTCGAAGTGGCCGCCGCCGGCCGGCATGCGCTGCTGATGGTCGGCCCGCCCGGCACCGGCAAGACGCTGCTGGCGACGCGCCTGCCCGGCATCCTGCCGCCGATGAGCGAAGCCGAGGCGCTCGAAGCCGCGACGCTCGCTTCGATCGGGCCGCTGGGCTTTCGGCTCGAGGACTGGCGGCGGCGGCCGTTCCGCTCGCCGCATCACACCGCCTCGGGCGTGGCGTTGGTCGGCGGCGGCGGCAACCCGCGCCCGGGCGAAATCTCGCTCGCGCACTGCGGCGTGCTGTTCCTCGACGAGCTGACCGAGTTCAGCCCGCGCGTGCTCGAAGTGCTGCGCGAGCCGCTCGAGTCGGGCCGCATCACCGTCTCGCGCGCCGCGCGCCAGGCCGACTTCCCGGCGCGCTTCCAGCTGGTTGCGGCGATGAACCCCTGCCCCTGCGGCTACCTCGGCGACACCGAACGGCGCTGCGCCTGTTCGCCCGAGCAGGTGCGCCGCTACCGCGCACGGATCTCGGGGCCGCTGCTCGACCGCATCGACCTGCATGTCGAAGTGCCGCGGCTGCCGCGCGGCGAGCTGCGCGCCGACGCGCCCGAAGAAACCAGCGCCACGGTCCGCCAGCGGGTCGTCGCCGCGCGCGAGCGGATGCTGGCGCGCGCCGGCAAGCCCAACGCCGAGCTCAGCCCGCGCGAGATCGTCCGCGACTGCCCGCTGACCGAGCCCGACCACCAGTTGCTCGAGCAGGCGATGGAGCGCCTCGGCCTGTCCCCGCGCGCCTACCACCGCATTCTCAAGGTCGCCCGCACCGCCGCCGACCTCGCCGCCAGTCCGCGCATCGAGACGGCGCACCTGTCGGAGGCGATCGCCTACCGGCGGCTCGACCGGGCGCTGAGCTGACAGCCACCCTGTGCGAAGAAGTAGTTTCGATATTTTCCGGCGTTGGTGCATGAATCAAAATTTCACTTATAAATCAATTAGTTACATTGTGAATGCGTTTGATAAAATTCATTTGAAATCAGTGGGTTACGCTGATTCATGCACCAACGCCCATGGGGACAGATAATCGGATGAGTTGCTATGCCGTAGGATTGTACACATGCCGAAACCTGCTAACTTTCATGCAGGGATTGGCCAGCACCCCTGATGATGAAAGAAACTGGGTGTGCTGGCGCTCGCGGGCTGAGG
>JBDHRG010000089.1:0-15610 GCA_039807445.1 Candidatus Competibacteraceae bacterium
TTCGAAGGCGTCGCTGACGCTGGCCGCGTCGCCCGAGGCGACGATCAGCGCAGTGTCGATGCCCTGGTACTTGGGGTTCCCATTTTGACCGCCTCGATGCGCTCGGCCGGGATCGCCTCGCCGGGGCCGACGCCGAGCGGCTCGCGGATACCCTGGATCGCGGTGTCGCGGGTAGCGCTCGGGGTTCTCCGACAGCAGCTTGTGCGTCAGCAGCGCACCGTCGGGCCGCCGCGCGACGATGTCGGTGAAGGTCCCGCCGCGGTCGACCCAGAATTACCAACGGGCTCTTCCACCGTCACCGCGCTGATCGCGATCCGCGCGACGCCGTCGGCCTAGGCGAGTACGCCGGGATTCGGCTGCGGGCGGGCGAGTTCGGCCAGGATGTTGGTGTCACAGAGCGGCGTCATCGGCGGCATCGGCGAAGGGGTTCGGGCGGTCCGTCCGCGCCGGCAGCGCGAGTTCGTAGCCTTCGGCCTCGGCGAGCGTGCGCAGCTCGGCGAAGGCGGCGCCGAGCGAACGGCCGTGCTGCGCGGCTCGCCAGGCTTCGAAGGCACGGAAGGTTTCGGCGTCGACGAGCACGGCGACCGGCCGGTCGCGGCGCAGGATCGGCTGCGGTTCGTGCGCGGCTGCCGTGATCAGCGCGCTGAAACGCTGGCGGGCTTCGGCGATGGTCCAGTACATGAGGTGCCTCCGCTGAATGTACATGACTGGATCGAAGTGTACATCCGGTGAAACGGCAGGCTCAAAGCGCGCTCGCGATCCCGGCCATGTACACCGAGCCCGTCACCGCCAGCACGGCGTCGTGTGGCAGCGCGGCGCGGGCGGCGGCATACGCCGCGGCGGGGTCTTCGATCGCGACGAGCGGCACGCCGGGGTAGCGTTCGGCGAGGCGCGCGGCGAGTTCGGCGGCGGGCAGCGAGCGGCCCGCGGCGGCGCAGGTCGCGGTGACGCGCGCGGCCCCCGGCATCAGCGCGTCGCACACGGCTTGCCAGTCCTTGCCGGCCGACAGCGACAGCAGCAGATGGCGTTCGTGCGCTGCCAGCCGCGCGAGCAGCGCCGCGAGCGCGCGCGCCGAGGCCGCGGTGTGGGCGCCGTCGACGACGACCCAGGGGCGGATCGAGACCAGTTCGCAGCGTCCGGGCAGGCGCGCCCCGGCGAGCCCGGCGGCGATCGCCGCGGGCAGGTTCGACGCCGGCACCAGGCCCGAGGCGGCGACCGCCGCCGCGGCCAGTGCGGCGTTGTCGGCGAGGTGCCCGGCGAGCGTCGGCAGGTGCGCCGTGATCACGGGCTCGCCGGGCAGGTGCAGCGCGACAGCCAGGCCCGCGTCGTCGGCCGTGGTCGCGAGCGTGAAGTCTTCGCCGAGGCGCGCGAGCGGCACGCCCAGGCGCGCGGCTTCGGCTTCGACCACTGCGCGCGCCTGCGCCGGCAGCCGGCCGAGCACCGCCGGGCGGCCCGCCGCGAAGATGCCGGCCTTCTCGCCGGCGATCGCGGCCAGCGTGTCGCCGAGCTCGGCGGTGTGCTCGAGCTCGACGCTGGTGAGCACCGCGACCGCGGCCGACAGCGCCGCCGTGGCGTCGCGCCGACCGCCCAGACCGGCCTCGACCACGGCGACGTCGACCGCTTCGCGCGCGAAGCACGCGATCGCCGCCGCGGTCAGCACCTCGAAGAAGCGCGGCGGGTGCGCGGGGCAGGCTTCGGCGCGCGCCTCGACCGCCGGGCGCACCGCGCCAAGGCACTCGGCAAGCGCGGCGTCGGCCAGCGGCGCGCCGTCGATGCGGATGCGCTCGGCCCAGCGCCGCAGGTGCGGCGAGGTGAAGGTGCCGACGCGCAGCCCGGCGGCGCGCAGGATCGCCTCCAGGTACAGCGCGGTCGAGCCCTTGCCCTTGGAGCCGGTGACGTGGATCACTGCCAGGCGGTACTCGGGGTGGCCGAGCGCTGCCAGCAGCGCCGCGGCGTGGGCGCGCGTGTGCGCGGCGCGCTCGGCCCAGGGGCGCGGGTCGGGGCGGGCCAGGGATTCGAGCCAGGCGAGGGCGGTGTCGGGCGTCATGTGGATCGAGGGGCGTTGCGGCGGTCCGTCGCGGAAAAGGCGCGCGCCCCGCCGGGGACGCGCGCCTCGCGGGCGCGTTCAGGCGCTCACGGCTTCTTCGCCGCCGCCTTCTGCTGCGCGCTGAGGTTCTTCAGCTCGCCGAGCAGGCGCTTGGCGTCTTCGTCGCCCTGGGCGGCGGCCTTCTTCAGCCAGCTCTCGGCCTGCTTGAAGTCTTGCGGCACGCCGGTACCCTTGCCGTACAGGAAGCCGAGCTGGGTCTGCGCCGGCGGATAGCCCTGGTCGGCGGCGGCGCGGGTCAGGCGCACGGCTTCGTTGGCATCCCGGCCGACGCCCTCGCCGGTCAGGTACAGCACCGCCAGGTTGGTCTGCGCCGGGGCGAAGCCCTGGTCGGCGGCCTTGCGGAACCACTGCGCGGTTGCGTTGATGTCCTTGTTCACGCCGCCCTCGCCCTTGGCGTGCAGGATGCCCAGGTAGGTCTGCGCCGCCGGGTTGCCGGCCTCGGCGTCGGCGCGTAACTGCTTGAGCTTCTGCTCCTGCTCGGGCGTCGTGGCCGCGGCGGCGGTCTGCGTGCCCTGGGCGGCGTCGGGCTTGGTGGTGGGCGACATCGTGCTGCAGCCAGCGCCGACGAGCGTCAGTGCGGCGATCAACAGGAACTTGTTCAAGAGCGACTCCTTCACGGACAGGGCTTGACGGACGGATCCAGCGCCATGGGCGGCACGGTGGTGCGCGCGGGCATTATGGCTGTGCCGGCGCTGCGGGGAAACCTCTGCACCGGCGGGGCGGGTTCAGCCGGCTGCGTCGGGCGTGCGCACGCAACCGCGGCCGTCGTGTTTGGCAGCGTAGCAGGCGGCGTCGGCACAACCGAGCAGCGCGTCGAGGCCGCCGCTGGCGGCGTCGATCGGTACCACGCCGATGCTGGCGCCGATCTCGAAGCGGCGTCCGTCCCAGTCGAAACGCCAGGCGTGCAGCGCATCGACCAGCGTCTGGCCGATCTCGACGGCCTTGTCCAGCGGGCAGCCGTGCAGCAGCAGCCCGAACTCGTCGCCGCCCAGGCGTGCCAGCACGTCGGCGGTGCGCGCATGCCCGGCCATCAGCGTCACGACTTCGCGCAGCAGCGCGTCGCCGGCCAGATGACCGGCACTGTCGTTGACCGCCTTGAAGCGGTCGAGGTCGATGTACAGCAGCGCGTGCCGGGCCCCGTCTTCGGCTTCGGCCAGCGCTGCCTCGAGCCGGCGCTCGAACTCGCGGCGGTTGACCAGCCCGGTCAGCGGGTCGTGGCTGGCCTGATGGCGGATCTGCTGGTTCAGTCGGTGCTGCGCGCTGACGTCGCGCACCAGCCACAGCACTTGCGGCGGCTCGTCCGGCAGGCGCAGCGCGCGTGCGGCGAAGTGGCGGTGCTCGCCGCGGACGGGCATGTCGTATTCGAACAGATGGATCTCGTCGCCGCCGGCCAGCGCGCGCGCGATCACCTCCATGCCGCGCTCGGCGACCGCCGGCGGCAGCACCTCGGCGAGGGTGCGGCCGAGCAGTTGTTCGGCGTCGGCGACCAGCATCGTCGGGTCGGCGCAGAAGATCTGCCGGTAGCGACCCTCGGCATCGTAGACGATCAGCAGGTCGGGGATCGCGCGCAGCAGGGTGTCTTGCCGACGCTCGCTGTCGACGAGACGCGCGTGCAGGTGCGCCGCGGCGCGCAGCCGCGCATCGAGCGCCACCGCGAAGCCGAGGATCAAGAGGTCGGCGGCGAGCGTCGCCAGCGCGGCGGCGCCGGCCCGCTGGCGCCAGTTCGCCAGCGCGACATCCTCGCGGATCGTGACCTGCACCGCGTACGGCGTACCGGCCACGGGCCGGGTCGCGGCCAGCGTCGTACCGCCCGCTGCCGGACCGCCGAGCACGTCTTCGCCGTCGGGGGCGAGCAGCGCGAGGCTCTGTCCCGGTGCCAGCTCGAGGGTGCGGTAGAACTGGGCGAGCCGGTCGACGTCGAGGCTGGCGACGGCGATGCCGCCGAAGCCGCCGTCGGGCGTCTCGAGTCGGCGCGTCAGCGCGATGATCGCTCGCCCGTCGACCGGCGAGCGCAGCGGCGCCGAGACGTGCATGCCGGCGACGTGCCCGTCGCGGTGCAGCGCGAAGTACTCGCGCGCCGAGAAGTCCTGGCCGAGGGCCGCGGCGATCGGCTTGCTCGCGCCCGCGCGCCCGCGTGCATCGAGTAATACCACGTTGCGCAAAAAGCCCAGGCTCTGTCGGTAGCTGGTGCGAAAACCGGTGTCGAGCTCGGGCAGGTGCGGGTCGACGACCAGGTATCGGAGCAGCACGTCGATCGACTCGAGGATCCGCGCGAGCTGGTCCTGGGTCGCTTCGGCGCGGCTGCGGTTGGCGAGCTGCGCCGCCTCGAGGGTGTGACGGCGATCGGTCCGCAACGCCTGCCATACCGCGAGGTCGAGCAGCAGCAGCGCGCAGGCCGCCAGCGTCGCCAGCAGCAGCCGGATGCGGGACGGAGGGGCCGGATGCACATCGGATCTCCCAGGCAGTTCGGCACCGGGGAAGATCCGTGGCACCTATAGCGTCCTGCCGTGGAAGACTAGCCGCTGCGCGGCAGCGAGCCGCGCGGCATCGTTAACGAATGTTGCGCTGCCGGCGGCGTACACCGCGACGTCGGCCGCACCCTGCAGCGCGTCCAGCCAGACCGCGGCCAGCGCCAGCGGCGAGCCTTCGAAACAGCCCGGACGCTCCTCGGCTGCGCACAGCCGCGCCGGGACGTTCCAGTCCTCGAGCAGCGGCAGCGTCGCGATCACCCAGGCCGGCAGCTCGGGCACGATGATGCGCGAGGGCTGCGGCTTGAACGGCGGCTCGCGGCCCGTGCCGAGCAGCACGAGGATCTTGACGCGCTCCGGCCCTTGGCGCAGCCGCGCGGCCAGGTGCACCAGCAGCGGCCAGCCGGACTCGTCGCCGAGCAGCAGCGCGCGCGGCGGCGGCGCCAGCGCGAAGGGTTCGCCTGCCAGGCGCACGCCGGCCGGCGCCGGCTCGCCGGCGTACAGCACCTCGCTCCAGCCGGGGCCGGCGCGCAGGATCGGCAGCTTGCGGCCCCCGGCCGTTTCCAGCCACTGCCCGGGCTGCGCCGCGGCATCGAGCGGTCGTCGCTCCAGATGCCAGCCTCCCGGCAAGTCCTGCATCGTCACGGCCGGCCCTCCTCGAACACGACGCGGCCTTCGACCAGCGTGTGCGTGACGGCGCCGCGCAGCGTCCGGCCGCGGAACGGTGTGTTGTGGCCGCGGCTGGCGATGCCCGCGGCGTCGAGCACGCGGTGGCGCTCGGGGTCGAACACGCACACGTCGGCGACCGCACCGAGGTCGAGCTGGCCCAGCCCGAGGCCGAGGATGCGCGCCGGGCCCGCGGTCAGGCGTTCGATCGCGGTGGACAGATCCAGCGCCCCCTCGTCGACCAGCTTCAGGTTCAGGGCGAGGAGCGTGTCGAGCGCCGAGATGCCGGGCTCGGTGTCGCCGAAGGGCTGCTCCTTGGCGTCGGGCTCGTGCGGCTGGTGGTCCGAGCACACCGCTTCGATCACGCCCTCGGCGACGCCGCGGCGCAGCGCGTCGCGGTCGCGCAGGCTCCTGAGCGGCGGCAGCACGTGCGCGTCGGCATCGAAGCGGCCGAGGTCGATCTCGCTCAGGTGCAGCTGGTGCGCGGCGACATCGCACGACACCTGCAGCCCGCGGGCGCGGGCGCGGGCGACCATCGCCACCGCGCGTGCGCTGGAGAGGCGGCAGAAGTGCGCGCGCACGCCGGTTTCCTCGATCAGCGCGATGTCGCGTCCGACCGCGGCGGTTTCGGCGGCGACCGGGATGCCGTTCAGCCCCAGGCGCGCGGCGACTTCGCCGTCGTGCGCATTGCCGCCGGCCGACAGCCAGGGGTCCTGTGGCGTCAGGAACACGGTCAGCCCGTGCGAAGCGGCGTATTCCAGCGCGCGCTTCATCACCAGCGTATTGGGTACCGGCCCGGCGTTGGCGACGCCGACGCAGCCGGCCTGCTTCAGCAGCGCCATCTCGGCGAGCTGCTCGCCCCTCAGCCCGCGCGTCAGCGCACCGAGCGCGAGCACGCGGCTGTGGTCGGCGGCCTTGGCCTGGCGGCGGATCAGCTCGACCACCGCCGGCTCGTCGATCACCGGGTCGGTGTCGGGTGGGCACACCAGCGTGGTGATGCCGTTGCGCGCCGCAGCACGGCTCTCGGAGGCGATGGTGCCCTTGTGCTCGTGGCCGGGCTCGCGCAGGCGTGCGGCCAGGTCGATCAGCCCGGGGCAGACGATGCGCCCGTGCACATCGATCGTGCGCTCGGCGACGAAGCCGGCCGGCGGCCGGCCCGCGCCGACGACGCGGCCGTCGGCGAGGTGCAGATCGAGCTCGGCGTCGAGGTGGTGGGCGGGGTCGATCAGCCGACCGCCGCGCAGGCTGAGGCTGGACATCAGGCGAGGTTCTCCGCGCGGGCCTGGGCCTGGTTGCCCAGGGTGATGGACATGACGGCCATGCGCACCGCGATGCCGTTGGTGACCTGCTCGAGGATCACCGCGCGCGGGCCGTCGACCACGGCCGATTCGATCTCGACGCCGCGGTTGATCGGCCCCGGGTGCATCACGATCGCGTCGGGCCGCGCCAGCGCCAGCCGCTCCTCGGTCAGGCCGTACTGCTGGAAGTATTCCGAAGCCGAGGGCAGCAGCGCGCCGGCCATGCGCTCGCGCTGCAGCCGCAGCATGATGATCACGTCGACCTCGCGCAGCCCTTCGCGGATGTCGTGATAGACGTGCACCCCGAGCTGCTCGACATTGGCCGGCAGCAGCGTGCGCGGCGCCACCGCGCGCACTTCGGCGACGCCGAGCGTGTTCAGCGCGTGGATGTCGGAGCGCGCGACGCGCGAGTGCAGGATGTCGCCGACCACCGCGACGCGCAGATTGGCGAACCCGTCCTTGTGGCGGCGGATGGTGAGCATGTCGAGCATCGCCTGCGTCGGATGCGCATGGCGCCCGTCGCCGGCATTGAGTACCGCGATGTGCGGCGCTGCGTGGCGGGCGATGAATTCGGCGGCGCCCGACACCGCGTGGCGGACGACGAACATGTCGACCTGCATCGCCTCGATATTGCGGATCGTGTCGAGCAGCGTCTCGCCCTTGCTGGTGGACGAGGTGGCGATGTTGACGTTGAGCACGTCGGCCGACAGGCGCTTGGCGGCCAGCTCGAAGGTGGTGCGCGTGCGCGTCGAGTTCTCGAAGAACAGGTTGACCACGGTCTTGCCGTGCAGCGTGGGGAGCTTCTTGACGCGGCGCTCGGCGACGCCGATCAGCGATTCGGCGGTGTCGAGGATCTCGACCAGGTGCGAGCGCCCGAGGCCCTCGATGGTCAGGAAGTGGCGCAAACGGCCCTGGTCGTCGAGCTGGATGGAGGCGGCGGGGTTCATCGCTTGTCAACGCTTGTGGATCACGAGTTCGAGGGGAGCGGGGCCGGTGAGCTTGACGTTGTCGTGCGCCGCCAGCGCGAGCTCGAGCCCGACGGCGTCGGGCGCGATCGGCAGCTCCCTGCCGCCGCGGTCGACCAGCACCGCGAGCAGCACCGCGGCAGGCCGTCCGTAGTCGAAGATCTCGTTCAGCGCGGCGCGCACGGTGCGCCCGGTGTGCAGCACGTCGTCGACCAGCACCAGCGTGCGCCCTTCGACGTCGAACGGCAGTTGCGAGGGGCGCACCTGCGGGTTCATGCCGATGCGGGTGAAGTCGTCGCGGTAGAACGAGATGTCGAGCTTGCCGAGCGGACCGGACACGCCCAGCACCGCCTGCAGCCGCTCAGCGATCCAGACGCCACCGGTGTGCACGCCGATCAGCAGCGGTTCGGTAGCGTCGCGCGCGGCGAGCTGCGCGCGCAGCCGCTCGGCGAGGGATTCGAGCGCGCGCGCGAGCTCGCCGGCCTGCAGATGCGATGCCTTCATGGTCTTGCCCCCTCGTTGAACCAGCTCTCGAGGATCAGCGCCGCGGCAGCGGCGTCCAGCCCCTGGCCGTCGCGGCGCTGGCGCGGGCCGCGCGGCGCGCGGCCGAGCGCCGTCAGTCGCTCGGCGGCTTCGAACGAGGACAGCCGCTCGTCGATGGTCTCGACCGGCAGGCCGAAACGCCCGTGCAACTGGCGCGCGAAGCGCTCGGCGGCCAGCGTGGTTTCGGAGGCCGAACCGTCGGCGTGGCGCGGCACGCCGACCACCAGCATCGCCGGCCCCCACTCGGTGATCAGCCGGGCGAGGCCGTCCCAGTCGGGCTGCTGTTGGCGCGCCGGCAGGATCGCCAGCGGCCGCGCGGAGGCGGTCAGCGGGCTGCCGACGGCGACGCCGATGCGCCGGCGCCCGTAGTCGAAACCGAGCACGGTACGATCAGCAGCGGGCATCAGGCATGGCCGGCGTCGGGGGACAGCAACGCCAGGTCGACGCCGAGCAGCTTGGCCGCGGCGTCCCAGCGCCGCTCGGCGGCGAGGTTGAAGATGATCTCCGGGTCGACCGGAGCGGCGAGCCAGGCGTTCTCGCCCATCTCGCGCTCGAGCTGGCCCGGGCCCCAGCCGGCGTAGCCGAGTGCGACCAGCGCATCGCGCGGGCCTTCGCCGCGGGCGATCGCCTCGAGGATGTCGCGCGAGGTGGTGACGCCGATCTCGGCGGTGATCGTCAGCGTCGACAGCCAGGAGCCCGAGGGGCGGTGCAGCACGAAGCCCTGCTCGGGGTGCACCGGGCCGCCCTGGTAGATCGGGCGCTCGGCGCTGCCCAGCGGCGCGTCGAGGCCGAGGTTGGAATACAGGTCGGCGAGCGACAGCTCGAGCGGACGGTTGATGACGATCCCGAGCGCGCCGTTGGCGTTGTGCTCACAGATGTACGTCACCGTCTTGAAGAAGTTCGGATCGGCCAGCGCGGGCATGGCGATCAGGAAATGGTTGGTGAAACAGGTCGGCTCGAGCATGGCGCAAGTATCGGAGGGCGGCGGGGGCAATACAAGCCGCGCGCGGCTCCTCACCGTCCCCGCAACTGCGCCCCCTGCAGGAACTGCCACTGGCGCGTGATCGTCAGCGCATCGACGCGCTGGCGCAACTCCGGCGTGAACGGGGCGTAGGGGGCGCCGAGCTCGACGATGCGGATCGCCCCTTGATCGAGCGCCGGCACGCCCGAGGAGCGCACCACGGCGATGTTGACGACCGAGCCGTCGGCGCGGATCGTCACCGTCAGCGTCAGCGCGCCGGTCAGGTTCTGCCGCCGCGCCTGCTCGGGGAAGTTCAGCGCGCCGATGCGCTCGACCTTCCGCACCCAGTCGGCGGCGTAGAAGCCCTCGAGCGTGGCGGTGTCGCCCGGGTCGGCACGCTTGACGCGGCCGCGGCTCGGTGCGGCGGCGGCGGTTTCGCTGCGCACCTGGTCAAGGCCGCTCGCCATCAGCTCGAGCGCGCGCGGCGGGGCGGTGCGGGGCGGCGGAGCCTCGGCGCGTGGCCGTGTCGGTGTGGCCGGCTTGTCGGCTTCGGGTTTCGGGGCGGGCGGTTTCGTCGCCACCGTGGCCGGGGCTTGCCGCTGCGCCGGGGCCGTGGTCGTCAGCTCGGGCTTCGCCGGCGTCACGGGCCTGGGCGGCGGTGGTTGCGGTTCGACGGCGTCGGCGGGGACGGCGGGCTCCGGCGCTGCGGCGGGGCTCGGTACCGATGCCGGGCCGAGCGGTGCTGCGGGCGATGCCCGGCTGGTGCGCTCGACCAGGCTGACTTCGAAGCTCATCACCGGCTCGAACGGCATCGGTTCGATCGCGCCCGGGCGCAGCAGCGCGAACAGCGCGCCGTGCGCGGCCAGCGCCAGCGCCAGCGCGCCGCCGAGGCGCCGCTCGGGGCTCAGGTCGGCGAATCGCATCCTCGGTCCTCGGTGGCCCGCAGCACGTGTCGCGCGATGATACCGCTGGCGAGCCCGGTCGCCACCGCGACCGTCATCAGCGGCGGGAGCAGGTGGGCGAGTGCCGTATGCGGCACGAACAGCACCCAGGCGACGCCGAACTGCGCCGCCATGTGCGCCTGCGCCGCGAGCAGCCCGTGGCCGATCGGGCCGAAGTGCTGCGTGCGGCTCGCCGCCCACAGCGCCGCGAGGCTGCCGAACGCACCGGACAGGCTGAGCACGAACGTCGGCGACAGGAAGGTGCCGAGCAAAAGGCTGCCGACCAGCACGCGCAACAGCGCCACCCAGGCGGCCAGCGAAAAGCCGAAGCGCGCCAGCAGCACCAGCGTGATCACGTTCGCCAGCCCCGGCTTGACCCCCGGCAGCGGGCTCGGCAGTGCCGCCTCGATCACGTGCACCGTCACCGCGAGCGCGGCGAACCAGGCGACCAGGTGGTCTTCGGGGGTGGTCGGTAACGAGACAGGGGCGAGGCGCGAGACGCGAGGCTCGAGCTCGGAGGCATGACCTATTCGCGCCTCGCGCCTCGTGCCTCGCCCCTCGTGCTGCCTGTCCCCAGCCATGGTCATCAGTAAGTGAAGGTATCGAAACGTCTATCGGGCGCCAGGATCTCGATGCTGACGCGGTTCGGCAGCCCGACCGCGGAGTCGCCGCCGCGCGCGAGCCAGCCGGCGCGTTCGCACAGGTGCTGCGGGCCGGGCGAGCTCAGGCAGCGCGCGCGGCCGTCGCGGATCTCGACCACGGTGATCCCGGCCGGGCCGGGCACTTCGACCAGGCGGTTTTCGAACAGCGAGATACGCGCGAACTCGCGCCCCTCGACCGTGATCCGCACCTCGGCGGCTTGCCGGTCGCCGAACCACAGCCCGCGGTACAGCGCGGCGAGCAGCGCGAGTGACGCTGCCAGCAGCAGCCGGTCGGCGCGGGTCATGGCGCGGCGGTGATCTCCACCGGCCAGCCGGGCGCGCCGTCGAAGTGCACGCGCGCCGCCATCGCCGGCGTCATCTGCACCGCGCCGCGCTCGTCGACGCGCAGCACCGCCTCGACGCCGAGCTCGCGCGCCAGTGCCAGCCACTCGCTCGGGCCGGCGATCAGCAGCGCGCTCGAGGCGGCGTCGGCGTGCTCGGCGCTGTCGGCGATCACCGTGACCGCGGCGGCGCCGATCGCCGGGTAGCCGCTGCGCGGGTCGAGGATGTGGTGGTAGCGCACGCCGGCCCAGTCGAAGAAGCGTTCGTAGTCGCCCGAGGTCGATACGGCGGCGTCGCCCGCCAGCTCGAACCAGCCGAGCACGCCTTCGCCGCGCGGATTGCGGATGCCGATGCGCCACGGCTGGCCTGCCTTGTCGCCGATCGCGCGCAGGTTGCCGCCGGCGTTGACGATGGCGTTGGTGACGCCGCGGGCGCGCAGCTCGGCGACCGCGAGGTCGACTGCGTAGCCCTTGGCGATGCCGCCGAAGTCGAGGGCGACCGCCGGGTTGATGCTGCGGGCCCGGCCGTCGGCTTCGAGGCTGACCGCGCCGACCTCGGGGTGGCGGTTGACCAGCTCGGCGATCGCTTCGCCCGCCGGCGGCGGGCCGGGCGGGCGCTCGTCCTGCTGGAAGCCCCACAGCGCCAGGAGGCGCCCGATCGCCGGGTCGAACAGCCCGCCCGAAGCGCGCGCGTAGTGCTGCGCATGGCGCAGCAGCGTCGCCAGGTCGGGCGTCAGCTCGGCGCTCTCGCCGCGCGCGAACGCGGCGTTGGCGCGCGCCAGCGGCGCCTCGGGGGCCCAGGCGTGCCACTCGTGGTGCCAGCCGGCGAATCTGCGCTCGAGCGCATCGAAGGCTTCGCGCGCCTCGTCGGGGGGCACGCCGTAGGTGCTCAGGTCGACGACGGTGCCCATGGTCATCAGCCGCCGCGACTGCAGCGGGTCGGGGGGCTCGCGGAAGGCGAATCCTATCATCGTCAGCCCGCCGAGCAGCACGCCGAGCGCGAGCCACTGGCGCCAGCCGCCGCGCTTGTCGCTGCCCCTCATGCGAACTGCGCCTCGATCGCACGCATCAGCTGGGCGCCGATGTCGAGCCCGAAAGCGGCGTCGAGCTCGCGCGCGCAGGTCGGGCTGGTGACGTTGATCTCGGTCAGCCAGTCGCCGATGACATCCAGCCCGACGAACAGCAGGCCCTTGTCGCGAAGCCGCGGGCCGACGCGCGCGCAGATCGCGTGATCGCGCGCCGACAGCGGGCGGCCCTCGCCGCGACCGCCGGCGGCGAGGTTGCCGCGCGTCTCGCCCGCCGCCGGGATGCGCGCCAGCGCATACGGTACCGGCTCGCCGGCGATCAGCAGGATGCGCTTGTCGCCGTCGGCGATCTCGGGGATGTAGCGCTGCGCCATCGCGGTCTTGCGGCCGCGCTCGGTCAGTGTCTCGAGGATCACGTTCAGGTTCGGGTCGGTGCTGCCCACGCGGAAGATGCCGGCGCCGCCCATGCCGTCGAGCGGCTTGACGATCACGTCGATGTGCTCGGCGATGAAGCCCTTGATGCGCGCGGCGTCGCGCGTGACCAGCGTCGGCGGACAGCAGTCGGCGAACCAGGCGGTGTAGAGCTTTTCGTTGGCGTCGCGCAGGCTCTGCGGGCGGTTGACGACCAGCACGCCCTCGGCTTCGGCGCGCTCGAGCAGGTAGGTGCTGTAGACGTACTCCATGTCGAACGGCGGGTCCTTGCGCATCAGCACCACGTCGAGTTCGGCCAGCGGCGCATCGCGCGGCTCGCCGAGCGTGAACCAGCCGGCCGGGTCGTCGCGCACCGTCAGCCTTCGGCCGCGGCCGAAGGCGCGGCCGTCGCGCAGGTACAGGTCGCCCTGCTCGAAGTAGTGCAGCTCCCAGCCGCGCGCCTGCGCGGCGAGCAGGATCGCGAAGCTGGTGTCTTTCTTGATGTTGATCGTGGCGATGGGGTCCATCACCACGCCGAGACATTTGTTCATCGGGCGGCTCCGGGGGCGGGGTTTCCAGAGGCCCCGGATTTCGGCTATATCGGATCCAGGGCCCCGCGGTCGCAAGCGGGGTGAGTGCGGCACGAACCGTGCCATGATACCCCAGAACGCTCGATCGGACTCGGCCGGGAAGAAGCCGGGAAGTACAGGCAAGAGCCGGCCGAGGGATGTGGTGTCCGCCGCAGGGCGCCCGCGACGCGCATCGGCCGAGGAGGCTAGCCGTGGAAACAGACTCCACGATCAAGGTGATGGTGGTCGACGACAGCCAGACGATACGCCGCACCGCGGAAACGCTGCTGGCGCGCGAAGGCTACGATGTCGTCACCGCCGAAGACGGCTTCGAGGCGCTGGCGCGGCTGGTCGAATGCGCGCCCGACATCGTGTTCCTCGACATCGTGATGCCGCGCCTCGACGGCTACCAGACGTGCTCGGTGATCAAGTCCAGCGGCCGCTACCGCGGCGTGCCGGTGGTGATGCTGTCGAGCAAGGACGGGCTGTTCGACAAGGCGCGCGGCAAGCTGGCCGGTTCGGAGCAGTTCATCACCAAGCCCTTCACCCGCGAAGACTTGCTCGACGCGATCCGCCAGCACGTGGCGCCCGGAGCCTAGGCCCGGCGCAGGAGGGGCGAATGATGCCGACACCCAGATCGAACGCGCCGGGCGCGGCGCACCCATTCGAGCAGCTGCTCGAGCTCGAGCGCCGCGGCCGGCTGGGCGGCGTCGGCGGTGTGACCGGTGCGCTGGCGCTCGCTGCCGGCGGCTGGCGGCTGCTGCTGCCGCTCGACGAGATCCTGGAAGTGGTACCGCCGCCGCGGCTGACGCGCGTACCGGGGGTGCAGCCCTGGCTGGTCGGGATCGCCAGCCTGCGCGGGCACGCGATCGGCGTCACCGACCTCGGCGGTTTCCTCGGCAGTGCGCGCGCCGGCGGCGCGCGCACGCGGCTGGTGCTGACGCAGCGCGGGCCGTACGGCCTCTTGGTCGACGAAGTGTTCGGCACGCGTCCCTTCGGCGAGCGCCGGCCGGCGCCGCCGGAAACGCTGGCACCGGGCTTGCGGGCGTTCATCGGCGGCGTGGTCGAGGCTGTCGACGGCGCCTGGCTCGCCTTCGAGCTCGGGCGGCTGTGTCACGATCCGCGTTTCCTCGCGGCGGCGACTTGACGGGGGCGGACATGCAGGGAGAGCGCACGGTGGACGATGCACGCGATTTTCCGGAGCCGGCGCGCGGCGGTGCGGCGGGGTGGTGGCTACTCGGCGGCTTCGTGCTGCTGGCCGGCGCGGCCGCCGCGGCATTCGTCGCGGTGCGCAGCGCGGCCGAGGCGGCGCTGCCGGCGGCGGTGCTCGAGGCCTATCGCCATGCGGCGGTCGACGCCTGGGGCTGGCCGTTGACGCTGCGCGAAGTCGGCTGGCTGGTCGCGGCTGCAGGGGTCCTGCTGCTGCTGCTGCTGTGGCGGCTGTTCACCGACGCGCACCGCCGCGCGGTCGATGCCGAGCTCCAGCAGCTCGAGCTCGAAGTCCAGCACCGCCGCAACCAGGAAGCGATCCTGCGCCTGGTCGACGAAATGAGCGAACTGGCCCGCAGCGACCTGACGGTGCACGCCAGCGTCACGCCCGACCTGAGCGGCACGATCGCCGGCGCGGTCAATTACGCGGTCGGCGCGCTGCGTACGCTGGTGGCGACGGTCAACGACACCTCGCGGCGCGTCGCCGCAGCCGCCGAAGACAGCCGCGGCGGCGCCGAGCAGCTGGCTTCGGCGGCGCAGGCGCAGGCGCAGCAGGTCGGTGCGGCGATCGCCGCTGCGCGCCAGCTGGCGCAGACGCTCGATGCGGTCGCGGTGCAGACGCTGGGCGCAGCCGAGGTCGCCGGCGAATCGGCACGCTTCGCGCGCGAGGGCGGCGAGCGCGTGCGGCGCTCGGTGCAGGGCATCGACACGATCCGCGACCATATCCAGGGCACCGCCAAGCGCATCAAGCGCCTCGGCGAGAGTTCGCAGGAGATCGGCGCGATCGTCGAGCTGATCGACGACATCGCCGAACAGACCGGACTGCTGGCGCTGAACGCGGCGATCCAGGCCGCCGGCGCCGGCGAAGCCGGGCGCGGCTTCGCGCCGATCGTCGACGAGGTCCAGCGCCTGGCCGAGCGCGCCTCGGAAGCGACGCGACGCATCGAGACGCTGGTCAAGACCATCCAGAGCGACACCGGCGAAGCGATCCTGGCGATGGAGCGCAGCACCACCGAAGTGGTGCACGGCGCCGAGCTCGCCGCGCAGGCGGGCGCGGCGCTCGGCGGAATCGAGGCGGTCGCCGAGCGCCTGGCCGGGCAGACCGCCGGCATTTCGACCGCGGCGCGCGAAGCCTCCACGCTGGCCGCGGGGCTGGCGGCGAGCATGACGGCGATCGAGGCGTCTTCGGCGCAGACCGCGGCGGGCAGTGCCGCCGCGGCCGGTGCGATCGGCGAGCTGAACCGGCTCGCGCAAGAGTTGCGCCAGTCGGTCGCGGGCTTCCGCCTGCCGGCCTGAGGGGAGAGGGGACGATGACGCGCAGACCGCCGCAGATCGAGTCCGAGCTGGAAGCCGCGCTGGCGCGGGTGCGGCAGGCGCTGGCGGTGTGGGACGAGGACCCCGGCCGCCGCGTGCCGCTCGCCGACATCGCCCACGAGCTGGCCGGGGTGCGCGCCGCGTGCGCGCT
>JBDHRG010000090.1:0-15602 GCA_039807445.1 Candidatus Competibacteraceae bacterium
CGTGCGACGGCGTCTACGCGCTGGCGGTCAATGCCGCCCCCGGCGCCTGCGGACCGACGTTGGCGCCGGCCGAGGTCCCCGCCGCGCTCGCGGCGCTCGAGCGCCGCTGCCTGCGCGAGGCCCGCCCCGGCGAGCGCCTCGAAGCCACCCTGACGCGGCTCGCTGCCGAGGGCTGGCCGGAAGACCCCGTTGGCGATTGTCTGAGGCGGGACGCGGGGGGGGCCGCGGATTACGCGCGCCGCGGGCGCAGGGATAGCGCAGAGCGGCGCCGTACCTCGGAGGCAGACAAGGAGGTCTGCCGAGAATGAGCGCAGCGGTACCCCCCGCGTCCCGCCGCACACCGAGCGTGAACCGAGCATGCCGGATCGATCACCGAGGAGTCAGCGCGTGTCTGAGCAGGATTTCGACTACATCCGCGATGGCGCCGCGATCTACCGCGAGTCCTTCGCCATCATCCGCGCCGAAGCCGATCTGTCGGCGCTGCCCGCCGACCTGGCGGCGGTCGCGGTGCGCATCATCCACGCCTGTGGCATGGTCGACGCCGCCGGCGAGCTGATGTTCTCGCCCGACGTCGGCGCCGCGGCGCGCGCCGCGCTGCGCGCGGGCGCCCCCATCCTGTGCGACAGCGAGATGGTCGCGCACGGCATCACCCGCGCGCGGCTGCCGGCCGACAACGCCGTCGTCTGCACGCTGCGCGACCCGCGCGTGCCGGCGCTGGCCGAAGCGATAGGCAACACCCGCTCGGCGGCGGCGCTCGAGCTGTGGCGGGCGCAACTCGAGGGCGCGGTGGTCGCGATCGGCAACGCGCCCACCGCGCTGTTCCGCCTGCTGGAGATGCTGGCCGAGGGCGCGCCCCGGCCGGCGGCGATCCTCGGCTTCCCGGTCGGCTTCGTCGGCGCGGCCGAGAGCAAGCAGGCCCTCGCCGAAGTCCCCCACGGCATCCCTTTCCTGGCCATCCGCGGCCGGCGCGGCGGCAGCGCCATGGCGGCCGGCGCGGTCAACGCACTCGCGAGCGACAGCGAATGAGCACCCCGACTCCCGCTCCCGTCGGCTGCCTGTACGGCATCGGCACCGGCCCCGGCGACCCCGAGCTGATGACGCTGAAGGCGGTCCGCCTCCTGAAAGCCTGCCCGGTGGTGGCGTACTTCGCCAAGCGCGGCAGCCGCGGCAACGCGCGCCACACCGCCGACGGCCTGCTCGGCCCCGCGCAGGAAGAGCTGCCGCTGGTCTACCCGCTGACCACCGAGCTGCCGCCCGATCACCCCGAGTACGGCCGGCGGATCGAAGCCTTCTTCGACCAGTCGGCCGAGCGGCTGGCGGCGCACCTCGGTGCGGGGCGCTCGGTCGCGGTGCTGAACGAGGGCGACCCGTTCTTCTACGGTTCGTTCATGCACCTGTTCCTGCGCCTGCGCGAGCGCTTCCCGACCGAGGTGGTGCCGGGCGTGACCTCGATGGTCGGCAGCGCCGCGCTGCTGCCGCAGCCGCTGACGCTGCGCGACGACGTGCTGTCGGTGATCCCCGGCACGCTGGCCGAGGACGCGCTGGTGCGCGCGCTGGCCAGCGCCGACGCCGCGGTGGTGATGAAGCTCGGCCAGAACCTGCCCAAGGTGCGCCGCGCGGTCGCCGCCGCCGGGCTGGCCGGGCGCGCCTGGTACGTCGAGCGCGCGACCATGGACAGCCAGCGCGTCTTGCCCTTCGGTGATGCGCCCGAGACCGCGCCGTACTTCTCGATGATCGTGATCCCCGGCGAGGGCGGGCGCCGATGAGCGGCGAGCTCGCCATCGTCGGCCTGGGGCCGGGCACCGAGGACTGGCTGACGCCCGAGGCGCGCCGCGAGCTCGAGGCCGCCGCCGACCTGGTCGGCTACGCGCCCTATCTCGCGCGCGTGCCGCCGGGGCCGCAGCGCCGCCACGCCTCCGACAACCGCGTCGAGCTCGAGCGCGCGCGCCATGCGCTGGCGCTGGCCGCCGAGGGCCGGCGCGTCGCGGTGGTGTCGGGCGGCGACCCGGGCGTGTTCGCGATGGCCGCCGCGGTGTTCGAGGCGCTCGAGGCGGCCGACGAGCCGCGCTGGCATGCGGTGCCGATCCGCGTCGCGCCCGGCCTCTCGGCGATGCAGGCGGCGGCGGCGCGCGCCGGGGCGCCGCTCGGCCACGATTTCTGCGCGATCTCGCTGTCGGACAACCTCAAGCCCTGGGGCGTGGTGCTGCGCCGGCTGCGGCTGGCGGCCGAAGCGGACTTCGTGATCGCGCTGTACAACCCGATCTCGCGCGCACGCCCCTGGCAGCTCGGCGCGGCCTTCGATGCCCTGCGCGCGATCCGCGCACCGGCGACGCCGGTGATCCTCGGTCGCGCGATCGGCCGGCCCGACGAGCGCCTCGCGGTCAGCACGCTGGCTGCGGTCGACCCGGCCGACGCCGACATGCGCACCGTGGTGATCATCGGCTCGTCGCAGACGCGCCTGCTCGGGCGCGAGGGCGCGCAGCCCTGGGTCTACACCCCGCGCCGCTACGGCACGCGATGAGCCGCCGCCAGCGCCTCGAGCCAGGCGAGCGCCGCGCCCGCCGCGTGCACCTCGGCCGCGCCGCTCGCGGGCGGGCGCTCGACCATCACCACCGGGATGCCGCGCCGCCGCGCCGCCTCGAGCTTGTCGCGCGTCGCCGCGCCGCCGCTGTTCTTGCTGACCAGCACCTCGATGCGGTGCTCGGCCATCAGCGCCAGCTCGGCCGTGAGCGTGAACGGACCACGGTCGAGCACCAGCGTCATCCGTGGCAGCGCCGGCATCGGCTGCGGCGGGTCGACGGCGCGGACCAGATAAGTCTTGTCCGGGACCGCCTCGAACGGCGCCAGCTCCTGTCGGCCGATGGTCAGGAACACGCGCTCGCCCAGGCCCCGCAAGGCCTCGGCCGCAGCCGGCATGTCGGGCACGACGATCCAGCGCTCGCCGGGGCCGGGGGTCCACGGCGCGCGGATCAGCGCCAGCAGCGGCACGCCGGTGCGCACGCACGCCGCCGCGGCGTTGGCCGAGATCCGCGCCGCGAAGGGATGGGTCGCGTCGACCACGGCGGCGATACCCGCTTGATGCAGGTACCCGGCCAGACCGTCGGCGCCGCCGAAGCCGCCGATGCGCGTCGGCAGCGGCAGCGGCGCGGGCTGCGCGGTGCGTCCGGCCAGCGACACCGTGGCGTCGATCGCCGGGTGGCCGGCCAGCCGCCGCGCCAGCGCCGTGGCTTCGGTGGTACCGCCGAGGATCAGGGTTTTCATCATCGTTCGTTTCCCTCGCCTGCGAGCGCGCCATGAATAACACACCCGCCTCGGCATCGCCCACGCGCTGGCTGTCGGTCGTCGGCCTCGGCGAAGACGGCTGGAACGGGCTGGCGCCGGCCGCGCGCGCGCTGATCGAGGGCGCCGAGCTCGTCGCCGGTGGCGCGCGCCACCTGGCGCTGGTGCCTGAACGGCCGGGGCAGCAGCGCTTCGTCTGGCCCTCGCCGCTCGTCGAGGCCTGGCCGGTACTGCTGGCCCGGCGCGGCCGGCCGGTGTGCGTACTGGCGAGCGGCGACCCGAGCTGGTACGGCATCGGCGCGACGCTGGCGCGCCGCGTGCCGGCCGAGGAGATGCGGGTGCTGCCGGGGGTTTCGGCGTTCAGCCTCGCCGCGGCGCGGCTGGGCTGGCCGCTGCAGGACTGCGTCTGCCTCAGCGTCCACGGCCGCCCGCTCGAGCGCGTGATCCCGCATCTGGTGCCGGGCGCGCGGCTGTTGATGCTGAGCTGGGACGGCACCACGCCGGCGCGGCTCGCGGCGCTCGCGACCGCGCGTAGTTTCGGCGCCTCGCGGCTGACGGTGCTCGAGGCGATGGGCGGGCCGCGCGAGCGCCGGCGCGAGGCGCGCGCCGACGCGTGGACCGAGGCGCGCGTCGAAGACCTCAACACCGTCGCGCTCGAATGCGCCGCCGAGCGGGGCGCCCGCGTCCTGCCGCGCACCCCCGGGCTGCCCGAGGACTGGTTCGCGCACGACGGCCAGATCACCAAGCGCGAGGTGCGCGCGCTGACGCTGTCGTGGCTGGCGCCGCGGCGTGGCGAGCTGCTGTGGGATGTCGGCGCCGGTTCGGGCTCGATCGGCATCGAATGGCTGCTGGCCGACCCGGCCAACCGCGCGATCGCGGTCGAGCCCCGCGCCGATCGCGCCGAGCGCATCCCGGTCAACGCCGCAGCGCTCGGCGTGCCGGGGCTGGAGCTGGTGCGCGGCGCCGCCCCGGGCGCGCTCGCCGGCCTGCTGCCGCCCGACGCCGTATTCATCGGCGGCGGCCTGACCGTCCCCGGCGTGCTCGATGCGTGCTGGGCGGCGCTCGCGCCCGGCGGGCGCCTGGTCGCCAATGCCGTGACGCTCGAGAGCGAAGCCTTCTTGGTCGGCGCGCAGTCGCGCCTGGGCGGGCAACTGTCGCGGATCGCGGTCAGCCGCGCCGAGCCGCTCGGCGGCTTCCTCGGCTGGCGACCGCTGATGCCGGTGACGCTGTGGCGGGTGGAAAAACCCTACGGGGTCCACCCCACCCCGCCCCTCCCCTTGACAGGGGAGGGCGCAGGTTCGGTCCCGATTCGATGTGGTGATCCTCGATAGCACGGTCCCCCAGTACACGGAGAACCTCGCATGACGATCCATTTCATCGGCGCCGGCCCCGGAGCGCCCGATCTGCTGACGCTGCGCGGGCGCGACCTGATCGCCGCCTGCCCGGTGTGTCTGTACGCCGGCTCGCTGGTGCCGCGCGAAATCCTGGCGCACGCGCCTGCCGGCGCGCGCCTGGTCGACACCGCGCCGATGACGCTCGACGCGATCGTCGCCGAATGCGTGCGCGCGCACGCCGCCGGCGAGGACGTCGCGCGGCTGCACTCGGGCGACCTGTCGGTGTACAGCGCGCTCGGCGAGCAGACCCGCCGGCTGCGCGAGCTCGGCATTCCGTACACGGTAACGCCGGGGGTGCCGGCCTTCGCCGCCGCCGCCGCGGTGCTGGGGCGCGAGCTGACGCTGCCCGAGCTGAGCCAGACGCTGATCCTGACGCGCACCTCGGGGCGCGCCTCGGCGATGCCGGAGCACGAGACGCTCGAAGTACTCGGCGCCTCGGGCGCCACGCTCGCGATCCACCTGTCGATCCACGTGCTCGAGCGCATCGCCGAGCGACTGATCCCGCGCTACGGCGCCGACTGCCCGGTGGCGGTGGTCTACCGCGCCAGCTGGCCCGACGAGCGCGTGCTGCGCGGCACGTTGGGCGGCATCGCCGCGCGCGTCGCCGAAGCGCCGATCGAGCGCACCGCGCTGATCCTGGTCGGGCGCGTGCTCGGCTCGGAAGACTTCCGCTGCAGCGCGCTGTACGACCCGGCGCACGTGCGTCGCTACCGCGGCGCGGTGGAAAGCTGATGCTCGGCACCGGCGTCCTGCCGTGGCAACGGCCGACCGATACCTGCCAGGACATCGGCAGCGCCGTGCCGATCCACGGCCGCGCGCTCGCAGCAGCACCCGTGGTTCGTTTATAAGGGTTATTACTTAGACGCCTACCGAGTGTTACCATGCCCGTCATTCCGCCCTTTGGAGAGAGAGGAGCCAGCGGTGCAACGTGAAGCGATGGAATACGACGTGGTGATCGTCGGCGGCGGCCCCTCGGGGCTGGCGGCGGCGATCCGGCTGAAGCAGCTCGCGGCTCAAGCCGGCGCCGAGCTGTCGGTGTGCGTGCTGGAGAAGGGCTCGGAGATCGGCGCACACATCCTCTCGGGGGCCTGCCTCGAGCCGCGTGCGCTGAACGAGCTGATCCCCGACTGGAAGGAGAAAGGCGCACCGCTGAACACCCCGGTCAGCGAAGACCGCTTCGTGCTGCTGACGCGCGAGACCAGCTATCGGCTGCCCACCCCGCCGCAGATGCACAACCAGGGCAACTACATCATCAGCCTCGGCAACCTGTGCCGCTGGCTGGCGGGCCAGGCCGAGGCGCTCGGCGTCGAGCTCTACCCCGGCTTCGCCGCCGCCGAGGTGCTGTACCACGCCGATGGCGCGGTCGCCGGCGTGGCCACCGGCGACATGGGCCGCGACCAGGCCGGCCAGCCGACCGAAGCGTTCGAGCCCGGCGTCGAGCTGCGCGCGCGCCAGACCATCTTCGCCGAGGGCTGCCGCGGCTCGCTGACCAAGACGCTGTTCGAGCGCTTCAAGCTCAGAGACGGCGTCGGCCCGCAGACCTACGGCATCGGCATCAAGGAGCTGTGGGAGGTCGACCCGGCGAAGCACCAGCCCGGTCTGGTGATCCATACGCTCGGCTGGCCGCTCGACGGCAAGACCTACGGCGGCTCGTTCCTCTACCACCTCGAGAACCACCAGGTCGCGGTGGGCTTCGTCATCGGCCTTGATTACCAGAACCCCTGGCTCAGCCCCTTCGACGAGTTCCAGCGCTTCAAGACCCACCCCGACATCCGTTCGACCTTCGAGGGCGGGCGGCGCCTCAGCTACGGTGCGCGCGCGCTCAGCGAGGGCGGCTTCCAGGCCATCCCCAGGCTCGCCTTCCCCGGCGGGGTGCTGGTCGGCGACACCGCCGGCTTCCTCAACGTGCCCAAGATCAAGGGCACGCACACGGCGATGAAGTCGGGCATGGTCGCCGCCGAGGCGGTGTTCGAGCACCTGGTCGAGAACAAACCCGGCACCGAGGTCAGCGCCTATCCGGACAAGCTGAAGGCCTCGTGGCTGTGGGAGGAGCTGCGCGGAGTGCGCAACATCCGCCCGAGCTTCCGCTGGGGCATGATCGGCGGGCTGGTGTACTCGGCGCTTGACACCTACGTGCTGCGCGGCAAGGCCCCGTGGACGCTGCACCACCACGCCGACCACGAAGCGCTGAAGCCGGCGGCGCACTACGACCGCATCGACTACCCCAAGCCCGACGGCAAGGTCAGCTTCGACAAGCTCTCCTCGGTGTTCATCTCCAACACCAACCACAACGAGCACCAGCCCTGCCACCTGCGCCTGCGCGATCCCGGCCGTGCGGTCGCGGTCAACTGGACCGTCTACGCCGGCCCCGAGGCGCGCTTCTGCCCGGCCGGGGTGTACGAGTACCTCGACGACGCCGACAACCCCGCCGGCAAGCGGCTGCAGATCAACGCCCAGAACTGCGTCCACTGCAAGACCTGCGACATCAAGGACCCGACGCAGAACATCGACTGGGTGGTGCCCGAGGGCGGTGGCGGACCCAACTACCCGAACATGTGAGCCCCCGCACACCTGCGCCATCGACGGAGGCCGCTTCGCGGCCTCCGCCGTTTTCACGTCTATACTGGGGCGCAGTGAACTGCGGTGCGCTGCCGCGGTCAACAGCAAGGCTTCAACACAGAAGGGAGAACCCCACGATGATTCGCAACGACGCGGTATTCGGCACCCAGAGCCGCGCCCTCGCCACCAATCGGGTCCTGCGCAACACCTACGCGCTGCTGTCGATGACGCTGCTGTTCAGCGCCGCGGCGGCGGGCTTCGCGGTGCTCAGCGGCGCCCAGCCGCTCGGCTTCCTGGTGACGCTGGCCGGCATGTTCGGTCTGCTGTTCCTGACGATGAAGCTGCGCAACAGCGCCTGGGGTCTGGCCTCGGTGTTCGCCTTCACCGGCTTCATGGGCTACGCGATCGGCCCGATGATCAGCCGCTACCTGGCGCTGCCCAACGGCGCCGAGCTGGTGATGACGGCGCTCGGCGCCACCGGCATGATCTTCCTCGGCCTGTCGGCCTACGCCCTGACCACCCGGCGCGACTTCAGCTTCATGCGCGGTTTCCTGTTCGTCGGCATCCTGGTCGCGGTGTTCGCCAGCCTCGGTGCGTTCTTCCTCGAGATGCCGGGGCTGCAGTTGGCGGTGTCGGCGATGGTCGTGCTGCTGATGGCAGGCTTCATCCTGTACGACACCAGTGCCATCGTGAACGGCGGCGAAACCAACTACATCATGGCGACGGTGGCGCTGTACCTGGACATCTACAACCTGTTCGCCAACCTGCTGGCACTGCTCGGCGTGTTCTCGAGCGACGACTGATACCGCCGCCGGCCGGCACCCGACAGCCCCTCCGCGCGAGGGGCTTCGCTTTTTCTGCGCCTTACAAGGCAGATCCCGTCTCAGGGCGGCCCCTCGGACAGATGGATCTCGACGCGGTTGCGGCCCTGGCGCTTGGCGGTGTACAGCGCGCGGTCGGCACCGCGCAGCAGGCTGACCAGGCTTTCGTACTGGCGCACCTCGCCGTGCGTGGCGATACCGACCGAAATCGTCACCCCGACCTCGGTGTCGCCGTCGATCACGCAGGGCGAGGCGGCGATCACCGAGCGCAGCCGCTCGAGCACCATGCGTGCCTGCTCGCAGCGCGTGCCGGGCAGCATCAGGATGAACTCTTCGCCGCCGTAGCGGCCGAGCACGTCGCTCGTGCGGATGCGCGCGTCGATACGGCGCACCACTTCGCGCAGCACCTCGTCACCGACGTGGTGGCCGTGGCTGTCGTTGACGCGCTTGAAGTGGTCGATGTCGATGAAGGCCACCGACAAGGTCGTGTCGGGTCCACCGGTTCGGACGAAGGCCTGGTGCAGGCATTCGTCGAGGTGGACACGGTTGTAGGCGCCGGTCAGCACGTCACGGCGGCTGCGCTCTTCCATCGCGCGTGCGCGCTCTTCCATGCGCTCGGCCTGGGCCAGCGCCTCGTCGGCCTGGTGCAGCGTGCGCAGCGTGCGCACCATCAGCACTTCGCGGGCATTGTCGATGATCGCGCGCACGCGCACCGGATCGACCAGATCGACCTCGAACAGCGAAGCGGTTTCGGGCATCGCTTCGCCGATCGTATCCAGCACCTCGTGCAAGGCTTCGGGCGACAGCTCGAGCAGCGTCTGCGCGCGCGTCGCGAAGCGCGCGAAGTCGCCCGCCCCGTCGGACCACACCTCGGCCAGCCAGCTGGCGAAAGCGACGCAGGCGCAGAAGCGCTGCTCGCGCGCGACGACCTCCTCGATCGAGGTGGCGTGGCTGTTGCGGGCCGCCTCGACCAGGTAGGCGGGCATGGACCAGTGCTCGAGGATCCAGGCGCTGACTTCGGCATGGTCGGCGGCGAACTGCTCGCGCTCGGCGGCGAGCAGTTGGTCGTGGGTCGAGGCGCCGGCGACCAGCGCCGGGTAGGTGTCGGGCAGCGCACGGTCGAGCACCAGCATGCCGATGTCTTGCAGCAGCCCGGCGAGGAACAGCTCTTCGGGCCGCCCCAGGCCGAAGCGCTGGCCGAGCACGCGGCTCGCCAGCGCGGCGAGCAGCGAGCGGCGCCAGTAGCCGGTGTAGTCGATGCCGGCACCGTCGCTGTCGACCCTTTCGAGCAAGGAAAAGCTCAGCGCCAGCGTCAGCGTCGCGTTCAGCCCCAGCAGCATCGCCGCCTGGCGCAGGTTGTCGACCTTGCGCCGCTGCGCGTACAGCGGCGAGTTGGCGATCTTCAGCAGCTTCGCCGCCAGCGCCGGATCGAGCGACACCGCGTCGGCGATCTCGCCGATGCCGGTTTCGGGATCGCGGCCGAGCTCGATCACGCGCAGCGCCACACCGGGCAGGCTGGGAAGGTTGGGGCACAGGGCAAGACGCTGCCTCAGGTTTCCATCCATCGAGTCGATCCCGCGTTCGTCGTTTTCCGCATTATCGCAGCTTCTATGCCAGTTCAAGCAACCCTCGAAGCATGGCGATCAGCCGTTCGTTTGAAGTTGCGTCGCCACCGGTGCCAGAAAAACGAAGGGGGGCCCGTGTGTGCCCCCCTTGCTGCCGAGCCTGCGGCCGCCCGAACCTCAGTTCTTGCTGGTGTCGACCATGCGCTTGGCCTTGATCCACGGCATCATCTCGCGCAGCCTGGCGCCGACGACCTCGATCGGATGCTCGGCGGTCAGGCGGCGGCGCGAGGCGATGGCCGGGGCGCCGGCGCGGTTCTCGAGGATGAAGCTCTTGGCGTACTCGCCGGTCTGGATGTCCTTCAGGCACTGGCGCATCGCGGCGCGGGCTTCGTCGCCGATCACGCGCGGGCCGGTGACGTACTCGCCGTACTCGGCGTTGTTCGAGATCGAGTAGTTCATGTTGCCGATGCCGCCCTCGTAGATCAGGTCGACGATCAGCTTCAGCTCGTGCAGGCACTCGAAGTAGGCCATCTCCGGCGCGTAGCCCGCCTCGACCAGCGTCTCGAAGCCGGCCTTGATCAGCTCGACGGTGCCGCCGCAGAGCACGGCCTGCTCGCCGAACAGGTCGGTTTCGGTCTCTTCGCGGAAGTTGGTTTCGATGATGCCGGCCTTGCCGCCGCCGTTGGCGACCGCGTACGACAGCGCGACGTCGCGGGCGTGGCCCGACTTGTCCTGGTACACGGCGACCAGGTGCGGCACGCCGCCGCCCTGCTGGTAGGTGGCGCGCACGGTGTGACCCGGGGCCTTGGGCGCGACCATGATCACGTCGAGGTCGGCGCGAGGCACGACCTGGCCGTAGTGCACGTTGAAGCCGTGCGCGAAGGCCAGCGCGGCGCCCTGCTTGATGTCGGCCTCGATCTGCCTGTAGACCTCGGCGATGCTCTCGTCGGGCAGCAGGATCATGACGACGTCGGCGCCACGGACGGCTTCGTTGACTTCCCTGACCGTCAGGCCGGCGTTGACCGCCTTGTTCCACGAGCCGCCGCCCTGGCGCAGGCCGACGACGACGTTGACGCCGGATTCCTTCAGGTTGTTGGCGTGGGCGTAGCCCTGCGAGCCGTAGCCGACGATGGCCACGGTCTTGTTCTGGATCAGCGAGAGATCGGCGTCTTTGTCGTAGTAAACGTTCATGGCGTGGTTCCTGATGCTGCGGTACGGCCGGACGGCACCGGCCGGCGTCGGCGTCTCCTCAGACGTGGAGACCCTTGGGGCCACGCGCGATGCCGGTGACCCCCGAGCGCACCACCTCCACGATGTTGTCGCGGTCGATGGTGTTGATGAAAGCGTCGAGCTTGTCGCTCGGCCCCGTCAGCTCGACGGTGTAGGTGTTGTCGGTCACGTCGAGGATGCGGCCGCGGAAGATCTCGACCAGGCGGTACATCTCGCCGCGCGCCTCGCCGGTGGCCCGGATCTTGGCCAGCATCAGCTCGCGCTCGATGTGCGCGCCCTCGGTGAGGTCGACGAGCTTGACCACGTCGACCAGCTTGTTCAGCTGCTTGACGATCTGCTCGATGATCTGGTCGTTGCCGCGTGTGACCAGCGTCAGGCGCGACAGCGTTTCGTCTTCGGTCGGCGCCACGGTCAGCGACTCGATGTTGTAGCCGCGCGCCGAGAACAGCCCCGCCACGCGCGACAGCGCGCCGGCTTCGTTTTCCATCAGGATCGAGATGATATGTCGCATCGTTGTTTTCGACCGTGCTCAGACCAGGATCATGCCTTCCTCGTGGCGCGACTTCATGTCGTCGCGCCCCGCCAGCAGCATCTCGTTGTGGCCGCCGCCGGAGGGGATCATCGGGAACACGTTCTCTTCGGGATCGACGATGAAGTCGAGGAACACGGTGCGGTCCTTCAGCGCGAAGGCTTCGCGCAGGGCTCCCTCGACCTCCTGCGGCTTGTCGATGCGCATGCCGACGTGGCCGTAGGCTTCGGCCAGTTTGACGAAGTCGGGCAGCGACTCCATGTACGACATCGAGTAGCGCTTCTCGTAGAAGAACTCCTGCCACTGGCGCACCATGCCCAGGTAGCCGTTGTTCAGGTTGACGATCTTCACCGGCGTTCCGTACTGGCGCATCGTCGACAGCTCCTGCAGCATCATCTGGATGCTGCCCTCGCCGGTGACGCAGGCGACGTCGGCCTCGGGGCAGGCGAACTTGGCGCCCATCGCCGCCGGCAAGCCGAAGCCCATCGTGCCGAGGCCGCCCGAGTTCAGCCACTGCCGCGGGCGGTCGAACAGGTAGTACTGCGCCGCCCACATCTGGTGCTGGCCGACGTCGGATGTCACGATCGCCTGGCCTGCGGTCACCTTGTACAGTTGCTCGATTACGAACTGCGGCTTGATCACGGTGTCGCTGTGACGGTAGGCGAGCGACTTGATCGCGCGCCACTCGTCGATCTGGGCCCACCAGCGGCCGAGCGCCTCCGGGTCGACCTGCGACTGCAAGCCCTCGTCGCGCACCATCTGGATCATCTGCCGCAGCACGTTCGGCACCGAGCCGACGATCGGGATCTCGACGCGCACGTTCTTCGAGATCGACGAGGGGTCGATGTCGACGTGGATGATGCGCGCGCCGGGGCAGAACTTCTCGAGGTTGCCGGTGACGCGGTCGTCGAAGCGGGCACCGACGGCGAACAGCACGTCGCAGTGGTGCATCGCCATGTTGGCTTCGTAGGTACCGTGCATGCCGAGCATGCCGACGAACTGTCTGTCGGTGGCCGGGTAGGCGCCGAGCCCCATCAGCGTATTGGTGATCGGCGCGCCGAGCAGGCGCGTGAGCTCGACCAGCTCCTTCGAGCCGTCGGACAGCACCACGCCGCCACCGGTGTAGATCATCGGCCGCCTGGCCTGCACCAGCAGCTCGATCGCCTTGCGGATCTGGCCGGCGTGCCCCTTCACGGTCGGGTTGTACGAGCGCAGCCTGACCTTCTTCGGGTACTCGAACTCGGTCTTGCCGCCGGTGACGTCCTTGGGCAGATCGACCAGCACCGGGCCGGGCCGTCCGGTGGTGGCGATGAAGAACGCCTTCTTGATCGTGTCGGCGAGCTCCTTGACGTCCTTGACCAGGAAGTTGTGCTTGACGCACGGGCGGGTGATGCCGACCGAGTCGACTTCCTGGAAGGCGTCGTTGCCGATCAGCTTGGTCGGCACCTGGCCCGACAGGATCACCATCGGGATCGAGTCCATGTACGCCGTGGCGATGCCGGTGACGGCATTGGTCAGCCCCGGGCCCGAAGTCACCAGGCACACGCCCGGCTTGCCGCTGGCGCGCGCGTAGCCGTCGGCAGCATGCGCGGCGGCCT
Organism: Candidatus Competibacteraceae bacterium; assembly: GCA_039807445.1. Taxonomy (GTDB): domain Bacteria; phylum Pseudomonadota; class Gammaproteobacteria; order Competibacterales; family Competibacteraceae; genus JBDHRG01. The sequence goes on from JBDHRG010000090.1 coordinate 12,976, forward strand.
GCTCATGGCGCACCAGCACGTGCGCGACTTCGTCCTGGCCGTGCAGCGCGTCGTAGATGTGCAGCACGGCGCCGCCGGGATAACCGAATACGTACTCGACCCCCTCTTCCTTCAGGCAACGGACGACGATCTCGGCACCGGATAGTTCCACGGTTCTGGCCTCCTGGTATGCAGGTTCTGGTCTGGGGCAGTCTCGCTGGCCGCCACGCGATCGCCGAAAAGGGGGGTGGCCCGTCGGACACGGGCACGCGCGCCCGGGGGTGGGAGGCGCTCGCGCTCGCGGCATGGTCAATCGGGTTTCCGCACGAATCGGCCAAGCTATAGCCTCGTCCGACAAAGGTCAAGCCGAGCGCGGAAGCCGCTTCCGCGCGCCGCGGCCCGGCTGTACGGGGCCTCGCGGCGGCGGATAAACTGCCGAACCCCGGGGCGCTCGCCCCGTCGGTTTCCGAGCAGACTGCAAAGGCATACCATGCGCGTATCCCGCTTCCCGCTGAACACCGTCAAGGAAACCCCGGCCGACGCCGAAGTGATCAGCCACCAGCTGATGCTGCGCGCCGGCCTGATCCGCAAGATCGCCGCCGGCCTCTACACCTGGATGCCGCTCGGGCTGCGGGTGCTGCGCAAGGTCGAGGCCGTGGTGCGCGAAGAGATGAACGCCATCGGCGCGCTCGAGCTGCTGATGCCGGCGGTGCAGCCGGCCGAGCTGTGGCAGGAATCGGGCCGCTGGCAGCAGTACGGCCCCGAGCTGCTGCGCATCAGGGACCGCCACGAGCGCAACTTCTGCTTCGGCCCGACCCACGAGGAGGTGGTCACCGACCTGGTGCGCCGCGAGGTCAAGAGCTACAAGCAGCTGCCGCTGACCTACTACCAGATCCAGACCAAGTTCCGCGACGAGGTCCGCCCGCGCTTCGGCGTGATGCGCGCGCGCGAATTCCTGATGAAGGACGCCTACTCCTTCCACCTCGACCGGGCTTCGCTGCAAACCACGTACGACGACATGTACCGCGCGTACTCGAACGTGTTCGCGCGCCTGGGGCTCGACTTCCGCGCCGTGCTGGCCGACACGGGCTCGATCGGCGGCGCGCACTCGCACGAGTTCCACGTGCTGGCCGAATCGGGCGAGGACGACATCGCCTTCTCGACCGCATCCGATTACGCCGCCAATGTCGAGCTGGCCGAGGCGCTGGCGCCGAGCACGCCGCGCCCGGCGCCCGGCGCGGCGATGGAAAAGGTCCACACCCCCGGCGTCAAGACCATCGACGACCTGGCGGCGTTCCTGGAGCTCCCGGCCGAGCGGACCGTCAAGGCGATCGTGGTCGAGGGCGCCGACAACAAGCCGGTGCTACTGCTGCTGCGCGGCGACCACGCGCTGAACGCGATCAAGGCCGAGAAGCTCCCCGAGGTGATGGCGCCGCTCGCCTTCGCCGCGGAAGCCACGATCCGCAACGCCTTCGGCGCCGACCCCGGCTCGCTCGGCCCGGTCGGCTTCCGCGGCAGCGTGATCGCCGACCGCGCCGTCGCCGCGATGGCCGACATGGTGGTCGGCGCCAACGAAACCGACTTCCACCTGAGCGGCGTCAACTGGGGCCGCGACCTGCCCGAGCCCCGCATCGCCGACCTGCGCAAGGTGGTCGAGGGCGACCCGAGCCCCGACGGCCACGGCACGCTCAGGATCGCGCGCGGCATCGAGGTCGGCCACATCTTCCAGCTCGGCACCAAGTACAGCGAAGCGATGAACGCCACCGTGCTCGACGAGGCCGGCCGCAGCCAGGTGATGACCATGGGCTGCTACGGCATCGGCGTCTCGCGCGTGGTCGCCGCGGCGATCGAGCAGAACTGGGACGAGCGCGGCATCGTCTGGCCCGAGGCGATGGCGCCGTTCCAGATCGCGCTGGTGCCGATGAACTTCCACAAGTCCGCGCGCGTGCGCGAAGCCGCCGAGGTGCTGTATCGGGAACTGAAGGCGGCCGGCTTCGACGTGCTGCTCGACGACCGCGACGCGCGCCCGGGGGTGATGTTCGCCGACCACGAGCTGGTCGGCATCCCGCACCGCCTGGTGGTCGGCGAAAAGGGCCTCGACGCCGGCCAGATCGAGTACAAGGGCCGCCGCGACGCCGAACCGCAGCTGATCGCCCGCGACGCGCTGGCAGGTTTCCTGCGCGGGCGGGTCGGCGCGCGCTGAACGCGGCGCTTCCGCCTCGACTCGTCGGGACCGGCGGGCGGCCCACCGTCGCCGGCCGCGGGCCGGGTCCCGTGCCCCGCCGGACACCCGCCCGGCGCCAGGCCCAGCGGAATCCCTTATCCACAAAACCTGTGGATATCTCTGTGGACAAGCTCGTCCCCACAGCCTCAAACCCTTGCCACGGCTGGCAAAACCGGGTTTGGCGGTTTTTTGACCAAACACATTTTTTCTTTTATGATCAAATAGTTGCCTTGTTGGCCCGTTTCCGGATCGGACTCCGCTCCGCTCCGGCGGACATCGCCGGGAATTGTGCATAAGTCCGATGCGTCAAGTCTTGAACGCTTGGTGTGAATTGATCGGAGGCCGGTGGAGAGAGGCGGAAGGTGTCGAGGACCATACTGGAAGCACTCGTAGCTACGCGAGGAGCTTCCCCAGGGTCGACATC
>JBDHRG010000091.1:0-15601 GCA_039807445.1 Candidatus Competibacteraceae bacterium
GCGGTGGCGGTGCACCTGTGCCGGGTGCCGACAGGCCGGGCCGAGCTGCGGGCGCTGGTGGAGCGGTTCACCTGGCTGGTGGAGGCGCCTTCGGGGGAGCGGTCACCGGCAGCGTGGACCCAATGGCTGGAGGCGGCACCATCCAGGGGCGAGGCGCTAGCGGAACGGATCACGCGGCGGCTGACGGCACCCGTGGAGGACGAGGCGGAGACAGCGCCATCCGCACCTCTCACCCTGCTCGAGGCCGAGACGGCGGCGGTGCTGCGGGAGCTGTACGCGATACTGATCGCCCCGGTGGCAGCCTGGCTGCCCAGTCAGCCGGAGCGGATGCTGACCGTCGTTCCGCACGACGCCCTGTTCCGCATCCCGTTCGCCGCGCTGGCGCGGCCCGCCGGGGAGTCGACTGGCCCGGATCGGCCGCTGATCGAAGATCACGTGCTGACCTATGCGCCATCGTTGGGAGTCATGCGGCTCGTGCGCCAGCTCGGCCGGAGTCGGCCCCCCCTGCGCTCGCCCAGCCTGTTGGCGGTGGTCAACCCGGCGTTCGGACCCGAGCTCACCGACTCCGCCGGTCATCCGTTCCGGCCGCTGCCGCAGCTGGAGGCCGACATCGGCCACGTGCTGGCCTTCTACGACAAATCCCGCACGCGGCTGCTGGCCGGGGCAGAAGCCACGCCGACAGCGATCCTAGCCGAAGCGCCAGTGCGCGACGTGGTGCTGTTCGCGAGCCATGCCGAGGCGCTGGAGGCGAGCCCGATGGACTCGTACGTGGCGCTGGCCGGCGACCGCTTGCGGGTGCGCGACATCGCCCGCGAGCAGCGTCTGCAGGCCCGACTGGTGATCCTGGGGGCGTGCGAAACCGGGCTCGGGCGGGTGACCGGCGATGGCGTCGAAGGGCTGGCGCGCATGGTGATCGCGGCCGGCGCCGACAGCCTGATGACCAGCTTGTGGCAGGTTCCCGAGTTGGCGACCCTGGAGTTGATCCATGCCTTCCACCGGGCCTGGCTCGGCAACGCTAGCTACATGCCGGCGGCCATGCGGGAGGCCCAGCGGCAACTGCTGGCCACCCATCCTGGGCAGGTGCCGCTGTGGGCGGGCTTCATCCTGATCGGAGGCTGGCCATGAGAGCGGCGGTGGCGCTGGCGGGATTGCTGGCAGTCTGGATCGGATCGGAGGGGGAAACGATGGCGGAAGAGCTCGACAAGACACGCACGATGCCGCCGGTGCTGGTGCTCGACCCGGAGCCGTTGGCTCCTGACGAGGTGTTCGCCACCGTGGACATCGTCAGCAAGCAGGGCCGGCTGGGCGGCGAGGGCGACCTGCCGGTGCGGGAAGGCCGGGCTTCGGTGGGAAAACCTCGCGTCTACGATCTGCCAGAGCCCACCGCGCACCTTCAGCCGCTGTCCCAGGGTGAACGCTGGCGCTACTATCTCGCGGTGTTCCCCTTCACGCTCCACCCGCCGCTGCACGGGCGCCGCTTCCTGGAAATGACCTTCACGGTGGTGTTGCCGGATTCCCGGGCCACTGCCTTCCAGCTGTGGCCGGATCGGATCGTCAGTGAGGAGGACGTGACGAAGAGCTCCGACATCGGCCTCACCGTCTCGCTGCCCGGCGGCAAGGCAGGCGGGCCGGTCGACGGCGAGTTGTCGGCCAACGCCAAGCAGATCGTGAAGTTCACGCGACTGCGGCCCGTCATCACGGCCTTCGGTAATGGCCAAAGTCGGTTCTATTGGCGCTACACCGGCTCGTCGGGCGTCCCGCTGGATCCCGGGGACCGCCTGACGGCGGCCGTGCTCCAGGTACCCGCCGACGTCGAGCGGCTGGACGCCACCGTCGAGTGGAGCGTGGACCTCGAGCGACGTGTGTTCGACCAGTGGCGCAACATACCGGCGACCCTCGAGAACGTACAGCAGCTCCCCCTGCCGCTGCGCTGATTTCGCGGACTCTACCCGTCGCGGTGCGTAATACCCGACCGATACGGGACCGGCACTGGGTACGCTGCGCTCTGCCCGATCTACGCTGGCGGCCCTCGTCGTATCGGAGCCTGAGTGATGCCGATCCCCGTCCCGGTTCGCCTGTTCCATATCACCGCTATCGCCAACCTTCCGGCGATCTGTGCGGTGGGCGCGCTGCTGGCGAAGAACCGGGGCGCGACGGCGGGTATCGCGTACCAGAACATCGCTCATGCCGGGGCGCAGGGTGCACGCGCCTGTCCGAACATCACAAAGATCCGCAGGACCGTATCATCATCGCCACGGCGCTCGTCTACTGAGTTTCGACAGTGCGTTTCCGGCGTACCGTGAGCTGGACGGTTGGCTGATCCACACGAACACGTGACTGGTCGCCATAGCCTCACCGGCGCACCGTGTGCGCTCCCCGACAAGCGATCGTTCGCTGTAGCGCAATACCGCAAGGCGTCTCCTGCGTAACGTGGTCGCCAAGGCCGCCGCGATGCGGCCCGTGACCACCGGAGGAGAAGCCATGTCCGTCGACCCGATCACCCTCGCGGTCGTGCGCGGCGCGCTGGAGATGACCCAGCGCGAGATGACGCTGACGCTGGAGAAGACCAGCCGCTCGAGCGTGTTCAACCTCGCCCACGACTATTCGAACGCGCTGTTCGACCACCGCCCCGAGATGATCCTGCAGGGCCAGGACATCCCGATCCACCTCGGCTCGCTGATCCCGGCGATGAAGGCGGTCGCCGGTTTCTTCGGCGACGACATCTTTGATGGCGACGTGATCTACCACAACGATCCCGCCTACGCCGGCAGCCACATCGTCGACTGCTGCATGTACAAGCCGGTGTTCTACCGCGGCGAGCTGGTGTTCTGGACGGTGTGCAAGGGCCACCTGACCGACATCGGCGGCCCGGTGCCGGCCGGCTACAACCCCGACGCCAAGGAGATCTATGCGGAGGGGCTGCGCATCCCGCCGGTCAAGCTGTGGGACAGGGGGCGGCGACGTGAGGACGTGATCAACCTGCTGCTGACCAACATGCGCGCGCGGCGCAACCAGGAGGGCGACCTCAACGCCCAGTACGGCGCGTGCCGCGTCGGCGAGCGCAACCTGCTCGCGCTGCTCGACAAGTACGGCGTCGAGACGGTGCGCGCGTGCATAGCCGAGCTCAAGGACATGGCCGACCGGCAGATGCGGTCGCTGATCCGCTCGGTGCCCGACGGCGTCTACGTCGGCCGCGCGGTGCTCGAGGACTCGGGCCACGGCCTCGGCGAGCTCGAGATCGCCGCGACCGTGACGATCAAGGACGACACCTGCCACGTCGCCGTCGCCAGCCCGCCGCAGGTGCCGTACTTCATCAACTCGTACGCCGGCAACTCGATGTCGGGCGTCTACCTGGGGCTGATGATGTTCGCCCAGGTGCCGCCGCCCTACAACGAGGGGCTGTACCGCTGCGTGACGGTCGACCTCGGCCCCAAGGGCACGCTGTGCAACGCCGAGGAGCCGGCGCCGCACGTCAACTGCACCACCACGCCGATGGAGACGCTGACCGACGCGGTGCGCAGCGCGCTCGAGCAGGCCGCGCCCGAGCGCGTGTCGGCCTCGTGGGGCCACACCAGCGGCGTCAACATCGCCGGGCGCGACCCGCGCACCGGCGAAGAGTACGTGACCATGGTGCTGGCCTCGATCATCTCCGGCGCCGGCGCCACCCGCGAGCTCGACGGCTGGCACGCCTGCGGCCCGCTGTGCTGCTTCGGCGCGCTGTACTCGGGCGACATCGAGTTGCTCGAGTACTCGTACCCGATCCTGATCCACCGCTACGGGCTGATGAGCGACAGCGGTGGCGCCGGGCGGCTGCGCGGCGGCTCGGGCACCTGCTGGGAAGTCGAGCCGCTCGGCCACGCGATGACGGTGGTGTCCTTCGGCGAGGGCCGCCAGCGCCCGACGATGGGTGCGGCCGGCGCTGCGAACGCGCTGATCGCGCCCAAGCTCGGCGGCATCGAAGTGCTCCGCGCCGACGGCACCGAGCGCCACACGCGCAACGTGATGACCACGCTCGCGCCCGGCGAGCGCCTGGTGAACCGCAGCCCCGGCGGCGGCGGCTACGGCCCTGCCTTCGAGCGCCCGGTCGAGGCCGTGCTGCGCGACGTCCGCGACGGCCTGGTGTCGCGCGAGGCCGCCGCGCTCGAGTACGGCGTCGCGCTCAGCGCCGACGGCGCGCTCGACGCCGATGCCACCGCCCGCCTGCGCGCCGCGCGCAAGCTCGCCTGACACAACCCCGAGGAGCACCACCATGCGTAGCCAATACCGTCTGGGTGTCGACGCCGGCGGCACCTTCACCGATTTCATCCTCGCCGAGCGCGACGGCCGCGTGCGCCTGTTCAAGGCGCTGTCCACCCCCGAGGACGGCACCCTCGCGATCGCCGACGGCCTGGCGCAGATCAGCGCCGCACTCGGCCGTCCGGTCGAGGAGATCGTCGCCAACTGCGACCTGTGCATCAACGGCACCACGGTCGCGCTGAACGCGCTGATCGAGCTCAAGGGCGTCAAGGTCGGGCTGCTCGCCACCGCCGGGCACGAAGACAGCATCGAGATCCGCCTCGGCCACAAGGAAGAGGGCTACCGTTACGAGCCCGACTACCCGCCGGCGCCGCAGCTCGCGCCGCGCTTCCTGCGCAAGCCGATCCGCGAGCGCGTGCTCGCCGACGGCTCGGTGCACACCCCGCTGGCCGAGGACGATGTGCGCGCCGCGGCGCGCGAGTTCGCCGAGGCCGGGGTCGAGGCGGTCGCGATCTCGTTCCTGTGGGCGATGCGCAACCCGGCGCACGAAGCGCGTGCCGCCGCGATCGTGCGCGAGATGCTGCCCGAGGCCTTCGTCTGCACCGGCACCGACGTGTTCCCGCAGATCCGCGAGTACACCCGCACCTCGACCACCTTGGTCAACGCGTATCTCAGCCCGGTGATGGCGCGCTACGTCGCGCGCATCGACGACTACTTCCGCAAGCTCGGCGCCAGGCGCCCGGTGCGCTACTTCCAGTCGAACGGCGGGCTGGCGACTGGCGGCCACATGCGCGCCCGCGCGGTCAACGCGATCAACTCGGGCCCGGCCTCGGCGCCGGCGGCAGGGCTGTTCGTCGCCGAACCCTTCGGCATCCGCGACGTGATCACCGTCGACATGGGCGGCACCTCGTTCGACATCACGCTGACCCGCGACGGCCACACCAACCTCAACCGCGACATCGACTTCCTGCGCCAGCGCATCGGCGTGCCGATGATCCAGGTCGAGACGCTCGGCGCCGGCGGCGGTTCGATCGCGCACATCAATCCGTACGGCATGCTCGAGGTCGGGCCGCACAGTGCCGGCTCGCAGCCCGGTCCGGTCGCGTACGGCCGCGGCGGCACCCAGCCGACCGTGACCGATTCCAACCTCGCGCTCGGCTACCTGAACCCGGCGGCGGTGCTCGGCGGGCGCATCCGCCTCGACCGCGACGCCGCCTGCGAGGCGATCCGCCGCGAGATCGCCGCGCCGCTCGGCGTGTCGGTCGACAAGGCGGCCTGGGGCATCCACGCGATCGTCAACGCCAACATGGTCAACGGCATCCGCCGCGTGTCGATCGAGCGCGGCTACGATCCGCGCGACTTCGCGCTGATCGGCGCCGGCGGTGCGGCCGGGGTGCACGTGGTCGCGCTGGCCGAGGAGATGGGCGTGCGCACCGTGCTGGTGCCCAAGGTGGCCTCGGGGCTGTGCGCCTTCGGCCAGGTGCTGTCCGACGTCAAGCACAACTACCTGGCCTCGAAGCCGATGCGCGTGGGTCCCGACGCCGACCTCGCCGGGCTCGAGGCGGCGTTCGCCGAGATCGAGGCCAAGGGCCGCGCCGCGCTGCGCGAAGACGACTTCGGCGAGGACGAGATCGAGATTCGCCGCAGCCTGGAGATGCGCTATGTCGGCCAGATCCACGAGTGCACCGTCGAGATCGGCGCCACGCGGATCGACGCCAGCACGCTGCCCGACATCGTCGCCGCCTTCCACCGCCGCCACGAGGCGCTGTACACCTACGCCGAGCCGCAGAATCCGGTCGAGATCGTCAACCTCGAGAGCGTGGTGGTCGGCAAGGTCGCGCGCCCGCAGGCGCCCGCGCTGGTGCGCGGCGACGGTAACGCCCACCGCGCGCTGGCGGGCAGCCGGCCGATGCTGTTCGGCACCGACGGCGTCTGGACCGACACCCCGGTCTACGCCGGCGACCGGCTGATGGCGGGCGACCGCCTGCACGGCCCGGCGATGATCGAGGAAGCCACCACCAACATCCTGGTGCGCCCCGGCTGGACCGCCGAGCTGCACGCCTCGGGCTGCTACCGCATCGACCGCGACTGAAGCGCGGCGTCCCGGGTGGGGGAAGAGGAGCCCCCGCCCAGACAGCGGTGCCCCGACGCAGGGCACCGCGCCCCCTCACCAAAGCGAGGAATCCCTGATGGCCGGCAATCTGAACCACGGCAGCGACGCCGTCGCGCCCGGGCTGCGCATGTCGAAAGGCTCGCTGACGATGGCCTGGTGGGCCGTCTGCAGCGCGATGTTCTACCTGTTCGTCGCCGCGACGCTGGCGAGCGCCTACGGCACCGTCAACGCGATCATCGGCATGGCGCTGTCGGTGGTCTGCTACGGGCTGATCAACGCGGTGATCGCGCGCTACGCGATCCGCACCGGGCTGTCGGTGGCGCTGTTCTCGCGCGTGCTGTTCGGCCACGCCGGCTCGGCGCTGGCGACGCTGATCGTCTGCGCGACCGCGATCTACTACGCGGTGTTCGAGGGCTCGGTGATCGCGGTCGCGATCGCCGACTATGCCCCGGGGATCGGTTACGCGCTGGCGAGCCTGATCGTGGTGCTGTACAGCGTGCCGCTGGTGTTCGGCGGCGTGCAGCGCTGGCTGGACAAGTTCAACGGCGCGCTGCTGCCGTTCTACCTGATCGGCCTGCTCGGCGCGGTGGCGCTCGCGGTGGCGCGCTTCGGCTACAGCGACGCCTGGCTCGAGCTCGGCCCGGCCGGCGGCGCGCCGGCGCACGGCTGGTGGCCGTGCTTCACCGCGTACATGGGGGTGTGGGTGCTGATGATGTACACCTTCGACTACGCCCGCTTCGGCCGGCCCGAGGACGCCGGCTACCACGCCCGCTTCAACTTCGGCATGCCGTTCTACCTGGTCGCGTTCCTGCTCAACGGCGTCGCCGGCATCTTCCTGGTCGGCACGATGCCCGCCGCGGGTGCGCTCAGCGAGACCGGCATCGTGCTGGCGCTGCTCGAGCTGATGGGGCTCGGCGGGCTGGTGTTCGTCTGGGTCACGCAGACGCGCATCAACACCGCCAACTACCACGTCGCCACCGCCAACCTGCAGGCCTTCGCCGAAAAGCTCGGCGCACCGCGGCTGCCGACCGCCGTCTGGGCGATCGTCGTCGGCGCGCTGGCGTACGCGCTGATGCGCGCCGACGTGTTCGCCTACATCCTGCAGGCGCTGGCCTACCAGGGCGTGTTCGTCACCGCCTGGGTCGCGATCGCGCTGACGCACATCCTGTCGCCGGCCTACGGGCGGCTGTTCGGCGAGCGCATCGAACTCGAGCGCGTGCCGGCCTTCAACCCCTGCGGGCTGGCGGCGTGGTTCGGCGGCGCGGGCCTCGGCATCGCGCTGATGCACGCCGGCCCCGCGGCCGCGGGCTTCGCCACGCCGGCGACCGCGCTCGCCGCCGCCGCGGTCTACGCTGCGCTGCTCGCGCGCGCGAAGCGGCGCTGGTTCGTGCGCGAGGCCGCCGTCGCGTCGCTGGCGTCCGCGCCCGCGGATTCGTGAGGCTGTCCGGCACAGTGGCGGCTGTGCTTGAATGAGGGGCCGCCCGCCGAGGCGGCCCCGGCGCGTTTGCGGCGCCGGAGGTGACGACAGGTGGCGCCGTGACGCCGACCACCCCGGAGGATTCCGCATGCACCGGAGCTACAGCACCGACGAGGTCCCCGCCGGGCAGCGCGCCGACTACTGGAGCGAGTGCATCGCCAGCGCCTACTTCCCGCTCGCGCTCGACTTCGCTCACGCCGAGACCTTCCGCGGGCGGTTGAGCCTGTCGGCGCTCGGCGAAGTCTCGCTGTCGCACCTGGAGTCCGAGCCGCTGCGCTACCGGCGCCAGACGCGCCACCTGGCGCAGGACGCCCACGAATCCTTCCTGCTGACCATCCCCGAGCGCGCCGACTTCGAGTTCAGCCAGCGCGGGCGCAGCACCGTGTGCGCCCCCGGCGGCTTCGTGCTCGAGCGCAGCGGCGAGCCCTATGAATTCGTCTACGGTCGGCCGAACGCGCTGTGGGTGCTGAAGATCCCCGAGCGCGCGCTGCGCCTGCGCGTCGCGGCGCCGGACGGCCTGTGCGCGATGCGCTTCGATGCGAGCAGCGGCGGCGGCGCGCTGTTCGTCGACTTCGTGCGGCTGACCGCACGCCGCCTGCCCGAGCTCGACGCCGAAGCCGCCGGGCAGCTCGGCCGCCAGGTGCTCGACCTGCTCGGGCTGGCGCTGGCGCGGCAGATGCCCGGCGACAGCGACGAGAGCGCGGTGCAGGCCGCGCACCGGCGCCGCATCGAGGCGCACATCCGCAAGCACCTCGGCGATACCGAACTGTCGCCGGCCGGCATCGCCGCCGCTTGCGGCGTGTCGGTGCGCTATCTGCACCGGCTGTTCCAGCCGACCGGGCGCAGCGTCACCGACTGGATCCGCGAGCTGCGCCTCGATGCCTGCCGCGAGGCGCTGGCCGCCGGCGAGCCCGGCCTGGCGATCGGCGCGCTCGCCTACCGCTGGGGCTTCGCCGACCAGGCGCACTTCTGCCGCGCGTTCAAGGCGCGCTTCGGCATGTCGCCGGGCGAGGCGCGGCGGCGGTCGTCCGTGCCGGAGCCGTCATTCGGTTGAACGAAGAGGCGTGACAACGTGGCGATCCATTTCACCCGCGAAGAATTCGCCGGGCGGATGCAGGCCGAGATCTACCGCGGCGGCGGTGACGATCCGGCCAACGAGCACATCATCGGCTCGGGGCGCGACGCGCTGCTGTGCTGCTACTTCACCGGCCGCCGCCACCTGTCGGACCGCGACCATCAGCGCTGCTGCGGTGCCTGCCGGGCCAGCAGCCGCTGCAGCTCGAGCACGGTGTCCTCGAGCCGGGTCAACTGGTGTCGGCTGACCTCCTCGACGCTGCAGTGGTCGAGCGGCCAGTGCAGCGCGATGCTGCCGATCACGCGGCCGTCGAGGCGCAGCGGCATCGCCACGCCCCGGATCAGGAAGGGCAGGCGGACGGAATACTCCCAGTGACCCTCGGTGCGGATGCCGAAACCGCGGTCGTGGGCTTCGTCGTGCAGGGTTTCGAGCGCTACCGGCTCGAGGCCGTGGTGCTGCACGATCCGCAGCAGCTCGGCCTCGTCGAGCTCGCCGAGGAACGCCTTGCCGAGCGCCGAGTGACACAGGCTGGGGTGGAGCCCGATCAGGGGGAGATTGGGCGGGTAGCGCCGCCGCAGCGACGAGGCGATCGCGTTCTCGACGACCCGCAGCTTGTCGTCATCGAGCAGCGCCAGATCCACAGCCAGGCCGGTGCGCTCGCCGAGCTCGACCAGCAGGGGGCTCGCCTGCTCGACGACGCCCTGGAGCAGACGGCGCTGCGGATCGCCGAACAACCGCCGCGAGGCGATCCGGTAGCGGCGGTCGCAGAGCCCGCGGTAGAGCCAGCCCGTGTCGACCAGGGTCTTCAGCAGGCGCGACGCCGTGGCCTTGGGCAGACCGCTGAGATAATGCAGCTCTTCGAGCCCCAGTTCGCCGTGCTCGCCGAGCAGCTCGACGATCGCCAGCGCGCGCTCGACCGAGCGGACGGTGCCTGCCTCCTCTCTGCCTTGCATCTCCAATGCCCCCGGTGATCCCGCCGCCTCCGCAGCCGATTGTAGGCTGCGGGCGAGGGCCTGGGGGCGATTCGTCTGGTGCGTCTGCGCGTCAGGCAGCCTGCAGCAGCCCCGGCGGGCGTTTGCGCACCCACTGCGTCGCCTGCTCGTGGGCGTGGCCGAGCGCGAGCACCGCCAGATCGGCGCGCGGCTTGCCGATGATCTGCAGCCCCATCGGCAGCCCGGCGGCGTTGAAGCCGACCGGCACGCTGAGCGCCGGCAGGCCGGCGAGCGTCGGGCCGATCACCACTTCCATCCAGCGGTGGTAGGTGTCCATCGGCTTGCCGGCGACGTCCTTCGGCCAGGGGATGTCGGCGTCGAACGGGAATACCTGTGCGCTCGGCAGCAACAGGTAGTCGTAGCGCTCGAACAGCTTGTCCAGCGCCTGGTACCAAGCGCTGCGGACGACGGACGCCTGGTAGACCTCGAGCGCCGACAGCTTCAGCCCGCCCTCGATTTCCCAGATGGCCTCGGGCTTCAGCAGCGCGCGCCTGGCCGGGTCGGCGTAGGCTTCGGCGAGCAGGCCGCCGACCAGCCAGTGGCGGTGCGCGAGCCAGCACTCCCACAGCCGCTCCATCGCGAAGTCGGGCCGTGCCTCCTCGACGACGCAGCCGAGCGCCTCGAAGTCCTTCAGCGCCGCGCGGCACAGCTCCAATACGCCCGGCTCCATCGGCAGGTAGCCGCCGTAGTCGCCGAGCCAGCCGATGCGAACGCCCTCGAAGTCGCGCGCCAGCGGCGCGGCGAAGGCTGCCGGGTCTTGCTCGAGCGACAGCGGTGCCCGGGCGTCATGGCCGGCCTGCGTGGCCAACAGCCGTGCGAGGTCAGCGACGCTGCGCCCCATCGGCCCTTCGGTGGCGAGCTGCTGCACGAACACCTCGGCCGTCGGGCCGAAGGGCACGCGCCCCTGCGAGGGGCGCAAGCCGAACACGTTGTTGTAGGCAGCGGGGTTGCGCAGCGAGCCCATCATGTCGCTGCCGTCGGCGACCGGCAGCAGCCGCAGCGCCAATGCCACCGCCGCGCCGCCGCTGCTGCCGCCGGCGATCTTCGACGGGTCGTAGGCGTTGCGCGTGGTGCCGAACACCGGATTGTAGGTGTGCGAGCCGAGGCCGAACTCGGGGGTGTTGGTCTTGCCGATGACGATCGCGCCGGTGCGCCTGGCGCGCTCGACGACGATCGCATCGTGCGCGGGAACGAAGTCGGCGAACAGCGGCGAGCCCATCGTCGTCGGGATGCCGGCGGTGGCGGCGAGGTCCTTGACCGCCTGCGGGAAGCCGTGCATCCAGCCGAGCCATTCGCCGCGGGCGAGCTGGCGGTCGCGCGCGTCGGCCTGCGCGAGCAGGCTTTCGGGGGCCTGCAGCGAGACGAGGGCGTTGACCTTGGGATTGAGGCGCTCGATCTGCGCCAGGTAGGCCGCCATGACCTCGCGACAAGACACCTCGCGTGCCCGGATCGCGCCCGACAGCGCCAGCGCGTCGAGCGCGACGATGGCGTCGGCTCGGGCGGCAGCCGCGGTGCGAGTGAAGTCGTTGGTCAGGGCGTCCGTGACGCTGGTCATGGGGATGCTCTCCGAAGGGCTACGCGGCCGGGGCCGCCCGCACCCGGGCGGCCCGGGGGCGGCTCAGGCCACGGCCTCGTCGCTCGACGGGGTCTCGTCGACCAGCGGCAGCTTCGCGTCGTGGGTGTGGTCGCGCAGGAACACCGCCGCGATCACACCGAGCGTCGCGCCGAACATGCAATAGAACACCGGAGCGATCGGCGAGCCGGTGACCTTGCCCAGCCAGGTCACGATGAACTGGGCGAAACCGCCGAACACCATCACCGCGACGTTGTAGGCCACCGCCACGCCGGTCGAGCGCACGCCGACCGGGAACTGCTCGGCGACCGCCGTGGAGATCGGCCCGTAGAATCCGGCCATCACGCTGCACAGCAGCACCTGCATGATCGTCAGGTTGCCGAAGCTGGCATTGCCGCTGATCCAGGTGAACAACGGGTACAGCATCAGCAGATAGGCGAGCATGGAGCCGAGGATCAGGGGCCTGCGGCCGATGCGGTCGGAGAGCGCACCGCTCAGCGGAATGAGCACGGTCATGCAGGCCACGCCGATCGCCTGCGCCGTAAAGGCATCGCCCAGTGGCAGGCCGAGCGTCTTGCTGGCGAAGGTCGGCATGTATACGAGCACGATGTAAAAGGCCACGGTGGCGCCGATGACCATGCCCATGGTCACCAGCACTTCGCGCAGGTGGTGGCGCAGCATGGCGCCGATCGAGCGCTTCTCCGCCGGCTGCTGCTTCGCCTCGAGGAAGGCCTCGGTCTCGTCGAGGTGACGGCGGATCCACATGCCGACCGGGCCGATCAGCAGGCCGATGATGAACGGCACGCGCCAGCCCCAGGCATCGAGCGCCTCGGGTGACAGCCCCTTGGTGACCAGCGCGCCCATGCCGGCGCCGGTCAGCACCGCAAGGCTCTGACCGAACATCTGCCAGGAGCCGTACAGGCCACGGCGGTTGGCCGGCGCGACCTCGATCAGGAAGGAGGTGGCGCTGGCGAACTCGCCGCCGGTGGCGAAGCCCTGCAGCATGCGCGCGAGCACGATCAGCAGCGGCGCAGCGATGCCGATCGAGGCATAGGTCGGCGCGAACGCGATCATGGCGATCGACACCGTCATCAGCCCCAGGATCAACTGCAGCGCCGCCTTGCGGCCCTTGCGATCGGCATAGATGCCGAGCAGGATGCCGCCGACCGGGCGCATGAAGAAGCCGACGCCGAAGGTCGCGGTGGTCAGCAGCAGCGAGGCGTACTCGCTGTCGGCCGGGAAGAACAGCCGCGAGATCACCACCGTCAGGAAGCCGTAGACGATGAAGTCGTACCATTCGAGCGCGTTGCCGATCACCGCGGCAGCGACCTGGGTCGTGCGTGAGGCGTGCGGGGTTTGTGGTTGCATGGATGTCTCTCCTCCGTGTTCAGTCGGTCTGGCCGGGAGCCAGCCACGCCTCTGCCAGTCCGGCCCAGAACGCCGAACCGCGGGCGATGATGTCGTCGTTGAAGTCGTAACCGGGGTTGTGGACGTAGGGCCGACGCTCGCCGGTGCCGTTGCCGATCACGCAATAGCTGCCGGGGCAGCGCTGCAGCATCCAGGCGAAGTCTTCGCTGCCCATCAGCTTGTCGGTTTCCGCGATCACCGCGTCCTCGCCGACCAGTTCGCACGCGATGCCGCGGGCGAAGTCGGTTTCGGCTTCGCTGTTGATCAGCACCGGGTAGGCCGGACGGTGCTCGATCTGCACGCTGCAGCCATAGCTCGCCGCCTGGGTCTCGATGATGGCCTTGACGCGGCCGACCACCAGCTCGCGCACGTCGGGGTCGAGCGTGCGGATGCTGATGCGCAGCACCGCCTTGCTGGGGATCACGTTGTGCGCCTCGCCCGCCTGCAGCGCCCCGACCGTGACCACCGCGGCGTGCTGCGGGTCGACGTTGCGCGCGACCACGGTCTGCAGCGCCATCACCGTACTGGCCGCCGCGACCAGCGGGTCGACCGCCCGCTCGGGGGCCGAGCCGTGGCCGCCGACACCACGGATGGTCGCGGTGATGATGTCCTGCGAGGCCATGAACGGCCCCGTGCGGAAGCCGAAATGTCCTTCGGGCAGGCCGGGGATGTTGTGCATGCCGAACAGCGCCTCGCAGGGGAAGCGCTCGAGCAGGCCGTCGGCGAGCATCGCCTCGGCGCCGCCCTGGCCTTCCTCGGCGGGCTGGAAGATCAGGTTCAGCGTGCCATCGAAGCGGCGCGTCTCGGCCAGATACCTCGCCGCGCCGAGCAGCATCGTGGTGTGGCCGTCGTGGCCGCAGGCGTGCATCTTGCCGGGGTGGCGGCTGGCATACGGGAGTCCCGTGGCTTCGACGATCGGCAGCGCATCCATGTCGGCGCGCAGTCCGAGGCTGCGCGCGCTCGAGCCGGCACGTAGCACGCCGACCACGCCGGTGCGGCCGACGCCGGTGTGGACCTCGTAGCCCCACTCGGCGAGCTTGGTCGCGACCAGCTCGCTGGTGCGGACCTCCTCGAAGCCGAGCTCGGGGTGGGCGTGGATGTCGTGGCGCAGCGCGCGGAGCTCGTGCTCGATCTCGCGCAGCCGGCTATTGATGTGCTCGTGGCCTGACATGTCTCCTCCTCTCGCCGGACGTTCGGTCTCGCGTGGTTCGCGCCCGCGCTCGCGTGGCGCTCCTCTGGCTCGTGCCCGGCCGCCCGTCGAGGGGCTTGCTCGTCCGCGCTGCGGGACGCGCCGGGTCGACGCCTAGCTAACGATAGGACGCGCCCGCGGGCAAGGACAGAGGGTTCCGGCTGGCGGAACCGGGAGGACGCACCCGAGGAGGTGGATGGCACGGATGTCGCTTGGCGGAGAGCCGTCGAGCGCAGCGACATCCCCCTCGCCCGTCGCACTGGAGCCGGTGTTACTCGAACGCACGCTCGACCCAGGCCAGCACGCCGTCGAGGCTGCGGAACTCGTCGAGCGCGCGCGCCGCGCAATCCGGGTGCAACTCGCGCGCGATGCGCGTCAGCGCGCTGCCGGGGCCGAGCTCGAGGAACACGCGTGCGCCACGCTCGAGCGCCTGCCGCATGCAGCCGCGCCATTCGATCGTCCGCGCGATCTGCGCGGCGAGCGTCGCGATCGCGTCCTCGACACCGTGCACCCGGTGGCCGTCGATCCCGGCCAGCACCGGCAGCTGCGGCGCGCGCAGCGCCGCGGCGCGCAACTCGGCCTCGAATCCGCGCGCGGCTTCGACGAGCAGCGGCGTGTGCGCCGGCACGCACACCGGAATCCGCACCGGTCTTGCGCCGAGCGCCACGGCTTCGTGCGCGGCGGCGTCCAGCCCGGCGCCAGGGCCGCCGAGCACGAAGTGGTCTTCGCCGTTGGCGATCGCGACCGTCAGCCCGGCGCGCTGGCACAGCGCGCCGATCCGCGCCGCGTCGAGGCCGACGACCGCGAGCAGTCCGGCACCGGCGGGGCTCGCGGCATCCATCAGCCCGGCGCGGCGCGCGGCCAGGCGCAGGCAGGTGTCGGCGTCGAAGCTGCCGGCGATGGCGTGCGCGGCGAGCTCGCCGACGCTGTAGCCGAGCACGACGCCGGGGCGCGGCAGGCGCTCGCGCAGCGCTTCCCAGCGCGCCAGCGTCGCGGCGCAGACCAGCGGCTGTGCGATGCGGTTGCGGTAAATGTCGGCGCCGCCGGCGAGCAGGTGCTGTGGCGTTGCGCCGAGCACGTCGGCGGCGGCGGCGAGCACCGGCTGCGCTTCGGGACGATCGGCGACCAGGTCGAGCATCGCCGGGTGCTGCCCGCCCTGACCGGGGCACAGGATCGCCAGCGTCATGCTTTGCCCTCCAGCTTCACCAGGAACCACGCGCAGGCGATCAGGTCGGCGCTGCCGCCCGGGCTGAGGCGGCGTGCGACGAAGGCGGCGCCGATCGCCGCGAGCCGCGCCGGCCAGCCCGGCACGCCGGCGCCGCCCGCGGCGAGGAAGCCTTGCGCGGCGTCCTGCGCGAAGGCCAGCCCTTCGGCGCCACCGCGGTGCAGGAGGTTGGTGTCGTCGAGCGCGGCCACCACGTGCATCAGCGCCTGGGCGAGTGCCGCTTCGCGTGCGAGCCCCCGGCGCAGGCCGGTGCGCAGCGCCGGCAGCGCCAGCTCGCGCAGCGCCGGGAACGCGTCGGCGGCCTCGTCGCGCGC
>JBDHRG010000092.1:0-15566 GCA_039807445.1 Candidatus Competibacteraceae bacterium
CCCTGACCCAGGAAAAGCCATGGCCTTCGAACTGAAAGTGCAGCCGCTGACGCGCGCAGCCTTCGCCCCCTTCGGCGTCGTCGTCGCATGAGGACGCCAGGCGCCAGCACGCGCTCCCGCCCCCGCCTCCTCGCGCCTTGGCTCCGGGGACTCGCCATGTTCGACGCCTACACCCGTCCCGTCATGGCCGCGCTGTGCGGCATCGGCCAGATCGTGCTGCAGGGCAGCGCCTGGACCGGCGGCTGCATCGTGCTGGCGCTGCTGTGGCAGGAGCCGACGCTGGCGCTGGGCTGCGCGCTCGGCGCGCTGGTCGGCCAGCTCACGGCACGGGGGCTGCGCCTGCCGGCGGAGGCCACCGCCGCCGGGCTGCACGGCTTCAACGGCGCGCTGGTCGGCACCGCCGCCGCGGTGTTCTTCGCCGCACCGGCGACGGCGCTGATGGTGGGCGTGGTCGGTGCGGCGCTCGCCACCGCGCTGGCGCTGCCGCTGGCGCGCGCTCTGCGCCTGCCGGCCTACACCGCGCCGTTCATCGTCGCGACCTGGGCGGCGCTCGCCGCGCTCGGCCTGCCCGACGGTGGCGCCGCTGCGGTCGAGTTCGGGCCGCGCGAAGCGCTGCTCGGCGTGTTCGCCGGCGCCGGCCAGATCGTGTTCGCCGCCGACCCGCTCGCCGGTGGCCTGGTGCTCGCCGGCATCGCCTTCGGCACGCCGCGGCACGCGCTGTGGGCGCTGGCCGGCAGCGCGCTGGGGCTGGCCGTGGGCTGGGCTACGGGCGCGCCGGGTGCGGCACTGGCCGCCGGGCTGTACGGCTACAGCGCGGCGCTGGCGGCGGTGGCGCTGGCCGACCGCGGCTGGCGTGCAGCGCTGGCCGGCATCGTGCTGGCGGCAGCGCTGCACCGGCTCGGTGCCGGGCTCGGCTGGCCGCTGCTGACGGCACCGTTCGTGCTCGCCACCTGGGCGGTGCTGCTGGGGGTCCGGCTCGTGGCGGTGAAGGACAAGCCCGCCCCTTCGTGAGGGGGAGCACGCGGTGCCGCGAAGACGGCGCCATCGAATCAACGGGGCTGAACCAACGCCAGCGTCGTTCCGGTCCGAACAAGGACGTAGCAACCATCATCTCAGGAGACACCATGAACAACACCGTCCATCCAGTCGACGAAGTCCTTCCCGCAGGCCAGCTGTTCCTGGTCGGCCTGCAGCACGTGCTGGTGATGTACGCCGGCGCCGTCGCGGTGCCGCTGATCGTCGGCGCGGCGATGAAGCTGCCGACCGAAACCATCGCCTTCCTGATCAACGCCGACCTGCTGGTGGCCGGCATCGCGACGCTGATCCAGGCCTTCGGCATCTGGAAGTTCGGCATCCGCCTGCCGGTGGTGATGGGCGCGACCTTCGCCGCGGTCGGCTCGATGGTGGCGATGGGACAGGACCCCAACGTCGGCCTGCCCGGCATCTTCGGCGCGACCATCGCCGCCGGCGTATTCGGCATGGTGATCACGCCGTTCTACGGCCGGCTGCTGAAGTACTTTCCGCACCTGGTGACCGGCACGGTGATCACCTCGATCGGCGTGACGCTGCTGCCGGTCGGCATCAACTGGGCCGGCGGCGGCCATGGCGCGGCGGACTTCGGCGCGCCGGTGCACCTGGCGCTGGCCGGCATCGTGCTGGCGGCGATCCTGTTGATCAACCGCTTCGGCAAGGGCGTGTGGGTCAACATCTCGGCGCTGCTGGGGCTGGTGATCGGCTTCGCGATCGCCTGGCCGCTGGGGCTGGTCGACCTGTCGGGGATGGCGTCCAAGCCGGTGTTCGAGGTGGTCACGCCGTTCGCCTTCGGCGCACCGACCTTCCAGCTCTCGTCGATCGTCGCGATGTGCATCGTGATGATGGTGACGCTGGTCGAGTCGACCGGCATGTTCCTCGCGCTCGGCGACATCGTCGGCAGGCCGGTGCACCGCGACCAGTTGACCCGCGGGCTGTTGACCGACGGCCTGTCGACCTTCATCGCCGGCTTCTTCAACACCTTCATGCACACCTCGTTCTCGCAGAACGTCGGCCTGATCAACATGACCGGCGTGCGCAGCCGCTTCGTGGCCGGCGTGGCGGGCGCGATCCTGCTGTCCCTGAGCCTGCTGCCGAAGATCGCCTATGTGGTGGCGTCGATTCCGCCGGCGGTGCTCGGCGGCGCCGGCATCGCGATGTTCGGCATGGTCGCCGCGGCGGGGCTGAAGATCCTGAGCCACTCCGACCTCGGCGACCGCAAGAACCAGCTGATCGTCGCGATCAGCCTCGGTCTGGGGATGATCCCGCTGGCCGCGCCGAACTTCTTCCACGCGCTGCCGGCCTGGACCGCGCCGATCACCCACAGCGGCATCACCATCGCCTCGATCGCGGCGATCGTGCTGAACTACCTGTTCCACCACGGCCCGGGCACCTCGACGGTCGAAGCCGCTGCGGCCGAAGCGCCCGAGAACCTGGAGTAGCTCCCGCGGCACGCGCGGTCAGCGCGCGTCCGAAGCGCTGCGAAGCCACCCTCCGGGGTGGCTTTCGTTTTGATGCACCGGCTCGTTCCGATGAACGGGGTTTGTCAGCATGAATGTTTCGCAATGTGATGGCATTTATTCTTAAAATTGGATACAAATAAATAATCAAGTTTCGACATAAAAACGGAAACATGGACAGTCTTCCGATACAGCCATGGAACGGACGGATTCCCCTCGGGCAGGCCCCGGCCGGGAAAGCGGGTCCTACGGCCCAGACGAGCACCGCCACAGAGCGGTGATCGGTAGCGTTGGAGGAGTCAAAACAATGAGCAAAACCGTACATCCGGTCGACGAGAAGTTGCCCGGCGGGCAGTTGTTCCTGGTGGGGCTGCAGCACGTGCTGGTGATGTACGCCGGCGCGGTCGCGGTGCCGCTGATCATCGGTGCGGCACTGAAGCTGCCGGCCGACCAGATCGCTTTCCTGATCAATGCCGACCTGCTGGTGGCCGGCCTCGCGACGCTGATCCAGGCGCTCGGCCTGTGGAAGTTCGGCATCCGCCTGCCGGTGGTGATGGGCACGACCTTCGCCGCCGTGGGCTCGATGGTGGCGATCGGCCAGGACCCCGCGGGCGGCCTGCCGGCGATCTTCGGCGCGTCGATCGCCGCCGGCCTGTTCACGATCGTCATCACGCCGTTCTTCGGCCGGCTGCTGAAGTTCTTCCCGCCGCTGGTGACCGGCATCGTGATCTCGTCGATCGGCATCACGCTGCTGCCGGTCGGCATCAAGTGGGCCGGTGGCGGCGCCAAGGCGGCCAACTTCGGCGACCCGCTGTACCTGGGGCTGGCGGGCATGGTGCTGGCGCTGATCCTGTTGATCAACCGCTTCGGCAAGGGTTTCTTCGTCAACATCTCGGCGCTGATCGGCCTGGTGGTCGGCTACCTCGTCGCCTGGCCGCTGGGGCTGGTCGACCTGTCGGGCATCGACGCCAAGCCCGCCTTCGACATCGTCACGCCGTTCTACTTCGGCCTGCCGACCTTCCAGCTGTCGTCGATCGTCGCGATGTGCATCGTGATGACCGTGGTGCTGGTCGAGTCGACCGGCATGTTCCTGGCGCTCGGCGACATCGTCGGCAAGCCGGTGCGCCGCGAGCAGCTGACCGGCGGCCTGATGACCGACGGTCTGGCGACCTTCATCGCCGGCTTCCTGAACACCTTCCCGCACACCTCGTTCTCGCAGAACGTCGGCCTGGTCAACATGACCGGCGTGCGCAGCCGCTACGTCGCGGCGATGGCCGGTGTCATCCTGATCGCGCTGAGCCTGCTGCCGAAGGTCGCCTTCGTGGTGGCGTCGATCCCCTACCCGGTGCTCGGCGGTGCCGGCATCGTGATGTTCGGCATGGTCGCCGCGGCGGGGCTGAAGATCCTCAGCGCCTCGGACCTCGGCGACCGCCGCAACCAGCTGGTGGTGGCGATCAGCTTCGGCCTGGGCATGATCCCGCTGGCCGCGCCGACCTTCTTCCACGCGCTGCCGGCCTGGACCGGGCCGATCACCCACAGCGGCATCACCATCGCCTCGCTGGCCGCGATCGTGCTGAACTTCGTGTTCAACCACGATCGCCTCGATGCGATGGCGCATGCCCACGGCGCCGAGCACGGCCACGCCGAGGCGCTGCCGAGCCAGAACCAGGCGTAACAGCGATCGCCGGGGCGCGTGCCCCGGCGGGCCGCACGCCGTGATTCGCTGTACTCCAGGGCGAGGCGCTTCGGACCTCGCCCGTTTTTCGCCCCACGCTCGCACCGGTTTCGATGTCCCCGCCGCGAGGCGTCAGCAGGGTCGCAAGCGCCCGACGCGGACGACGCAAAAACATCGTGCTCATCGACACTGGGTACGATACGTACGTCCGCCTGTCAGGCGTGTTCGCGCGCGATGTGCCCGCCAAGGAGACTCAGGAATGACGACACTTCTGGTGAAGAACGCCACGCTGCTGGCGACTTTCGACGACCACGACACCCGCATCGCCGACGGCGGTCTGTATGCGGTCGACAACGTGATCCGCCAGCTCGGCCCGAGCGGGCAACTGCCCGAAACCGCCGACAGGGTCATCGACGCGCGCGGCAGGGTGATCCTGCCCGGGCTGGTCAACACCCACCACCACTTCTACCAGACGCTGACGCGCAACCTGCCCGCGGCGCAGGACACCAACCTGTTCGGCTGGCTGGTCGCGCACTACCCGATCTGGGCACGGCTGACGCCCGAAGCGGTGCGGGTCAGCACCCGGGTCGCGATCGCCGAGCTGATGCTCAGCGGCTGCACCACCTCGAGCGATCACCACTACATCTGGCCCAACGGCACGCGCCTCGACGACCAGATCGAAGCCGCCGCCGACATGGGCTTCCGCTTCCACGCCGCGCGCGGCTCGATGTCGGTCGGCGTCGCCAAGGGCGGGCTGCCGCCCGACCACGCGGTCGAGGACGAGGATTTCATCCTGCGCGACTCGCGCCGCTTGATCGAGCAGTACCACGACGCTTCGCGCCACTCGATGCTGCGCGTGGTCCTGGCGCCGTGCTCGCCGTTCTCGGTGTCGCCGGCGCTGATGCGCGAGAGCATCGCGCTGGCGCGCGCCTATGGCGTGCATTCGCACACCCATCTGGCCGAGACCGAGGACGAAGAGGCCTACTGCAAGGCGAAGTTCGGCATGACGCCGGTCGAGCTGGCCGAAGACCTCGGCTGGGTCGGCGCCGACGTCTGGCACGCGCACATGGTGCACCCGCACGAGGCCGAGATCGGCCGCCTGGGCTGCACCCATACCGGTGTGGCGCACTGCCCGTGCTCGAACATGCGTCTGGCCTCGGGCATCGCCCCGATCCGAAAACTCGCGAGCGCCGGTGCGCGCGTCGGGCTGGGCGTCGACGGCTCGGCGTCGAACGACGGCTCGCACATGCTCGGCGAAGCGCGCCAGGCGCTGCTATTGCACCGCGTCAGCGGCAACCCGGCGGCGCTGACCGCGTTCGAGGCGCTGCGGCTGGCCACGCGCGGCGGCGCCGAAGTACTCGGGCGTGACGACATCGGCTACCTCGCGCCGGGGATGTCGGCCGACTTCATCGGCTACCGTCTCGACAGTCTCGCGCTCGCCGGCGGCGCGGTGCACGACCCGCTGGCGGCGCTGGTGTTCTGCAATCCGCCGCAGGTGGACCTGAGCGTGATCAACGGCCGCGTCCGCGTCGAGGACGGTCGCCTGCTCGGCGTCGACCTGCCGGCGCTGGTCGGCCGCCACAACGATATCGCGCTGAAGCTGGTGCGCGATGAACTGCGCTGAGCCCGAGGCCACCCCCCGCGGAGGTGGTGCGAGCGTCGGCGGCGCCCATACCCCGCACCGACCATCGCGTCGGGTGCGGCCCTTGCTTGCCCGGAGGAGAAGATGGATCAGAGCGTCAGGCACATCCTGTACACGACAGACCTCGGCCCGCGCAGCCTCGAGGTGCTGCGCCACGCGATCGGGTTCGCGCAGGCGCTGCAGGCGCGCCTGCACCTGGTGACGGTGGCGACGCCGAGCGAGCACCGCGGCAGCATGCTGTCGGTGTTCGTCCCCGAGAAGCCGGTCGCGGGGGGGCTCGGGTCCGAGCGCATCCGCTCGACGCTCGAAGGGCGCCTCGAGGCGTTCGCCACTGCCAATCCGGACTTCGATCCGCGCACCGTGCTCGAGAGCATCCAGGTCTTGGAGGGCGACCCCGCCGAGCTGATCCTCCGCGAAGCCGAGCGCATCCCCGTCGACCTGATCGTGCTCGGATCGCATGGCCACACGCCGATCGGCGAGATGCTGCTCGGCTCGGTCGCACACAAAGTGACGATCAAGGCGCGCGTGCCGGTGCTGCTGGTGCCGATCAACCAGTGAGGCGTTCGTGGCGGCCACCCGTCGGGGAGGCACCGCGTCGAGTGACTGAAATCGGTGGCGCGGAGTCGCCGAGGAGATGGATTCGATGAGTTACGCTGTCAACGATATTCTTCTGGCCACCGATCTGGGCCCGGGCAGCGCCGAGGCGCTGGCTCAGGGCTTGCGATTCGCGCGGCTGTTCGGGGCGCGCCTGCACCTGCTGACGGTGCTCCAGCCCTCGCCGTATACGGGCGCCTTCGTCGACGACATGGACCGCGAAGCCGTTGCCCGCCTGCGTGGCCGGCTGATCCAGCACACCCGTGACGAGCTCGAGGCGCAGGTCGAGGCGTGCTGCGCCGCGCAGGCCGATGCGCAGGCCCGTTCGCGGATCGCGAGCGTGCAGGTGCTCGAGGGCGGCGCCACGCAGCTGATCCTCGATGAAACCGCGCGGCTGGGGGTGGGGTTCATCCTGCTCGGCTCGCACGGCCACAGCGCGTTCGGCGAACTGCTGCTGGGTTCGATCGCGCACAAGGTCACGGTGAAAGCGAACGTGCCGGTGCTGCTGGTGCCGCTCAATCGCTGAGCACGTGGCGAGCACCCGCCCACCGCCGGGGACGCGCAGGGCGCAGAGGCTTGCATGGCCTCTGCGCCCTGTCGGGTGAATCGGAAGGTGGAAGGGGATGGTGTCAGTCCGGAATCGCGCCGGTGAACAGCGTCCTGAAGTCGCCGTCGCGGAACTCCTTGACCACGATCGGCACGCCGATCTGGCGCTGGCGGCCGAAGTAGCTCTTGCCGACGTACCTGAGCGTGGTCTTCTCCTTCAGGAAGGGGTTCGGGATCGCCAGTCCCGGGATCGCCTTCTTGAATTCCTCGACGTCGTTCAGCGCCTTCGGACCGGCCGCCTGCAGCGTGGCGAGGATCATCTCCAGCGCATACGCCTTGGTGCCGGCCTCGTCGTTCCAGCCGCCGGCGAGCTTGGTGTAGTGCTGGATGAACTCTTCCATGTAGGGGCTGCGCACCTCGGGCGCGCTGCCGCCGCCCACCGAGATGAAGCCGTCGGCTGCGGTGCCGGCACCCTCGCGCAGCAGCTTGGCGTCCTGCGCGGTTGCGGTGGAAAGCTGGCCCTTGAAGCCGAGCTCGCGCGCTGCCTTGATCAGCAGCGGTGCGTCGCCGGGCGCGACCCCCGACAGCATGATCAGGTCCGGTTTGTCCTTGATCACCGCCGACATGACCGGTTTGAAGTCGGTCGCACCGGGCTCGTAGGTTTCATCGGCGGAAACCACCTGCAGCCCGAGCTGTTTCGCCGCCCGCACGCCTTCGTTGCGCTGGTTGAGCGGATCGCTCTCGTTACGGGCGACGAAGCCGACCGTCTTGATGCCGTGCTTGTCGATCAGGTGCTTGAAGATCAGCGGTGCGACCTGGTACGAGGCCGCCATGCCGAGGATCGAATTACCTTCCTCGTAGCCGGAGATCAGCGGTCCGGACTGGAACGAGGGCACCATGCTGACGGCGCGCGGCGAATAGAGCCCTTTCCAGAACGCATAGGTGACGTTGACCGCGCCGGCCGACTCGAGGATCGGCAGGATCGCCACCGCGGTGGTGTCGACGTTGGGGCCGATGATGTACTTGATGCCTTCCTTGCGCGTCAGCCGTTCCGCACCGGGGATCGCGAAGCGGGTGTCGAGCCGGTCGTCGATGGCGACGATCTGGATCCGGTAGTGGTCGTCGCCGATCCTGACCCCGCCCTTGTCGTTGTACATCTGCGCGGTGGCTTCGGCGGCGTACTTGCTGACCAGCCCCCAAGAGGCGGCCGGTCCGCTCATCGTGCCGAGCACGCCGATTTTGAGCACCTTGTCCGCGGCGCCGGCCGGGGCGGCGGCGATGCCGGCGCACAGCAGCGCGGCGGCGGCAATGCCCAGGGTGCGCGATGCCGACTGCAGAAGTGTCGTCATGGTCCTGTCCCCCCTCAGTGGCTCGTCTTGGCGGTCGCTTCGACCGCCGGCAGGCGCTGCTGCTTCATCAGCCGCACGTACAGCGCAGCGCTGAGGCCGGCGCCGATGAACCACGAGAAGTCGGCCAGCTTGTTGAACGGCGGCACCAGCACGAACAGCATGGCGACCACGGCCGCGATGACCAGCGTCTTGACGGCCGCCGGGTTGAAGCCGTTCTGGTACCAGTAGCGGCCGCTCGGCTTCTCGTGCCAGAGGTCCTCGAAGTTCACCTGCTGCTTCTTCACCAGGAAGAAGTCGGACACCAGGATGCCGTACAGCGGGCCGATGAAGGCGCCCAGCGTGTCGAGCGTGAAGTGGATGACCGCGGGCGAATTGAACAGGTGCCAGGGCATGATGAACACCGCGGCGAAGGCGGTGATCATGCCGCCCTTCATGAAGCTGATGTGCTTGGGCGAGACGTTGGCCAGGTCGTAGGCGGGGCCGACGAAGTTGGCGACGATGTTGATGCCGATCGTGGCGATGATGAAGGTCAGCGCGCCGAGCACGACGGCGGTGGTGTTGTCGATGCGCGCGACGACCTCGACCGGATCGCTGATCATTTCGCCGAACACCGCGACGGTGCCCGAGGTGGTGATCACGGTGACGATCGCGAACAGCAGGAAGTTGACCGGCAGCCCCCAGAGGTTGCCCTTCTTCACGTCTTCGAAATTGGTCGCGAAGCGCGAGAAGTCGCTGAAGTTCACCATCGGGCCGGAGAAGTACGACACCACCAGCGCCACCGCCAGGATCATCTGCCACACCACGCCGAAGCCGGTGTACTTCACGTCGCCGAGCGTCAGGTTGATGTTGTCCCAGCCCGCCTTCCACACGATCCACAGCGTCAGCGCGAACATCACCACGTAGACGCCCGGTCCCGCCCAGTCGATGAACTTGGTGATCGCGCCCATGCCGCGGTAGAACACCAGGAACTGGCAGGCCCACATCACCAGGAACGCGGCCCAGCCCAGGTGCGACAGCCCGAGGAAGTCGGTCTTCAGGTAGACGCCGTACTCGGGGAAGAACTTCAGCACCAGCACGATCAGCGCCTTCGACGCGACGTAGGTCTGGATGCCGTACCAGGCGACCGCGATCAGCGCGCGGATGATCGCGGCGATGTTGGCGCCGAACACGCCCATCGACACCCGGCACACCACCGGAAAGGGAACGCCCAGCACCACGCCCGGCTTCGCCACCCAGTTGGTCAGGAACATGACGATGACGATACCGATCACCAGCGAGATCAGCACCTGCCAGGCCGCCAGGCCCAGCGTGAACAGGCTCGCGGCGAACAGGTAGCCGCCAACGCTGTGCACGTCCGCCATCCACATGGCGAACACTTCGTACCAGCCCCACTCGCGTTTGCCGGGGTAGAGGTCGGCGTTGTAGAGGCGATCGCTGACGCCCTCGGGCCGCGGCCCGTGTGCCGCTGCTTGACCATGACCTGCCATTTTCTCCTCCTTCTTCGACGCCCGGCGGCATCGCGGTCACGGTGCGCCGGGCGAGTTGCGCGGGATGGCTCGCACCGGGCGAGCTCCCGCTTCGATGTGCCCCCGGTCGTCGCTGGCGGGGGCGCCGGGCCTCAGGTGCGCGGCTGCGGTGCGAACTCGGCGAGCCTGCCGGTGTAGGGCTTGGGCAGCGGGTAGGCGAGGTCGCCGAACTTGCTGGTGCCCAGCCCCAGGCCGACCAGCGCTTCGGTGAAGCGCACTGCGGCGGTGACGCCGTCGATCACCGGGATCCGGATCTCGTCGCCGATGCGTCGGGCGAGGTCGGCCATGCCGCCGCAGCCGAGCACGATCGCGCCGGCGCCGTCCTCGTCGCGGGCGCGGCGGCACTCGTCGACGATGCGGGCGAAGGCGTTCGAGTGCGGGTCTTCGAGCTCGAGCACGGCGAGCTCGGCGGCGCGGATCGCGCGGCAGTGTTCTTCCATGCCGTAGGCGCGCACCAGATGCTTGGCGATCACGCAGGTGCGCCCGAGCGTGGTCACGACCGAGAAGCCGGTGGCGATCATGCTGGCGGCGTGCATCGCCGCCTCGGCGATGCCGAGCACCGGGCCGCGGGCGATCTCGCGCGCGGCGAGCAGCCCCGGGTCGCCGAAGCAGGCGATCACGTAGCCGTCGATGCCTTCCTCGCGCTCGCCGCGGTGGATCTCCTCGAGCAGACCGATGACGCTGAGCGCCTCGTCGTAGTGGCCTTCGATCGACACCGGGCCGCAGCCGGGATTGCTGGCGATGATCTCGACCCCCGGCGAAGCCACGCTGCGCGCGGCCTCGGCGATCTTGTCGGTCATGCTGGCGGTGGTGTTGGGGTTGATGACCTTGATGCGCATGGTGGATGCCTCTCTGGTTCCGAGGTGTTTCAGGTGTAGCGGGGCCTCGGGAACTTCGCCTCGATCGGACGGTGCGATGCGCCAGCCGTGATCGGGTCCGTACCCGGGGGATCGGGTTGATTTTGTCGACACTTCATTCGGTCATGTCGACAGGAGTGAGTTGCTAAATTGAATACAATTTTTTTATTTATTGTTCTCAAATCGAGATCCTCTGTCGATCGCATGGATGATTTTATAACTTGATGATATGCAAGTAATAAATCGCTACAGTAGCTTCGTCTGATGGCCTCCGCGGCGTCGATTACGGGACGCTGCTGCGGCGGAAGAATCATGATGTATCGGGTTTCTGTCAAGATTAATTATTCTTAACTGTATCCAATAAACTTATCTCAGTATACATATTTCCCAGCGTCGAACGAGCCGAGCGCCGACGAGCGCCGGACGGACAGACCGGATGACGAGCGGTCACGACGTGGAGGATGCGCGCCGACGATGGCGGCGCGCGGACGTTTCCCGGGAGGCGGCGGTGCCGCCCGCGGGGATGGTTTCGGAGGCAATCGGAGGAGGACAGGACCCATGTCGCACGGTCCCGTTGCAGGTCAACAGGCGCCGATCCCGGCGCACTACAGCCCCAGGCTCGCCAACCACGACCTGGTGCCGCTGAAGCACCAGAACTGGAGCGCGTACAACATCTTCGCGATGTGGATGTCGGACGTGCACAGCGTCGGCGGCTACGTGTTCGCCGCCGGACTGTTCACGCTCGGGCTGTCGGGCTGGCAGGTGCTGACGGCGTTGCTGGTCGGCATCGGCCTGGTCAACGTCCTGGTCAACTGGATGTCGACCTCGGGGCAGAAGTACGGTGTTCCCTACGCGGTCGCCTGCCGCGCGACCTTCGGCGTGTTCG
Source organism: Candidatus Competibacteraceae bacterium (assembly GCA_039807445.1). GTDB lineage: Bacteria > Pseudomonadota > Gammaproteobacteria > Competibacterales > Competibacteraceae > JBDHRG01. The sequence continues at coordinate 11,565 of JBDHRG010000092.1, forward strand.
GCGCCAACATCCCCGGGCTGATCAAGGCGATCATCGCGATCTGCTGGTACGGCATCCAGACCTGGGTCGCGTCGACCGCGCTGGTGGTGCTGGCGCTGAAGTTCTTCCCCGCGCTCGAGCCGCTGACCAAGACCGATTTCCTCGGGCTGTCGTACCTCGGCTGGGCGGCGTTCCTGGCGCTGTGGTCGGCGCAGCTGGTGGTGTTCTACCGCGGCATGGAGGCGATCCGCCGCTTCATCGACTGGGCCGGTCCCGGCGTCTACGTGGTGATGTTCGCGCTGGCCGGCTGGATCGTCTGGAAGGCGGGCTGGGACAACATCAGCTTCTCGCTGGGCTCGGTGGCGCTGTCGGCGGGCGAGTCGGTGTGGGTGTGGATCACCGCGGTGGCGCTGGTGGTGTCGTACTTCTCCGGGCCGATGCTGAACTTCGCCGACTTCTCGCGCCTGGGCAGCTCGCTGAAGGGCGTACGCCGCGGCAACTTCCTCGGCCTGCCGCTGAACTTCATGGCCTTCGCGATCGTCACCGTGATCACCACCTCGGGCGCGCTGACGGTGTTCGGCGAGATGATCACCGACCCGGTCGAACTGGTGGCGCGCATCGACAACCTCACCGCGGTGGTGATCGGTGCTGCGACCTTCATGATCGCGACCATCGGCATCAACATCGTCGCCAACTTCATCTCGCCGGCCTTCGACCTGGCCAACGTCGCGCCCAGGCACATCAGCTTCAAGACCGGCGGCCTGATCGCTTCGATCGCCTCGATCCTGGTGCTGCCCTGGCACCTGTACAACAACCCGGTGATGGTGCAGTACACCCTCGGCGTGCTCGGCGCGGTGGTCGGCCCGCTGTACGGCATCCTGATGGCCGACTTCTACCGTGTGAACAGGCAGCACATCGAGCTCGACGCGCTGTACGACGACCAACCGACGGGGCGCTACTGGTTCACCGGCGGCTTCAACCTGACCGCGGTGTACGCGCTGATCCCCTCGGCGATCGCCGCCTGCATCGTGGCGCTGGTCCCGGCCTTCAAGGTGGTGGCGCCGTTCTCGTGGTTCGTCGGCGCGATCGTCGGCTACGTCGCCTACCTGGCGCTGGCCAGGCACCCGAAGTACGGCATCGAGGCGCAGAACCGCGCCAAGCGCGAAGTCGCACTGCCCGCGACGGCGATCACCGGCGCTGCCTGAAGCATCCGCCCTGCGGACGCTGCGCCAACCTGGCCGCCCCTCGGGGCGGCCTTGCTTCGAGAAGACGAGCAGAACCTCCGATGGATACGAAACGCCGCAGTCTGCTGCTCGGCGCCTCGGCCGCCGCGCTGTCGGGTATGCTGCTGCCCCGTGCCAGCCTGGCCCAGGACACCATGCCCGCCAACAAGCCCCTGCGCATCCTGCTGCTGAATCCGAACAGCTCGGACGAATTCACCGCGCTGATCACGCGCGAGGCGCGCCGGGCTGGGAGCCCGGGCACCGAGTTCGTCGGCGTCAGCGCGCCGTTCGGGCCGCGCTACATCGGCACCCGCACCACGGTCGCGATCGCGGGGCACGCGGTGGTCGATTCGCTGGCGCGCGTGCTGACCAAGGATCGGGCCTTCGACGCCGCGATCGTCTGCGGCTTCGGCGCCCAGGGCGTGCCGGCGCTGCGCGAGCTCGCGCCCTTCCCGGTCGTGGGCATGCTCGACGCCTCGGTGGCCGTGGCGCTGCAGCTCGGCAGCCGCTTCTCGGTGCTGACCGGCGGCGAGCGCTGGGTGGCGATGCTCGAGGAGCAGCTCGAAGCCTTCGGCGCAGGCCGCCGGCTGGCCTCGGTGCGCTCGATCCCGCTGACCGGCGCCGAGATCGCCGCCGATCAGGACCGCGCGATCGCGGCGCTGGCCGAGCTGGCCGAAACCTGCGCGTGCGAAGACGGCGCCGACTGCGTGATCCTCGGCGGCGCCGCGGTCGCCGGGCTGCCGCGGCGGATGGCCGATCGCGTCAGCGTGCCGCTGATCGACAACGTCGCGGTCTCGGTGGCCACGGCCGAGCTGCTCGCCCGCCACGTCGAGCTCCCGCCGACCGCCCGCGGCCGCCTGCCGGCGATCGACAGCACCGGGCTGTCCGACGAGCTCGGCGGGCTGATCAAGCCGCGCTGAAACGCCGCGGTCCTGCCTCGGCGCCACTCCGGCGAAAGAACGTCACCCCGGCCGCCGATCCAGAGCCTGGGTGACGTTGGAAGGAAGCCGGTTTTCGTCAGTCGGCGTCGAGCACCTTTCTCGCCTCGTCCTCGAGCGCCGGGCCGAGCACCTCGACCTTCCGGTCCCCGCGGGAAAGAACGTCGCGGCACGACAGGTACATCCTGTCGGCGGCCTCGCCGGCGAGCTCGTTCATGGTCTCCAGGCCCAGGGCATAGACGAGCCGATTCACGCCACCCCAGTACAGGGCGCCGGCGCACATCGCACAGGGCTCGCCGCTGGCGTAGACCGTGCACCTGGCCAGCACCTCGGGGGCGTATTTCCGCGTGGCCTCGCGCATCAGATTGGTTTCGGCGTGGTTGGTGCAGTCGTGCTCGGTCAGCTGGGTGTTCTCGGCCTCGAGCAGGACCTTGCCGTGCTCGTCGACCAGGATCGCTCCGTACGGACAGTTGCCGTGCTCGTGCGCGCTGCGCGAAACCGCGATCGCGGTTCTGAGGTGCTGCCGATCCATTTCGTTCAAGATGCTTCCTCCGCTGGGCGGTGGGGCGAAGCCGGCTCTTGCGCGGCGGCCGACAAGAAGAAACCCACCTCGCGGCGGGTTTCGGGAACAAAAGATGGCAGCCGGGGCGGCAAGGAGGGGGGGGAAGGGGTGTGCCAGTGCGGTTCCTTGCGGGTTCCGCCTGCGAGCCGGGTTTCCCCGGCGAGCCCCCGGCTGCCGAAAACGGGTCTTATACGGGTTCCAGAAAATTCCCGCTGATTGGCCAGCTCCGATGCGACGGAGCGAGGGGGATGTCGCTGCGCTCATTCTCGGCGTACCTCCGTGTACGCCTCCGAGGTACGGCGCCGCTCCGCGCTGTCCCTGCGCCCGCGGCGCGCGTAATCCGCTCCGCAACATCCCCCTCGCTCCGTCGCAAGGCGCACAACATTCCTGGAATCCGTCTTACGCGACTTCGACGGTGATGATGTCGCCGTCGCGCACCGAGCCGAGCACGCGCGCATCGCACTCGAGCTGGCCGAGCTTGTTGACGCGCGAGATCAGTCGGCACTCGTCGCCGACCGACACCGGCGTCGGGCCGTAGGGCAGCGCCAGCGACTGGCCCTCGACCCAGAAGCACACGGTGCCGGCGGGCACCACCTGCTCGGCGTCGCGCTCGAGCTGCACCCGCGCCGGGGTGCGGAAATAGACCTCCTCGCCCCAGGTGTTGGCCGCCGAACGGATCGGCAGACACGCGAGCAGGGCGCGGCTGCTCGGCGTGTCGTCGAGCACCGCGGTCGCCTCGCCGGCGGGCCAGGAGATGCGGATGCGGGCGGTGGACATGGCGGACGGATCCCCTATCTCAGTCGCCGATGCGCGCGACGTGCAGCAGGTTGGTGCTGCCGGCGCTGCCGAAGGGCATGCCGGCGACGATCGCCAGCGTGTCACCGTCGCGGGCGAAGCCTTCGGCCACCGCGGCGGCCTTGGCGTGCTCGACCATCTCGGCGACGTGGTGGATGTCTTCGCCGCCGACCGGGTGCACGCCCCAGACCAGCGCCAGGTGGCGCGCGGTCCTGATGCTCGGCGTCAGCCCCAGGATCGGCGCCACCGGGCGCTCGCGCGCCGCGCGCAGTGCGGTCGCCCCCGAGCTGGTGTAGGTGACGGTGGCGGCCACGCCCAGCACCTGCGCCACGCGGCGCAGCGCGCAGCAGACGGCGTCAGCGACGGTCGCCTGCGGCTCAGGGTGCGACGCCTCGATCACCTTGCGGTAGTACGGATCGCCTTCGACCTCGCGCACGATGCGGTCCATCATCGCCACCGCCTCGACCGGGTACTGCCCCGAGGCCGACTCGGCCGACAGCATCAC
>JBDHRG010000093.1:0-15559 GCA_039807445.1 Candidatus Competibacteraceae bacterium
CTGGCCAGGTGCTCGCGCACCCCGGCGCGGTCGAGCAGGGCCACGTCCTCACCCATGCCGCGCCGCTGGGCCTCGTCATGGAAGCTGCGCAACGCCTGCAGGTGAGCGGACTTCATCGCCGCGTGCAGGTGGCCGTGCTTGAGGTCGCAGGCGATGGCGTACCTGGCGACCCGCGATTCGATGATTTCCTGGCCACGCCAGCGCAGGCGCCAGATAAAGTCATCCACGTCCGAGCCGAGCGTCTTGCGCATCTGCTTGCGCATGGCTTCGTCGCCGGACAGGCTGCTGGTGACCTGGCCGCCGTTGCGCCCGCTGGCCCCCCAGCCGATCTTGTGGGTTTCGACCAGGGCGACCTTGAGGCCGCGTTCGGCCAGCTCCACGGCGCTGGCCACGCCAGTGAAGCCGCCGCCGATAATGGCGACGTCGACACTGACCTGACCCTGCAGGGCAGGATAATCGGTTTCCTGATTCAGCGTCGCGCTGTAATAGGACGGCGCCCGCTCGGCGGCGGGGATGACGAGTTGGGTTGCGGCGTTCATTGAGTCTGTTCCTTGTCGGCTCGACGCCCCTTGGCGAGCCTCGCCGTAGGGGGCGCTGTGCGCACCATGAAAAGATCCCGGTGCGCGTGGCGCACCCCTCGAATCAGGCCTGGGTCAGATACCAGCGCCAGTCCTGCTCGCCCACCTCACCCATGAATTGACGGTATTCCGCCTGCTTGACTGCCAAGTACACCTTGAGGAAGTCACGGCCCAGCGCATCGCGCGCCCAGCTCGAACGCTCGAGGGCGGTCAGCGAACTGAGCCAGTCAGTGGGCAGCAGGGTCTTGGCCTGGGCATAGCCGTTGCCTTCCACCGGCGCCCCGGGGTCGAGGCGCTCGCGGATGCCGCGGTGCACAGCCGCGAGGATGGCCGCCGCGGCCAGATAGGGGTTGGCATCCGCACCGCAGATACGGTGCTCGACATGCCGGCTGTTAGCCGGACCGCCCGGCACGCGCAGGCTGACGGTGCGGTTATCGACGCCCCAGGTTGGCGCCAGCGGCGCATAGCTGTTGGCCTGGAAGCGGCGGTAGGAGTTGGCGTTGGGGCAGAACAGCAGCAGTGAATCCAGCAGGCTGGCGAGCATGCCGCCCACCGCTTGGCGCAGCAGGGGGCTGCCGGCCTTGTCTTCGCTGGCGAACAGGTTATTGCCCGTCGCATCGGCCAGGCTGACGTGCATATGCATGCCGGTGCCGGCGAGGTCGGCGAACGGCTTGGCCATGAAGCAGGCGCGCATGCCGTGGGCATGGGCAATGCCTTTGACCAGCCGCTTGTAGCGCACCGCCTGATCCATGGCCAACAGCGCGGGGCCATGTTCCAGGGTGATTTCCACCTGGCCGGGGGCGTATTCGGAAATCGCCGTGCGCGCGGGAATGCCCTGCGCGCGGCAAGCGGCATAGAGATCGCCAAGGAAGGGCTCGATTTGCTCCAGCTCGCGCAGGCCGTAGACCTGCGTCTGCCGCGGTCGACCGCCATCGGCATCCAGCGCCGGCAGCGGGCGGCCGTTGGCGTCGCTGCGTTCGTCAAGCAGGTAGAACTCCAGCTCGCAGGCCATGACCGGGTGCAGGCCGTCCGCGGCCAGCGCGTCGATGACGCGGGCCAGCAAGTGGCGCGGATCCGCCACCGTGGCCGGCAAGCCTTCGTGCGGATGCATGCTGACCTGCACGGCGGCGGTCGGCACCTTGCGCCAGGGCAGGCGCACCAGGCTGCCGGCGAGCGGATAGGCGCGGCAGTCGATGTCGCCGACATCCCAGACCAGCCCGCTGTTCTCCACATCCTCGCCGCCCAGGGTCAGGCCGAGGATGGTGCTGGGCAGCGGCCGGCCGCAACGGTAAACGCTGAGCAGCTCATCGCGGTGCAGCAGCTTGCCGCGCGGTACACCGTTGGCATCGAGGATGAACAGCTCAAATAACTCGATATCGGGGTTGCCGGCCAAAAATTCCTGGGCTTCATGTTCGTTGGCGAATTGCATGGGAACCTCATCAGCGCCTATGGCGCGTACAATGCCCAGCCCTCGGGCGGGGCGGATAGCCGCGAGAGCGGCGGTGGCGGACTGAACTCAGGCGGCTGGCGAGGAGGGAGGGCGCGCGTGGCGGCAATGCCACAGCGCCCAGAACGCGAGGATCACGTTCAGTACCGGGTCGAGCTGCACGGCTACGACGCAGGCACACGACCAGCGGCTGGCGGCGCAAGGGGTAGGACGAAGAGGCGGTCGAGCGGCGAGCATGGGCAGGGCTTTGATTGTGGTTTCGCGCAACTATAGGCGATAGTTTTTGCGCAATCAACAATTTTTATGTTTATAGTATGCGCATAGTGGGGTTCTCATCGTGGCCGGAAGGCACGCTCTGCTGTCATGGCGCCGCAGGGGGTTTGCGCCCCCCTGATAATCCACCCCTGGATCTGCTAGGTTCTGTTGACGTTTAGCGGGTGGATCATGCATTACCGTCGCGGGTTCTCGCGCTTCGAGAAGACCGCTCGCAACTATCTCGGCATGCTGCACTTCGTTTCGGCGCTCGTCTGGACGCGGTAAACGTCAACAGAATCTGGCCTTCGAGCCGCTTTTAACCCAGGGGTTGTCCACCGTTTGCAGAGCGGTGCAACCCTGCGCCAGCCTATGGAAGCATTGAACATGTCAATTTCGACCCTCGATCCCCTGGACTTCGAAATCGTCCGTGAGCTGCAGGAAGACGGCCGCCGCGCTTTTCGCGAAGTCGCGCGCAACCTCTCGGTTCCGGAGGCCACCATCCGCACGCGGGTCAAGCGCCTGCAAGACCAGGGCATCGTGCAGATCCTTGCGTTCGCCAACCCGTCGAAGCTGGGGCATGTCAAGCTGGCACTGCTGTTCATCGATGTTGCGCCGCAGGATCATGATCGGGTGGTCGACACCCTGGGCTGCTGGCCTGAGGTCACTTATCTGTCGACCACCCTGGGCACCGCGGATATCTGCGTACAGGTGCTGTGCCGCGATGATGAGAGCCTGTGGGCGCTGCAGCAGCGGGTGCGAAGCCTGCCCGGTATCGGCGACGTGAGGACGCTGCAGGAAGTGAAAGTCCACAAGATCCGCTTCACCATTCCGCGACTCGAGGCGGAACGCTGATCTTCCGCCTGGAGTTGACCCGCTTTCGTGATGGGATGGGAAGCGGGGTAACTCCGCTTCAGACGCCGAGGTGCAGCATTGAACAGCCTTGGTCGGTGCTCCCCCATCCGTCATGTAGGGTTCGCGACAAATGAAAGGACGGCCGCCGACGCCGGCGGACCGCCCTCGATGCCGTCGCGGGTGAACAGGCAGGTGCCGTTGCCGTACTCGTGGGCGTCGATCAGGCCCATCGCCTCTTGCAGGGTCGGCACGCGCACCACGCCCAGCACCGGGCCGAAGATCCCCTCCCGGTAGATCGTCATCGCGGGCGTCACGCGGTCGAACAGGCAGCCGCCGAGATCGAGCACCTGCCACTGCCGCGCCAGCCGATCCAGCAACGCCCGCACCACGGGCGTCAGCGCGTTGTCCGCACCCTCCAGCAGTTCGGGCAGCGCGGTATGCAGCACGCGGATGCCTTTGGGCACGACCACGCCGTACTCGAGCAGGAAGCCGCAGATCTGGTTGACCAGCGCCGTGCGGTTCTCGACCAACCCCTGGCGAGCCCGGTGCACGCACCGCAGATTCTGCTGGTGCACCGTTTTCACCGCAACGAAGCGCATCGTCGGCCGTGTCACCGCTTCGGCGATCGCCTCGGCGTCGTTGAAGTCGTTCTTCTGCGGCTCGGCATACGCCTTCACGGCCTGCGCCTCCATCAGCCGTACTCGTGGCCGTAGGTGGCGAAGACTCGCGCGAGAAAGCGGGCCCCAGGGCAGGCTTCCATGCCCACGCGGCAGGGAGGCTGGTTGACCATGAGCGCCATCAACTGAGCACGGTTGAGGCGCCGACGAGCGGTCGACTGGTGCGCTGCATCGAATCAGACCAAACAAATCAATTACTTACACCAATAAGTGCCGAGCTTGGGGGAACGGCCTTGGTGCGGCTTTGCACCGGAACAGATCTTTGCGTATTTTTTTGTGCCTTTAATTACGCAATAAGTATTAATAAAAAGTAAAAATATACACATGCGCAAAAAAATGCCTTAAAGTCCGCTCATCGCGACCATCCAACAGAACACAGCACAGGATGGGGCGATACACATGCACCAGGAGATGAGGACGAGGCACATGCACCAGGTCAATTCCGGCTCCGAGCCGTCCGCAGCACTCGCAAAGACCATTCGCTGGTGGGACGGGGTGGCCATCACCCTCAGCTTGCCCGCGGCCCTGTTCGTCGGCCTCGGCTACTCCATCGGCGCCATCGGCGCCTGGGCCGCCATCGCGCTCTGGGCCGCCATCGCCGCAGTAGCCGTGCTGCACAACTGGGTCTATTCCGAAATGGGCGCCATGTTCGGCGAGAAGTCCGGCGGCATCGCGCTCTATGCCAACGAGGCCTGGAGTCAGCGCATCCCCTGTCTCGGCCCGCTGGCGACCTATGCGTACTGGTTCGCCTGGGCGACCGCCCCGGCGATCTGGGGCCTGGCGGTGGCGCAGATCCTCACCGAGCAGTTCTGGCCGAACGCCAGCTACAGCCTGGACCTGGGGCTGATCCAGCTCGACCTTCCGCAACTGATCGCCCTCGGCGTCGCGCTGATTTCCTGGGCGCTGAGCATGGTCGACCTGCGCTTCACCATGGTGATCATCACCGCGGCCGGCGTGCTGCTGATGATCCCGGTGCTGATCTTCGGCAGCAGCTTCCTGGCCTCCGGCTGGACCACCTCCAGCTTCACCTGGCGCATTGGCGGCGGCGCCGAAGGCCTGCGCACGGTCCTCGCCTGGCTGTTCGTGATGGCCTGGTCGGCCTACGCCGTGGAAGCCGCTGCTTCCTTCATCCCCGAGTTCCGCGACACCGTGCGGGATACCCGCAAGGCGCTGCGCATTTCCGCGCTGATCCTGCTGCTGGTGTTCACCCTCACCCCGCTGGGGCTGGCCGGTCTGCTGGGCGAACAGGCCCTGGCCGAGCATCCCTACGGTTTCCTCCAGGTCGGCGTGCAGGTGCTCTTCGGTGGCGGCGCTGCCCTCATCACCCTGGTGCTGATCGCCGGCATCCTGGTGCTCTCGGTGATGGGCACCGCCGACGCCGCCCGGGCGCTGTACCAGAGCTCCCTCGACGGCTTGACCATCCGCCAGTTCGGCACCCTCAACGGCGCCGGCGTACCGGCCCGGGCGGTGACCGTGCAGCTGCTGATCAACATCGTCCTGGTGCTCTTCGTCGGCAACGCCCTGGCGGTGATCGTGGCCGGCAACGTCGGCTACGTCCTCGCCCACCTGCTGGCGGTGGCGGGTTTCGTGGTGCTGCGCAAGGACCGCCCCGACGCCATCCGGCCGATTCGCCTGGGCCGCTCCTGGGTCGGCATCGCCGCGGGCCTGGCCCTGTTCGATGCGCTGATCCTCGTCGTCGGTACCACCAGCGCCTCCATCACCGGCTATGGCGGCCTCAAGGAAGTCGGCATCGCCGTCGCGGTCCTGGCCATTTCCCAGGTGCTCTACCGTCTGCGCCGCATCCAGGATCGCGCACGGCCTGCGCCCATCCTGTCGCACTGATTCCAGTCCCTCGAGAAGGAACCGCCCTGATGAGCATTGAAAACAAGGCCCGCCTGCAGTGGCCGAACAAGAGCCCGGTCGCCGTTTCACTGACCTTCGACGTCGACGCCGAAGCCGGCTATCTCGGCGAAAGCCCGACCTTCACCCGTCGCCTGACCAGCCTTTCGGAAGGCCGTTTCGGGGTGGTGCGCGGCGTGCCGCGCATCCTCGAACTGCTGCGCCGGCACGAGATCCCGGCCACCTTCTTCGTGCCGGGGCACACCGCCGAAGAGCATCCGCACCTGGTGGAAATGCTCCTCGAGGAGGGTCACGAGATCGGCCACCACGGCCATATGCACCTGCGCAGCGACAGGATTTCCGCCGCCGAGCAGGTGGAGGAAATGCAGCGCGGCCTGGAGGCGCTGGCCAAGGCCGGCGCGCCGAAGCCCGCCGGCTACCGCTCCTCGTCCTGGGAGCTGACCCCGGAGACCTTCGAGCTGGTGCTGAGCAACGGCTTCACCTACGACTCCAGCTGCATGGGCGACGACCGCCCCTACTACGAGCACTGGAACGGCGCCTCGATCCTCGAGCTGCCGGTGCACTGGTCGCTGGATGACTGGCCGATGTTCGGCTGGAACATCGACAACGGCGGCAACTTCACCCACCCGCGCACCCTGAGCGACACCTGGCTGGCCGAGTACGAGTCCGCGCGCCGCGACGGCCGCCACACCAGCTTCACCATGCACCCGGAAGTGATCGGCCGTGCCGCGCGCTTCGAGCAGCTGGAGCGCTTCGTCGAGCGCCTGGTGAGCGATGGCGACGTCTGGTTCGCCCGCCTCGATGCCGTGGCCGAACAGGTGGCTCCGCAGCTGCAGCAGGTGGCCAAATGACTCGCGTATTCCGCTCCACCGTCAGCGAGCCTGCCGCTCGGGGCGTCGAGTTCGGCCGGGTGCACGCGCAGAAGATCCTCACCACGGTGGAGAACTACCGGGCGCTGTTCGACCGCGTTGCCACCCGCCCCTTCGACCTGCGGGCCCTGGGCGCCCAGGCCCTGGCGCGGATCGAAGCCTTCGCGCCGCCGCTGCACCAGGAAATCCTCGGTATGGCCGAGGGCGCGGGCATCGACGCCGCCTACCTCGGCGCCATCAATGCGCGCACCGAGATCCTCGCCGCACTGGGCGCCCAGTTGCGCGGCGAGTGCTCCACCGTGGTCCGCATCGAGCCCTTCAGCGGCAAACCGGTGGCCGTGCAGACCTGGGACTGGTACGCGGAGTTCGCCGGGCAGTGGCTGGTCTGGGAAATCCCCCATGCCGACGGCGGCCTGACCACCACCGTCACCGAGTTCGGCATCGTCGGCAAGGCGGGCGTCAACAGCCGAGGGATCGGCGTGCACTTCAACATCCTCCACCACGAGCGCGACGGCCGCGATATCGGCGTGCCAGTGCATGTGCTGTCGCGCTGGATGCTCGACACCCGCTCGGACATCAACCAGGCCCTGCAACTGCTCGGCTCGGCGGAGGTTTCGGCCTCCAGCTCGCTGACTCTGGTCGCCGCCGTGGACAACTCCAGCGCGGCGGTTTCGGTGGAACTACACCCCGGCGGGCCGGGCCTGGTGTTCCCAGCCGCCGACGGGCTGCTGGTGCACACCAACCACTTCCTCTCCGCGCCCGCCCGCGAGGGCGATACCGAACCCCGCGCCTTCCCGGACACCCTGGTGCGGTACGACCTGCTGGTCCGCCGCCTGGCCAACCGCCAAGGCCTGACCCCGCGGCACGTGCTCGCCGCGATGAACAGCCACCTGGGCACCACCGGGGCGCTCTGCTGCCACCCGGACAGCAGCCAGCCCAGCACCGGCCAGTACGCCACCCTGGCCAGCATCGTCATCGACGTCGCCGATGGCGCCCTGACCGCGCTGCCCGGCGGCCCCTGCGGCCACCCGCAGTGGCTTGCGAACGACTGAACCCACCAAACCCACCCAAGGAGTCATCCCATGCTCAAGCTCAAACGCCTCGACAACATGGACATCCTCACCCCCGACGTGCAGCGCCTGGTGGACTTCTACCACGGCACCCTGGGGCTGGGCTTCTTCCTGCCCTACCAGCCCGAGGAGCACTGGGCCGCGATCGAAATGGGTAACGTCACCCTGTACATCTTCCGCACCGAGAACACCACGCCGGTCCCGCGCCGCACCGCGGTGAACCTCGAGGACCTGCCGGGCTTCGACTCCTTCGCCTTCGAGGTGGAGAACCTCGACGAGGCCATTGCCGCCCTGGACGGCAAGGTCGAGTGGGTGACCGCCGAGCCGATCGAGTGGCAACACCCCAACGGCACCCACTACCGCTACCGGCCGATGTTCGACCCGGACGGCAACATGCTCTACGTCACCGAGCCGCACAAGGTCGCCTGACCCTCCCGGAGCAAACCATGTCCAACGCATCCCAAGGGGCCCTGGCCTGCCAGGCGCCCGAGGCGGTACTCGCGCTTTCGGCGGACGCCAACAAGCTGTCGGGCCGCGTCGCCCTGATCACCGGTGCCGGTCGCGGCGCCGGCCGCGCCCACGCCCGCCTGCTGGCGGCCCGTGGCGCCGCGGTGGCGATCGTCGACATCGATGAAGACGTCGCCCAGGCCACCGCCGCGGAAATCGAGGCGGCCGGCGGCCGGGCGATTGCCATCGGCGCCGACATCACCGACCGCGCCCTGGCCGAGCGCACCGTGTCCAGCGTCGCGGCGCAGCTGGGCGGCCTCGACATCCTGGTGCACAACGCCGGGCTGATCTATTCCATGACCGGCCTGGAGCAGACCGACGACGCCAACTTCGATCGCCTGCTGGCCATCAACGTCCACGCCCCGCTCTACCTCACCCGCGCGGCATTGCCCCAGCTGCGCAAGAGCTGCGCGCCGCGGGTGATCTTCATCAACTCGCAGTGGGGCCAGGTACCGGATGGCCATTCCTACGGCTACATGGTCGCCAAGGCCGCGCAACTCGGCCTGATGAAGACCATGGCCAAGGAGTTCGTCGGCGAAGGGATCCTGGTCAACGCCATCACCCCCGGGGCCATCCTCACACGCATGGTCCCCGAGGAATACATCGAGGCCGAGAAGGCCAACATCCCGCTGGGCCGCCTGGTGCACCCCGAGGAAATCGCCGCCGCCGTCGCCTTCCTGGCCTCGGACGAGGCCGCCTTCATCGCCGGACAGGCGCTCCCCGTCAACGGCGGGGCCCTGCTGGTCGGCATCTGACACGACAAGAAAACCTGCGAGGAGAATCCCATGACTACCGCACTTACCCAGCGCCAGCGCGCTGAACAGGCCATGCGCCGCCAATGGTTCCCGGTCGCCCGCTCCGTGGACCTGACCACCCCGCAATCGGCAACGCTGCTGGGCGAGCGCCTGGTGGTCTACCGCACCGAGTCGGGCCAGGCCGTGGTGCAGGAGGCACGCTGCCCGCATCGTGGCGCCGACCTGGCGCTGGGTGAGGTGCACGGCGAAAACATCGCCTGCCCCTACCACGGCTGGCAGTTTTCCGCCCGGAACGGGCACTGCTCGCACGTCCCCTCGCTGGAGGATCAGTGCAAGATCCCCAAGGGGGCGGCCATTCGCACCCTGGCGTGCCAGGAGCGCTACGGGCATGTCTGGACGGCCCTTGAAGAGCCGCTGTTCGACCTCTACGACCTGGCCGAATGGCGCGAGCTGAACCTGGAATGGCTGGCCGCCGAGCCGTTGGACTCCCCCACCGGGGTGGCGGTGGCCGTCGAGAACTTCGGCGACGTGGCGCACTTCGCCTATATCCACCGCGGCATGATGGGCCATGTGCCCCCGGCCGTGGAGCCGTTGAACGTCCGTCGCGAAGGCCTGGATATCTGGATGGATCGGCCGCTGAAGTCCTGTGAGGGCGAATGGGCCAACGACGGCGACTGCATGATGAACTACCACATCGTCGCGCCGGGGCTGGTCGCCATCACCTACGACTACGAGCGCCTGGGCAAGCGCGTGGTGGCCGGTTTCCCCTGCCCGGTGGCCTACGACCACGTGAAGATCTTCTGGGGCGTGGCCAACGACCGCGACTACCGTGGCGGCGACCTCCAGGAATGCCTGCGTATCGAGGAGCTGCTCTACCTCGAGGATCTGCCGGTTGCCGCCACCATCACCCCGCGCGAGATCGACTGGGACGGTAATTTCGTCGAGCACTCGGTGCCCTCCGACCTCTACACCCTCAACTACCGCCGTGCCTTCCGCGAGTTCATCGAACGCGGCCAGCACGCGCCGGTGCGCCTGGTGGACGAACGGAGGGTAGCGCCGTGAGCGCCCTGGCTGCCCAGTTCGAGGTACAGGTCACTGGCATGCGGCTGGAAGCCGAAGGCGTGATCTCCCTCGAACTCGAGGCCGTCGGCCGTGCTCCCCTGCCGGAATGGAGTCCGGGGGCGCACATCGACCTGTTGCTCCCCTCGGGCCTGGTGCGTCAGTACTCGCTGTGCGGCGATCCGCTGGATCGCCAGCGCCTGCGCATCGCCGTGCTGCGGGAAGCCAATGGGCGCGGCGGCTCGCGGGAAGTGCACGACGGCCTGCGGGTCGGTCAGACGATGATGATCCGCGGGCCGCGCAACGCCTTCCCCATGGAGCCCAGGGCCGGCTACCTGTTCGTCGCCGGCGGCATCGGCATCACGCCGATCCTGGCCATGGCGCGCGAGGCCCAGCGCGCCGGCGCCGAATGGCAGTTGCTGTACGGCGGCCGCTCGCGCCGCTCCATGGCCTTCATCGAGGAGCTGCAGGCGCTGGGCGGCGAGCGGGTGTCGATACTCCCGGCCGACGAGGTCGGCCTGCTCGACCTGGAGGACGTCGCCGCCCGTGCCGCCACCGGTCTGCACACCTACAGCTGCGGCCCGGCCCCGCTGCTCGACGCGCTGACCGAACGCTTCGCCGCAGAAGGCCTGAGCGAGCGCCTGCACCTGGAGCGCTTCGCACCGGCGGCACCGGCCCCCGCAGCCTCTGGCGAAGCCGGGTTGCGGGTGATCCTGGCGCGCAGCGGCACGGCCGTGGAGGTCCCGAACGACTGCTCGATCATGGCAGCGCTGCGGGCGGCCGGTCACCAGGTCGCCTCCTCCTGCGAACAGGGCATCTGCGGCATGTGCGAAACCCAGGTGCTCGACGGCGTGCCGGACCACCGCGACATGCTGCTGACCGACAGCGAACGCGAGCGCGGCAACGTGATGATGCTCTGCGTTTCCCGCGCGCGGACGCCGACCCTCACCCTCGACCTGTAAGCGACCGGGTGCGCAACCCGCCAATGGAGGAGTCTCGGGATGGCCGGGATCGAACAGCGCTTGTTGAAGATATCGATCCTGGCCACCGCTCTGATCGCCTGCACCGGCATCGGCTTCGGCCTCTATGCCGGCTCCCGGTCGATCGTCTTCGATGGCCTGTTCAATGCCATCGACTCGGGCATGGCGGTCCTTTCGCTGATGGTTTCCCGGCTGCTGGTGAAGCAGCCGAGCCGCCGCTTCCAGCAGGGCTACTGGCATTTCGAGCCGCTGGTGCTGGCGCTCAACGCCAGCGTGCTGGTCATCCTCTGCGTCTACGCGCTGATCGACTCCCTCAGCGGCCTGATGCAGGGCGGCCACGAGCTGGCCTTCGACTCGGCGATCCTCTACTCGCTGCTGACCCTGGTCTGCTCCTCGCTGATGTTCGCCTACGAGCGGCGCCTGAACCGGCGCCTGCAGTCCGAGCTGATCCAGCTGGACATCCAGAGCTGGCTGATCTCCACCGTCATCACCGCCGCGCTGCTGCTGGCGTTCACCGCGGGCCACCTGTTACAGGGCAGCGCCTACGAGGCCATCACGCCCTACATCGATCCATCGATCCTCGCCGTGCTGACCCTGGCGCTCATCCCCGGCCCCGCCGGCACCGTGATCAAGGCGGTCAAGCAGATCCTGCGCATCACCCCCGGCGAACTGGACCACGAGATCACCGGGCTCATGGCGCGGCTGAGCACGCGCTATGGCTTCGAGTGCTTTTCCCACTCCGTCACCCAGGTCGGCCGGGGCTTTTTCGTCGAGATCCAGATCGTCCTGCCGGAAGCGATGAACCGCTGGCAGGTATCGGAGCTGGACGGCGTGCGCGCGGAAATCGCCGCCGCCATCGGCCGCGAGGGTCCCAACCGCTGGCTGGCGATAGGTTTCACTCGCGACCGCCGCTGGCTATGAACGACATCGGGCAGCGAAGGCAACTCGCCGCCGGCTGGCGCGTGCGGGCATGCCCTTCGGCGAAGACGGGTGGCCGTATGCGGTGCGCCGCCTCGGCGAGCGCTCGACGCACGCGGCGCTGCTGCTGCGCAGCCTTGCTGCAGCGCGCCCGGGCCTGAGCCCAGGCGCGCATGCTGCGCGCTCAGGCCGGGCCGCTGACGCGCTCGCGTCGCTTCGCCGACGCGCCGGTCCGGAAGCGCGCCTTGTAGGCCTCGAAATCCCAGTGCGCGAAGAAGTCTTCGGCAGCGGCGCGGCCGGATTCGTACAGCGTCTGCGCCTGCTCGGGGCCCAGATCGAAGTCGGTCGCGCGGATGCGGCCGGTCTCGACCGTGATGGTACGGGCGAAGTCGGCGTCCTCGATGTAGCGCGCGTCGTGGGCATCCATCATCGTCGAGAACAGCGCCGCGAACAGCGTGATCGGCCCCCGCACCGGGTGCGGCCGCCCCTCGCCCTTGCCGACCAGCTTGTAGCCGAAGGTCGGCCAGTCGGGCTCGCCTTCGCTGTCGAACAGCCATACCGGGTAATTGCTGAGCACGCCGCCGTCGACGATGTAGCACTGGGTACCCTGGCGGTCCTTGAGCTGCACCGGCTCGAAGAAGAACGGGATGCTCATGCTCATGCGCACCGCGAGCGCGACGTCGAGCGAGTCGGGGTCGAGCCCGTACTCGTCGATGTCGCCCGGCAGCACCAGCAGGCGGCCGCGGCTGATGTCGGTCGCGATCACCTGCAGGCGGTAGCGGTAGCGCGGATCGTCGTGGCCGCTGCGCAAGTCGGCGAAGGTGCGCACGCCCTTGGCGGCGAGGCGTTCGCGCATCCAGTTCTCGAAGTAGTCGCCCTCGTAGATGCCCTTCTCGAAGCCCAGGCTCAGCGCCTTGCCGAGCAGCGGCACATGGTCGAGCGGACCCTCGTCCTTGAAGGCGCGGTAATCCAGATCCTCGATCACCGTCTTCAGCTCGGCCGCGGTATAGCCGGCCGCGACCAGCGCCGCGACGATCGCGCCGGCCGACGTTCCGGCGAGGTTCTCGAAGCGGTAGCCCCGCTCTTCGGTGACCGCCAGCGCACCGACCAGGCCGATGCCCTTGACCCCGCCGCCCTCGAACACCGCATCCGCTTTCAACTCAGCCATGACCTGTCCTCCCCGTTGAAACGCCGTCCGCAAGGATTATGGGCGGTGCGCAGCCGGGATGCCGCCGCGTTGCCAGGGTAAACTGCGGTCTCTCGCGCAACGATCGGCGGGCGCCCGCCCCGCATCGCACAAGCCGCCTCAGCGCAGGTCGCGGATGTCGCGGTGCAGTTTGAACTCGCTCGAGGTCACGCAGGCTTCGAGCGATTGCAGCCGGCGATCGATGCGCTCGAAGCGCTTCGAGAGCTCGCGCACCGTGCCGACCGGCTCGGTGCGCACGCCGCGCCAGAACGCCGCCTCGGCCGGGTCGGCGTACAGCGTGCGCGGGCGCCTGGGCACGAAGGCCGCAGCCAGCCCGTACAGCACCAGCGTCGGCACGGTGAAGAACACCAGCCCGATCACCGCGAACACGCGTACCAGCGCGGGCTCCAGCCCGAAGTAGTCGGCGATGCCGGCGCAGACGCCGGCCAGGCGTCCGCGCTCGGGGTCGCGGTACAGGCGCGTCGCGCGGCCGTTGCCGCCACCGTTCCTGCCGCTCCAGCCGCCGTGGTGGCGGCCGTGCCCGTCATTGACGTTCATACTGCTGCCTCCAGTGCGGGAGCTCGGCGTCGAGGATGCGCTCGAGCGTCTGTACCCGGCCCTCGAGCCGCTCGGCGCTGCGGTGCAGCTCGGCGAGCACGCGCTCGTCCTCAGCGCTCAGCGTCTTCGCCGCGCGCCAGCGCACCGCATAATGCACGACGATCCAGATCGGCAGCACGATGACCACGAAGGTGATCAGCGCGATGCCGAACATCACCCCGCTCATCGCGCGCTACCTTCGCCGCGCCCGGCCAGCTTCGCCTTCAGCGCGGCCAGCTCGTCGTCGACCGCGGCGTCGCGCGCCAGCTCGTCGATCTGCTCCGACAGCGTCCTGCCGCGGCCCAGGTCGTAAGCTTCGACCTCGCCCTGCACGGCGTCGATGCGCTGCTCGATCTTCTCGAAGCGCGCCAGCGTATCCTCGATGCGGCTGTCGTGCAGCTGGCGGCGCACGCGCAGCTGCGCGCCGACGGTCTCTTCGCGCAGCTCGATCGCCTTCTGCCGCGCCTTGACTTCGCGCAGCTTGGCTTCGAGCTTGGCGATGTCGTCGCTGAAGTGCGCCAAGCTGTCGTCGAGGCGCGCGAGCTCGTCTTCGAGCGCCTGCGCGGCCTCGTTGAGCTTGGCCTTTTCGGCCAGCGCGCCGCGCGCCAGGTCTTCGCGGCCCTTGGCCAGCGCCAGCTCGGCCTTGGCCGCCCAGTCGGCCTGCGCTTCGCGCAGGCGCTCGAGCTTGCGGCCGAGTTCCTTCTTGTCGGCGATGGTCTTGGCCGCGGAGGCGCGCACCTCGATCAGCGTCTCCTCCATCTCCTGCACCATCAGCCGCACCAGCTTCTCGGGTTCTTCGGCGCGGTCGAGGATCGCGTTGACGTTGGAATTGATGATGTCGCCGAGGCGGGAAAAGATGCCCATGGTCCGTGTCCTCGTCCGTTCGCGGCGCCCATCGCCGCGCTCAAACCATTCGGTAACAAGTCTCGTGCCATGATCGGCAAGCGGCTGATTCTGCTGAAAACACGCCTGATCCAGGCTGGTCGGCTGCGGCTCGAATTGGTATTTTTCGCCACACTAGATACCGAAAGGTGGTGAAAATGACCATCTCGGCGCTCGACCTGCCGCCCTTGCTCGGCGCCTCGACCGCGATGCTCGAGCTGAAGGAGCGCATCTCGCGCCTCGCTCCGCTGAACCGGCCGCTGCTGGTGCTCGGCGAACGCGGCACCGGCAAGGAGCTGGTCGCGTTGCGGCTGCACCTGCTGTCCGGGCGCTGGCAGCGACCGCTGGTCAAGCTCAACTGCGCCGCGCTGGCCGAGAGCCTGCTCGAAGCCGAGCTGTTCGGCCACGAGGCCGGCGCCTTCACCGGCGCGGTCAGGCGCCGCGCCGGACGCTTCGAGCTCGCCGATCACGGCACGCTGTTCCTCGACGAGATCGCCAACGCCAGCGCCACAGTCCAGGAAAAAGTGCTGCGCGCGATCGAGTACGGCGAGTTCGAGCGCCTCGGCGGCACCGACACGCTCAGGGTCGACGTGCGCCTGCTCGCCGCGACCAACGTCGACCTGCGCGCCGAGGCCGAGGCCGGGCGCTTCCGCGCCGACCTGCTCGACCGGCTGGCCTTCGAGGTGCTGACCGTGCCGCCGCTGCGCGCGCGGCGCGACGACATCCCGCTGCTCGCCGCGCACTTCGGCCGGGCGATGGCGCTCGAGCTCGGCCGCGACGGCTTCCCCGGCTTCGCCGATGCGGCGCTCGCGACGCTCGCCGGCCACGACTGGCCCGGCAACGTGCGCGAGCTGCGCAACGCGGTCGAGCGCTCGGTGTGCCGCGAAGCCGACCCCGAGCGCCCGGTCGCCGCGGTGGTGATCGACCCGTTCGAATCGCCGTACGCACCGGCGGCCGTCGCCGCGCCGCCCGCCGAGCCGCTGCCCGGCACCGACGACTTCCAGGCGGCGATGGACGCCCATGCGACGCGCCTGCTCGGACGCGCGCTCGCACAGGCGCGCCACAAC
>JBDHRG010000094.1:0-15518 GCA_039807445.1 Candidatus Competibacteraceae bacterium
AGAGCCAGGTGACCGAGCTCGCGGGCAGCGGGCGCACGTATTCCAACGACGAACGCGTGTTCTGCAAGGACGTCGTGCCAGTGTGGTTCAACGCTTGGCATTACGCCGACGCCAATCTGTGGGCGAGCCTCGTCTTCACGCTGTTCCAGGAGCTCGACCGCTATGTCGGCGGGGCCGAGGCCGAGCGCGCGAGTCTCGAGAAGCTGATGCGGACCTTCGAGGTCGCGGGCGTCATGAAGTCCGAGGCCGAGGCCGTCGAGGGGCTCGCGCGGGCACGCGTCGACGCCGCGAAGCGCAGCTTCGAGGACGCCGAGGAGGCGGCACGCCGGCGGGCGCAGAACGTGGCATCGACAGTTTCCGAACGCGCGAAGACGCTGTTCGCACAGGCCTTCGTCAGTGGCGAAGTGAAGAAGCGTTTGAGCGCGGCGGCCGATGCCCTCGGCCTCGAGCCGCTCGGCACGGTGGCCGCGGAAGGCGAGCTCGCCTACGCCGAGATCAGGGCAGCGCTCGCCGATGCGCGCGTGGTGCAGGCCCGCGGGCGCTCGGCGTTCGACTGGCTGCTGAGCGCGCCGCTCACGTGGCGGGAAGGGGGCTGGCTGCTCGGCGGCGTGGCGATGGTCGGGGGGCTCGGCTGGGCGGCGATCGAGCTGCTCGGCGTCGAGTCCGCCGTGGGCCAGCTGAGCACGGTGCTGGTGCAGGTCACCGGTCTCGCCGTCGCCGGGGCGGGCTGGACGCGGCGCACCCTCGGCAGGGTGCACTCGGCCCTCGACGGGCTCGACGCCCTGCGCGCGGAGCTCGATGCCAAGGTCGAGCGCGCCGTGCAGACGGACGCCACCGTGCAGGCCGCGACGCGCGAGCTCGAGGCTGCACGGCTGGCGGTGGAGGCCGCGCGCGCGGGCGTCGCCGATGCCGAGCGCGAGCGCCAGCGCGCCGCGCAGGCGCTGAAGGAGGGGCTGCGCTCGGTGCGGCTCGCGCAGTTCATCCAGCAGCGGCTCGGCGCGCAGGAGTACGAGAAACAGCTCGGGCTGATCTCGGTCATCCGTCGCGACCTGACGCTGCTCGGCGCCTTCCTGAACCCGCCGGGCGCGCAGGCGAGCGTCGAGGAGCGGGAAGCCGTGCAGAAGCTGCAGGAGGCGGGCATAGCGATCACCTCGCGCCCGGTCGATCGCATCGTACTGTTCATCGACGACCTCGACCGCTGCCCGCCCGAGCGCGTGGTCGAGGTGCTCGAAGCGGTGCACCTGCTGCTGGCGATGCCGCTGTTCGTGGTCGTGGTCGGCGTCGACATGCGCTGGGTCACGCACGCGCTGCACCAGCGCTTCCCGCGGCAACTCGGGGAGCTCGACGAGCGCGTCGGCAATCGAGCGAGCGCACTGGACTACCTGGAGAAGATATTCCAACTGGCGTTCTGGCTGCCGCCGATGGGACGAGACGAAGCCGAGGCTCTCATGAACAGCCTCATCGAATTGCCTGTAACTGGCCTTGGGCAACGTGGTGATAAGTCTGGATCGGCAGCGACTGCCGTGCCCGGCGACTTGGAAAGGAAGGCTGATGCCGACCACGGATCGGTACCAACACCGGAAGTCTCCATCGAAGCTGCCGAAGTTGATGGACGGAGAAAGCCGGTTATTGGTCAGGTGGCGATTACGCTGGACGGAGTCACCGCTTACGGCATTGGCACCGTGACCGAGCTGAAGCGTGCGCTGACCGCCACCGACGCCGAGCGCACCTACATGCTCGCGCTGGCCGAAGGCATCGGCCGTTCGCCGCGGCGGGCGCTGCGCTTCGTCAACTCCTACCGCGTGTTCAAGGCCTCGCTGCGCCAGCGCGAGCGCGATGCCTTCGAGCGGGGGAGCGATTTCCGTGGCGTGCTGACACTGCTCGCGATCACGACCGGTGCTCCGCGAGCGTTCGAGAAACTGTTCGCACGGCTCGCCGGCAGCGTCCTCATCGTCGAAGGCAAAGGCGAAGGTCCGGAGCTCGAGCGATTCGTCGAGAGCCTCGGCGCAGGGGACGACGAGCGTGCCCATCTGCTTGCCGCGCTGCGGACCTACGCGGCAGCGCACGAGGGGTGCTCCGCGGAGGAATTGCTTCAGGAACTCGGCCGCATCGCACGCGATTACGACGTCACCCGCTTCACCTTCCGCACCGGTGCGCGCTGACGGCGTCGGGGCGGCCGAACTGCGCGCCTGCCAGCAGGGCGGTACCGCCGTCCCGGCGCGCGCCGAGGCGTAAGCCGACCGTTTCACCTTCGCCAGCCCGCCGCAGGCAGAGCCCGTAGCGGGCTGTTGCTTTTCAAGCCCCGTCCGCCCGCCTACACTCGCGCGCGCCCGCCGACCCTGCCTGGAGTCCGCCGTGATGCGCCGCATCCTTTGCCTCGTGCTGTCCGTCCTCTGCCTGTCCGCCGCCGCGGCCGAGCCGCCGGTGCTGACCGTCTATACGTACGGCTCCTTCGTCTCCGACTGGGGGCCGGGGCCGGCGATCAGGAAAGCCTTCGAAGCCGAATGCGGCTGCCGGCTCGAGCTGGTCGGCGTCGAGGACGGCGTCGCGCTGCTCTCGAGGCTCAGGCTCGAGGGCGCGCGCAGCCGAGCCGACGTGGTGCTCGGGCTCGACACCAGCCTGCTCGCCGCGGCGCGCGCCACCGGGCTGTTCGCGCCGCACGGCCAGGCGACCGGCGAGCTGAAGCTGCCGCTGGCCTGGAGCGACGACACCTTCCTGCCCTACGACTACGGCTGGTTCGCCTTCGTCTACGACCGCACCCGGCTGGCGAACCCGCCCGCCAGCCTGCAGGCGCTGGTCGACGGCACGGAGCGGATCCTGATCCAGGACCCGCGCACCAGCACCCCGGGGCTGGGGCTGCTGCTGTGGGTCAAGGCGGTCTACGGCGAGCTCGCGCCCGAAGCCTGGGCCAGGCTCAGGCCGCGCATCGTCACCGTGACCAAGGGCTGGTCGGAAGCCTACGGCCTGTTCCTGAAAGGCGAGGCGCCGCTGGTGCTGTCGTACACCACCTCGCCGGCCTACCACCTGATCGCCGAGAAGAAGGACCAGTACGCCGCGGCGCTGTTCGCCGAGGGCCACTACCTGCAGGTCGAGGTCGCCGCGCGGCTGAAGGGCACCAGTCAGCCCGAACTGGCCGAGCGCTTCCTCGCCTTCGTGCTGAGCCCCGGCTTCCAGGACGCGATCCCGACCGGCAACTGGATGTACCCGGTCAGCAGCGATGCGAAGCTACCTGCCGCCTTCGCCGCGCTGCCGCAGCCGGCGAAGACGCTGTTGACCGACGCCGACACCGTCGAAGCCGAACGCCGCGCCTGGGTCGACGAGTGGCTGGCGACGCTGGGGCGGTGAGGGGCGAGGCCATGAACAGGTTCGAGGTACGAGGTGGATGTCGTCTTTACTCGCGCCTCGCAACTCGCTCCTCGTACCTTTTCCATCGCCTCGTGCCTGACGCCGTGATCGGATCTTGAAGGCCGCCGTGTTGCGCCTGCTCCCCGGCTTGGCCGCGCTGGCGCTGGTGCTCGGCCTCGCCGACGAGGCGCTCGCGGCGCTGGTGCTGGAGGCCGGCACCGGGCTGCGGCTCGACGATCCGTGGCTGAAGCGCGCGCTGGTGTTCACGCTCGAGCAGGCCGGGCTGTCGACGGCGCTGAGCCTGGGGTTCGCGCTGCCGGTCGCGCGTGCGCTGGCGCGACGGCCGCGCTTCCCGGGGCGCGGCTGGCTGCTGCGGCTGTTCGGCTTGCCGCTGGTGATGCCGGCGATCGTCGCGGTGTTCGGGCTGGTCGCCGCCTACGGCAGCGGCGGCTGGCTGGCGCGCGCGGCTGCCGCGGCGGGGCTGGAGTGGCCGGGCTTCCCGTACGGGCTAGGCGGCATCCTGCTCGGCCACGTGTTCTTCAACCTGCCGCTCGCGGTTCGGCTGCTGCTGCCGCTGTGGGCTTCGGTGCCGGGCGAGACCTGGCGGCTCGCAGCGCAGCTCGGCATGGGGCCGTGGGCGCTGTGGCGGCTGATCGAGTGGCCGCTGCTGCGCCAGGCGCTGCCGGGGATCGCGGCGCTGGTGTTCACGCTGTGCAGCACCAGTTTCGCCGTGGTGCTCGCGCTCGGCGGCGGGCCGGCGGCGACCACGCTCGAAGTCGCGATCTACCAGGCGCTGCGCTTCGACTTCGACCCGCCGCGTGCGGTCGGACTGGCGCTGGTGCAGCTCGCATTGTGCAGCGCGCTGGTGCTGCTCGGCCAGCGCCTGGGCGCGGCGATGCCGCAGCCCGAGGGCAGCGGCCGGATGCACCCGCGGCCCGATGCCGCCGGCCGGCTCGGCCGTGCCTGCGATGCGCTGTGGATCGCGCTGGCGTTCGCCTTCGTCGGCTTGCCGCTGGCGGCGCTGGTCGCCGAGAGCCTCGACGGGCCGTGGCGCGACGTGCTGGCCGATGCGCGGCTGTGGAAGGCGGCGGGGCTGAGCCTCGCGATCGCGCTGGGCGCCGGCGCACTGGCGCTGGCGCTGGCGTTCGGGCTGCTGCTCGCTTCGCGCGAGCTGGGCTTGCGCCGGCACCGGCCGCGGCTCGCCGTGGCGGTCGAGGCGGCCGGCATGCTCGGGCTGGCGCTGCCGCCGCTGGTGCTCGGCACCGGCCTGTTCGTCTGGCTGGCGCCGCGGCTCGACGTGTTCGCCTGGGCACCGGCGCTGGTGGTCGCGATCGCCGCGCTGCTCGGGCTGCCGTACGCGCTGCGTGCGCTCGGCCCGCATTTCCGCGCGGTCGCCGAGCGCCACGACCGCCTGTGTGCCAGCCTGGGGCTGGCCGGCTGGAATCGGTTGCGCCTGGTCGAATGGCCGGCGTGGCGGCAGCCGGCGGCGCTGGGTGCGGCGCTGGCGGCGGCGCTCGCGGCCGGCGACCTCGGCGCGATCGCGCTGTTCGGCACCCCCGAAACCGCGACGCTGCCGCTGCTGCTGTACCAGCGCCTGGGCAGCTATCAGATGGGGGCGGCCGCGGTCACTGCCGCGGTGCTGTTGGCGCTGTGCCTGGGGCTGTTCGCGGCGCTCGAGCGCGGGCTGGGAGGGCGCGATGCGCGTTGAACTGGAGGCGGTTCGCCTGCGCTACGCGGGTTATGCCTTCGATTTCGACCTGACGGTCGAATCGGGCGAGTGCCTGGCGCTGATCGGCCCCTCGGGCGCTGGCAAGAGCACCTTGCTCGGCCTGGTCGCGGGCTTCGAGCGCCCCGATGCCGGGCGCGTGCGCTTCGACGGCGTCGACGTCACCGCGCGGCCGCCGGCCGAGCGGCCGGTGAGCACGGTGTTCCAGGAGCACAATCTGTTCGCGCACCTGACGGTGGCCGACAACGTCGGCCTCGGGCTCGACCCCGGGCTGCGGCTCGACGCCGCCGCGCGCTCGCAGGTCGAGGCGGCGCTCGCGCGCGTCGGGCTCGCGGGGCTGGGGAGACGCAAGCCGGCCGAGCTGTCCGGCGGTCAGCGCTCGCGCGTAGCGCTGGCGCGTGCGCTGGTGCGCCGGCGACCGCTGCTGCTGCTCGACGAAGCCTTCGCCGCGCTCGGGCCGGCGCTGCGCCGCGAGATGCTCGATCTGGTCGACGCGCTGCGCCGCGACCGCGGGCTGACGGTGCTGATGGTCAGCCACCACCCCGAGGATGCGCTGCGCATCGCCGCGCGCACCGCGTTCGTCCACGGCGGGCGCGTGTGCCAACTCGGCCCGACCGCCGAGCTGCTCGGCGACGGGGCATGTCCGGAGCTGAGGGCGTATCTCGGGGTGGCCGACGATGTGCCGCCGATCGCCAGTTCCGAGTTCCCGGTTCCGGGTTCCGAATAAAAGACGCCCCCCGCCTGGAACTCGGAACTCGGAAAGATACAATCGCCCGACCCCGGCGGGAGAGACACGCATGAGCACCCCCAGACGCATGGCCTTCTTCGTGTCGGACCGCACCGGCATCACGGCCGAGACGCTCGGCCATAGCTTGCTGACGCAGTTCGAAGGCACGCCGCTCGAGACCGAGGCGATCCGCTTCGTCGACACGCCCGAGCGCGCGCAGCGGCTTCGCGAGCGCATCGACCGCTGCGCCGACGCCGACGGGCTGCGGCCACTGGTGTTCAGCACGCTGATCAACCCCGAGACGCGCGACATCGTCCGCGGCTGCAACGGGCTGTTCATCGACTTCTTCGAAGCCTTCATCGGCCCGCTCGAAGCCGAGCTCGGCGTCAAGTGCTCGATGCTGGCTGGCCGTTCGCACGGCGTGACCAACGTCGAGGAATACTCGTTCCGCATCGACGCAGTGAACTTCACGCTGAACCACGACGACGGCAGCACCGCCTCGCACCTCGACGAAGCCGACATCATCCTGGTCGGCATCTCGCGCACCGGCAAGACGCCGACCTGCCTGTACCTGTCGCTGCACTACGGCATCCGCGCGGCCAACTTCCCGCTGACCGAGGACGATCTCGAAGACATGAAGCTGCCGAAGAGCCTGCAGCCCTACCGCTCCAAGCTGTTCGGCCTGACCACCGACCCGATGCGCCTGTCGCAGATCCGCAACGAACGCCTGCCCAACAGCCGTTACGCCTCGCTCGAGCAGTGCGACTACGAGACGCGCCAGGCCGAGGCGCTGTTTCGCAAGCTCGGCATCCCGTACCTGCGCACGACGATGAAGTCGATCGAAGAGATCGCGACCACGATCATCGACATGTCGGGGCTCGAGAAGCGCAAGCTGCGCCCGCACAAGCCGCCGGTGCACTACTGACGCAGAACGGATACACGTTCATGTTTCGCATGACGATAAATCGTGTCACCCGTGGCAATGGCGGCTTGCTTCTGCGGTGCAGCACGGACAGGATATAGCCCGCCCGCCAGGGGGGTCCGGATTCCGAGGGGGCGAGCCGGTACGCCATCGCCGGCTCTCACGGTCCGCCCGCGGCCCATACCGCTGCCCGAGCGCAGTCGTTACAGGAGCACACTGATGAAGAACCCCGTTCGCGTTGCGATCACCGGTGCGGCCGGCAACATCGGCTATGCCATGGCTTTCCGCATTGCCGCCGGCGACATGCTCGGCCCGGATCAGCCGGTGATCCTGCACCTGCTGGAGATCACCCCGGCGCTGCCCGCGCTGCAGGGGGTGGTGATGGAGCTCAACGACTGCGCCTTCCCGCTGCTCCAGGGCATCGTCGCGACCGACAAGGTGGAAGAGGCGTTCAAGGGCGTCGATTACGTGCTGCTGGTCGGTGCGCGTCCGCGCGGCCCGGGCATGGAGCGCAAGGACCTTTTGACCGCCAACGGCGCGATCTTCGGCCCGCAGGGCAAAGCGTTGAACGACCACGCCTCGCGCGACGTCAAGGTGCTGGTGGTCGGCAACCCGGCCAACACCAATGCGCTGATCGCGATGTCGAACGCCCCGGCCCTGAAGCCCGAGCAGTTCACCGCGATGGTCCGCCTCGACCACAACCGCGCGCTGTCGCAGCTGGCCGAGAAGACCGGGGTGCACTTCAATCACATCAGGAAGATGACGATCTGGGGCAACCACTCGAGCACCCAGTACCCGGACATCTCGAACTGCACCGTCGACGGCAAGCCGGCCGCCTCGCTGGTCGAGCGCAGCTGGTACGAGAACACCTTCATCCCCGATGTGCAGCAGCGCGGCGCGGCGATCATCAAGGCGCGTGGCGCCTCGTCGGCCGCCTCGGCCGCCTCGGCCGCGATCGACCACATGCGCTCGTGGGCGCTCGGCACCGCCGACGGCGACTGGGTGTCGATGGGCGTGCCTTCGGACGGCTCATACGGCATCGCCCCGGGCGTGATCTACGGCTATCCCTGCGTCTGCAAGGGCGGCAAGTATGAGATCGTCCAGGGGCTGGCGATCGACGCCTTCTCGCGCGCCAGGATGGCGGCGACCGAAACCGAGCTGCGCGAAGAGCGCGCCTCGGTCGAGCACCTGCTGAAGCCGTAAGGCGGGTGCTGCGGCCCGTCCGGGCCGCCGACGCGTGGCAAGGGCGCCCTCGGGCGCCCTTTTCTTTGTCCGCTCCATCGGCAACGTGCGCGCCGATCCCGGGCCCCTAGCGATGCGCAACCGTTTCCGGGCGGCTCCAATGTTTATTATTGAAATTTCTGATATGACACATCATCAATGATTGAGTAATTTTATTCACGTCAGGCGATCAGGCGTTCTACATCATAAAAACGAGACTTCGGATCGCTGTGTGTGTGGAGGAGGAGGTGCGATGAGCTATGAAGCGTTCCACCGGCGCTCGATCGAAGACCGCGAGGACTTCTGGGCCGAGCAGGCTGCACTGATCGACTGGCACCGCCCGCCGGAGCAGATCCTGGACTATTCGAATCCGCCGTTCCGGCGCTGGTTCGTCGGCGGCGAAACCAACCTGTGCCACAACGCGCTCGACCGCCACCTGGCGGCGCGCGCCGGGCAGCCGGCGCTGGTGTGGATCTCGACCGAGGTCGAGCGCGAGCAGGTCTACAGCTACAGCGAGTTGCACCGCGAAGTGAACCGCTTCGCCGCGGTGCTCGCCGCGCAGGGCGTGGGCCAGGGCGACCGCGTCGTGATCTACATGCCGATGATCGCCGAGGCGGTGTTCGCGATGCTGGCGTGCGCGCGGCTCGGCGCAGTGCACTCGGTGGTGTTCGGCGGCTTCGCCGCGCACAACCTGGCGCTGCGGATCGACGACGCCCAGCCGGCGCTGCTGGTGACCGCCGACGCCGGCATGCGCGGCGGCAAAGTGGTGCCGTACAAGCACCTGGTCGACGAGGCCTGCCGCCTGGCGGCGTATCCGCCGCACCGGGTGCTGATCGTCGACCGCGGGCTCGACCCCGGCATGCCCGTGACCGAGGGCCGCGATCTCGACTACGCGGCGCTGCGCGAAGCGCATCTCGACGCCGAGGTGCCGGTGGTCTGGGTCGAAGCCAACGCGCCGAGCTACGTGCTCTACACCTCGGGCACCACCGGCAAGCCCAAGGGCGTGCAGCGCGACACCGGTGGCTACGCGGTGGCGCTGGCGGCGTCGATGAAGCACGTCTACGCGGCGGAGCCGGGCGAGGCGATGTTCACGACTTCGGACATCGGCTGGGTGGTCGGCCACTCGTACATCGTCTACGGCCCCTTGATCCACGGCATGACCACCATCGTTTACGAGGGCCTGCCGACGCGCCCCGACCCGGGCATCTGGTGGAAGATCGTTCAGGACTGGCACGTCACGACGATGTTCTCGTCGCCGACCGCGGCGCGGGTGCTGAAGAAGCAGGACCCGGCCTGGCTGAAGGCCTACGACCTGAGCTCGCTGCGCTACCTGTTCCTGGCCGGCGAGCCGCTCGACGAGCCGACCGCGCGCTGGATCAGCGAGGCGCTCGGCGTGCCGGTGATCGACCACTACTGGCAGACCGAGACCGGCTGGCCGCTGCTGTCGTACCTGCCAGGGGTCGACCTCAAGCCCAACCGCTTCGGTTCGCCGGGCTTCCCGGTGTACGGCTACGACATCCGCGTGCTCGACGAGGCCAGCGGCGCCGACTGCGCGCCCGGCGAGAAGGGCGTGCTGGCGGTGGTGCCGCCGCTGCCGCCGGGCTGCCTGTCGACGGTGTGGGGCGACGACGCGCGCTTCGTGTCGAGCTACTTCTCGAGCTTCAAGGAGCCGCTCTACACCTCGTCGGATTGGGCGATGCGCGATGCCGATGGCTACTTCTTCATCCTCGGCCGCACCGACGACGTGATCAACGTCGCCGGCCACCGCCTCGGCACGCGCGAGATCGAGGAGGCGGTGCAGGCGCATCCGGCGGTGGCCGAGGTCGCGGTGGTCGGCGTCGCCGACCCGCTGAAGGGGCAGGTGCCGGTCGGCTTCTGCACCGTGAAGCAGGCGGTCGAAAGCGCGGCGGAGCGCGAGGCGCTGGAGCGCGCGGTGATCGCCAAGGTCGAAGAGCTGCTCGGCCCGGTCGCCAAGCCGCACGCGGTGCACTTCGTCAACGCGCTGCCTAAGACGCGCTCGGGCAAGTTGCTGCGCCGCTCGATCCAGGCGCTGGCCGAGGGGCGCGATCCGGGCGATCTGTCGACGCTCGACGATCCGGGTTCGCTCGACGAGGTCAAGCGCGCGGTCAAAGGCGACTGAGCATCGGATGTCGAGTGTGAGCTTTGCGCAGCACGCAAAACGATGAACGAGGGTGAGCCCATGAGTGAACAAATCAAATCCGCCGGCGCCCGCTTCCGCGCTGCCGTCGAAGCCGAGCGCCCGCTGCAGGTGGTCGGCGCGGTCAACGCCTACTTCGCGCGGCTCGCCGAGCACAGCGGCTACCAGGCGCTGTACCTGTCGGGCGGCGGCGTTGCGGCGTGCTCGTGCGGCATCCCCGACCTCGGCATCACCACGCTCGAGGACGTCCTGACCGACGCGCGCCGCATCACCGACGTGAGCGAGCTGCCGCTGCTGGTCGACATCGACACCGGCTGGGGCGGGGCCTTCAACATCGCCCGCACGGTCAAGGCCATGATCAAGGCCGGTGTGGCCGCGGTGCACATCGAAGACCAGGTGCAGCAGAAGCGCTGCGGCCACCGTCCGGGCAAGGCGATCGTGCCGCTGGCCGAAATGGTCGACCGCATCAAGGCGGCGGTCGACGCCAGGACCGACCCCGAGTTCGTGATCATGGCACGCACCGATGCGCTCGCGGTCGAAGGGCTCGACGCCGCGATCGAGCGCGCCCAGGCCTGCGTCGAGGCTGGCGCCGACATGATCTTCCCCGAGGCGATGACCGAGCTCGGCATGTACCGCAAGTTTGCCGACGCGGTGAAGGTGCCGGTGCTGGCCAACATCACCGAGTTCGGCGCCACGCCGCTGTTCACCACCGCAGAGCTCGGCGCCAACGGCGTGCGGCTGGTGCTGTACCCGCTGTCGGCCTTCCGCGCGGCGAGCCAGGCGGCGCTGAACGCGTATCAGGCGATCCGCCGCGACGGTACGCAGCAGGGGGTGATCGACACCATGCAGACGCGCGCCGAGCTGTACGAACACCTCGGCTACCACGCCTTCGAGCAGAAGCTCGACGCGCTGTTCGCCGAGCAGAAGGGCTGAGCGCTGCGGCGAATCCAGCAGAGCGCTTGTAGCGTGGGCAGGCGCGCGGCGCTTGCCCACGCCCCCGATCCGAACGGTGGGCAGCGAGCTGCCCGCCCTACGGTTTCTCCCGAGGAATCCAGGAGAGATTGAGATGAGCGAAACCATCGCCGCCCCCAAGCCGAAGAAGTCGGTGGCGCTGTCGGGCGTCACCGCCGGCAACACCGCGCTGTGCACCGTCGGGCGCACCGGCAACGATCTGCACTACCGCGGCTACGACATCCTCGACATCGCCGACAAGTGCGACTTCGAGGAAGTCGCCTACCTGTTGATCCACGGCAAGCTGCCCAATCGCGCCGAGCTGAAGGGTTACAAGGCCAAGCTCGCGGCGCTGCGCGGCTTGCCGGCGCCGGTGCGCGCCGTGCTCGAACAGCTGCCGGCCGCCTCGCACCCGATGGACGTGATGCGTACCGGCGTGTCCGCCTTGGGTTGCACGCTGCCGGAGAAAGAGGACCACAGCGTGGCCGGCGCCCGCGACATCGCCGACCGGCTGATCGCCTCGCTCGGCTCGATGCTGTGCTACTGGTACCACTTCAGCCACAACAGCCGGCGCATCGAGGTCGAGACCGGCGACGACTCGATCGGCGGCCACTTCCTGCACCTGCTGCACGGGCGCGCGCCCTCGGAACTGTGGGTGCGGGCGATGCACACCTCGCTGAACCTGTACGCCGAACACGAATTCAACGCTTCGACCTTCACCGGGCGCGTGATCGCCGGCACCGGCTCGGACCTGTACTCGTGCATCACCGGCGCGATCGGTGCGCTGCGCGGCCCCAAGCACGGCGGTGCCAACGAGGTCGCGTTCGACATCCAGAGCCGCTACGACTCGGCCGACGAAGCCGAGGCCGACATCCGCAAGCGCGTCGAAAACAAGGAAGTGATCATCGGTTTCGGCCATCCCGTGTACACGATCGCCGATCCGCGCAACCAGGTGATCAAGGAAGTCGCACGCCGGCTATCCGAGGACGCCGGCAACCTGCGGCTGTTCGCGATCGCCGAGCGGCTCGAGGCGGTGATGCGCGAGGTCAAGAACATGTTCCCGAACCTCGACTGGTTCTCGGCGGTGTCGTACCACCTGATGGGCGTGCCGACGGCGATGTTCACGCCGCTGTTCGTGATCTCGCGCACCACCGGCTGGAGCGCGCACGTGATCGAGCAGCGCCAGGACGGCAAGATCATCCGCCCCTCGGCCAACTACGTCGGCCCCGAAGACCTGAAGTTCGTCCCGATCGACGAGCGCTGATTCCGGGTGAGCGGGGATGGGCAATGAGTGATGGGTGCAAGCCCGCCGCGCCATTTGCTGCCGCATCCCTTCCCATTACCCGTTCCCCATCACTGCTGACCAGGAGGAAACCATGTCCGCCCACGACATCCGCGACGCCCAGCGCCCCGACTTCGACCCGGTGATCCAGGACATCGCCGACTACGTCCTGAACTACCGGATCGACTCGGCGCTCGCGCTCGAGACCGCCCGCAACTGCCTGATCGACACCCTGGGCTGCGGCCTCGAGGCGCTGTCGTACCCGGCCTGCACCAAGCTGATGGGGCCGATCGTCCCCGGCACCGTGGTTCCGAACGGCGCCAAGGTGCCCGGCACCCAGTTCCAGCTCGACCCGGTGCAGGCGGCGTTCAACATCGGCTGCATGATCCGCTGGCTGGACTTCAACGACACCTGGCTGGCGGCCGAGTGGGGCCACCCCTCGGACAACCTCGGCGGCATCCTCGCCACCGCCGACTGGATCTCGCGCACCCGCGTCGCGCGGGGCTTGAGCCCGCTGACGATGCGCGCCGTGCTCGAAGGCATGATCAAGGCGCACGAGATCCAGGGCTGCCTCGCGCTCGAAAACTCGTTCAACCGCGTCGGGCTCGACCACGTGGTGCTGGTCAAGGTGGCTTCGAGCGCGGTCTGCGCCGCGCTGATGGGCGGGACTCGCGAGGAGGTGATGAACGCCGTGTCGCAAGCCTTCGTCGACGGCCAGGCGCTGCGCACCTACCGCCACGCCCCCAACACCGGCTCGCGCAAGTCCTGGGCCGCCGGCGACGCCACCTCGCGCGCGGTGCGCCTGGCGCTGTTCTCGCTGAAGGGCGAGATGGGCATCCCCGGTGTGCTCAGCGCCAAGACCTGGGGCTTCTACGACGTGCTGTTCAAGGGCAAGGAGTTCCAGTTCCAGCGCCCGTACGGCAGCTACGTGATGGAGAACGTGCTGTTCAAGATCTCGTTCCCGGCCGAGTTCCACTCGCAGACCGCGGTCGAGTGCGCGATGACGCTACACGCCAGGCTGGCCGAACTGGGCAAGTCGGCGGCCGACATCGGCAAGGTGACGATCCGCACGCACGAAGCCTGCATCCGCATCATCGACAAGCAGGGCCCGCTGGCGAACCCGGCCGACCGCGACCACTGCATCCAGTACATGGTCGCCGTGCCGCTGCTGTTCGGCCGACTGACCGCCGCCGACTACGAGGATAACGTCGCCGCCGACCCGCGCATCGACGCCTTGCGCGACAAGATCGTCTGCGTCGAAGACCCGCAGTTCACCCGCGACTACCACGACCCCGACAAGCGCTCGATCGCCAATGCGCTGACCGTCGAGCTCGACGACGGCACCGTGCTGAGCGAAGTCGTGTGCGAGTACCCGATCGGCCACAAGCGTCGCCGCGCCGAGGGCATCCCGGTTTTGGTCGAGAAGTTCAAGACCAACCTGGCGCGCCGTTTCCCGGCCAAGCAGCAGGCGGCGATCCTCGCCCCCTCGCTCGACCAGGCCGCGCTCGAGGCGATGCCGGTCAACGAGTACGTCGACCTGTACGTCATCTGATCTCGACTTTGTTCATTTGAGCCCGGGCGAAAGCAGGAGTACGCAGGCGGTCACTACCTTGCCGTCGAGGTGTCCGATGCGTGCTCCGTCCCCGCCGTTCGGCCAGATGCCGGTGCCGACCGGCGAAGGTGTCTCGGGGCTGCGCATCGACCACGGCCCCGGCTACCGGGTGTACATCGTGGCCAATCGCGCGGCGGTTCGCACTCAGCGCGGCGGCGGCAGTGCTGGGCGCGATGAACGTCCTGTGGACGTCGCGCTCGCCAGGTTCACCCCGCCAAGCCGCGCCGTTGCTGGGCCGGATGAACTTGGTGAACGTGGATTCGCGGTTTCGGGATCCCGGCGGAAGGGGGATATGACCGGCCGCCGACGTGCATGCGGGCTGCTGGCGCCGCGTCTACGAGCCAGGGATCGAAGCAATCCCGCCGTCTCTGGCGGGGTGATCAGCCCGATCAGCCCGCCGCCGGGAAGAACGCCTTCAGCAGCAGCGCCACGACGCCCCCGAGCACCACGCCGAGCATCCACTTCAGCAGCCGCACGTCGGCACGCACGTCGGCCAGTTCCTGGCGCACGGCGAAGATGTCTGCCTTGGTCGCCAAGGCGGTGTCGAGCGACTGCGCCAGCGCCGCCTTCCGCGCCTCGGCCATCGCCTCGGCCTGCTCATCACTGAAGCCGACAGCCTTCAAGCGCTTGATGAACTCGTGGGTGTCGAACGTGACCGTGGCCATGGGCGCCCCCTGTCGGCGCAGCGTAGCACAGCGACTGCCGCACCAAGCCCGCCGCCCTTGGCGGGACGCTCGGTTCAGCTCCGGCGCCAGTCGGCGTCCTCGGTGCGACGGCCGCGCTCAACCGCCCGACTGCCCGCATCAGGCCGATCGACGGAACGGGCCGACGATGACGTTGCCGCTGCTGGACGTGTGTAGACGGCACCGGACATGCTTCTACTTCGATGCAGAAGCGCCCGAATCGCGGCGGAGGCTTGTGAATCAAGCTGCTCCCGATTCGTCGCTGCGAATGTGTACTCATGCGTGTACTCGAGATCGGCTCGTCATGCGTCATGCGCCTCGGCTTCACGCCGAGGTGCCCTCGATCCTATAACGAGCCGAGCACCTCGCCCGCATAGTGAAGGCAGCCTATCGCATGAGGCCGGCTTCAGCTCGAGCCGCAACAGGGTGCTCGAGCCGGTGGCCACGCGCCGCTCGAAACACTCGACGTCGATCCGCTACTCGACAGGCGCGCCGGACTTGTCAATCCGCAGCGTGAATGAATATCATCCATGCCGTGAAGACCCTGCCCCGCCTGGTGGATGACGCGCTCGCCGCGCGGTTGCGCGTGATGCCGGCCGTGGTGCTCACCGGCGCACGGCAGACCGGCAAGAGCACCTTGGTCGAGAAGCTCGTTCCGGGCGAACGGCGCTACCGCTCGCTCGACGATTTCGACGTGCGCGATGCGGCGCGCCGCGACCCCGAGGCCCTGCTGGGAGGCGACGATCCGCTCACGCTCGACGAGGTCCAGCGTGAGCCGAGCCTGCTGCCTGCGGTAAAGCGGTCCATCGACCGTGACCGCCGGCCCGGGCGCTTCCTGCTCACCGGCTCGGCCAACCTGCTCCTGATGCGGCAGGTGTCGGAGTCGCTGGC
>JBDHRG010000095.1:0-15321 GCA_039807445.1 Candidatus Competibacteraceae bacterium
CGATGGCGCCGCTGTACGATGTGCTGTGCCGCATCACCGGCTTGAACGGCAAGACCTCCCAGGTGGCCGTGGCGGCGACGCCGATCGCGGTCGACGCCGCGCGCACCGTGACGGTCGAGTTCGTCGCCAACGTCAACCAGGAGGCGCCGTGGGAATTCCGCCCGGCGGTGGCGAAGATGCAGGTGCACCCCGGCGAGTTCCACCAGACCACCTTTTACGCCCGGAACCTGAGCGCCCGGCCGCTGGCCGGGCAGGCGGTGCCGAGCGTCGCTCCGGGGCCGGCGGCCGAGCACTTCCACAAGATCGAGTGCTTCTGCTTCACGCGCCAGGACTTCGCCGCGGGCGAGGGGCGCGACATGCCGCTCGCGTTCCGCCTCGATCCCAAGCTTCCGCCCGAGGTGCGTACGGTGACGCTGTCGTACACCTTGTTCCGGGTGCCAGGGCAGGGCGGAGAAGGCTAGGGCGGACAAGAAAGCGAGCAGGGCGAGGGAGATCGGAGATGACGGCTTCGGATACGCACGGCAGCTACTACGTCCCGCACAGCAGCCACTGGCCGATCGTCGGCTCGGTGGGGCTGTTCGCGATGGCGCTCGGCGGCGCGAAATGGCTCAACGGTGGCGGCGGGATACTGTTCTTCGTCGGCGTCGCGATCGTGATCGCGATGATGTTCGGCTGGTTCGGCACGGTGATCCGCGAGAACCAGGCCGGGCTGTACGACAGCCCGCAGATGGACCGCTCGTTCCGCTGGGGCATGGGCTGGTTCATCTTTTCCGAGGTGATGTTCTTCGCCGCCTTCTTCGGTGCGCTGTTCTACGCGCGACAACTGGCGCTGCCCTGGCTCGGCGGCGAAGCGCTGAGCAAGCTGGCGACGCACGAGGTGCTGTGGCCCAAGTTCGAAGCCGTCTGGCCGAGCAACGGCCCCGGGCAGGTCGGCGGCGCGTTCGAGACGATGGAGGCCTGGGGCATCCCGGCGCTGAACACGCTGATCCTGCTCTCGAGCGGCGCTACCGTGACCTGGGCGCACTGGGGGCTGCTGAAGGGCGACCGCAAGCAACTGGTGCGCGGGCTGGCGGCGACGGTCGCGCTCGGCTTCCTGTTCATCAGCTTCCAGGCCTACGAATATATCCACGCCTACAGCGCGATGAACCTGAAACTGTCGACCGGGATCTACGGCTCGACCTTCTTCATGCTGACCGGCTTCCACGGTGCGCACGTGACCATCGGCGCGATCATGCTGTCGGTGATCCTGTGGCGCAGCCTGAGGGGCCACTTCACCCCCGAGAACCACTTCGCCTTCGAAGCCGTGGCCTGGTACTGGCATTTCGTCGACGTCGTCTGGCTGGGGCTGTACATCTTCGTCTACTGGCTGTAGGTGCCGGCTACGGATGCGGTGGGATCAGCCCGTGCGGCTGGATCCAGCCGAGCGCGTAGGCGGCGAGCAGCACGAGGAACAGCATGATCGACAGGCCGATGCGCACGGTGAGCGCGCGCGCCATGCGCTCGCGGCCACGGGCATCGAGCGCGGCATCGCGGTTGCGCATCATGAACACCAGAGCCGAGGCGAGGCTCGCGACGATGGCGAGCAGGGTGACGACGACGAGCAGCTTGAACACGGGCGCGGCATCCGGGCAGCGGGAACCGCGCGAGTATAGCGGCCGTGGAGGACGGGCCCGCTGGCCCGCCGTCGCCGCGGTGCTGACAGCGGTGGCTGCCGGCATCGCGCTCGGCGCCTGGCAACTCGGCCGAGCCGCCGACAAAGAGGCGCTGATCGCCACCTTCGCCGCGCGCGCGCAGCGCCCGGCGGTCGAACTCGCCGCGATCGATGCCGCCGATCCGGCGGCGCGCTTCACGCGCGTCGTCGCGCGCGGGCGCTGGCTCGCCGAGCGTCAGTTGCTGCTCGACAACCAGGTGCTCGGCGGCGTGCCCGGCTGGCACGTGTACACACCGCTCGAGGTGACGGGGCTCGGCACGGTGCTGGTCAACCGCGGCTGGGTGGCGCAGGGGCCGGACCGGACCCGGCTGCCGGCTCTGCCGCTGCCGGCCGGCGAGGTCGAGGTGCACGGACGGCTGGCGCAGCCGGCCAACCCGCCGCTGCGCCTCGGACGCCTCGAGCTCGGCGGGGTCTGGCCGCAAGCCTTGCCGTGGATCGACTTCGACGCGCTCGCCGGCGCGCTCGGCAGGCCGCTGCTGTCGACCGTGGTGCTGCTCGACGCCGAGGTCGACGACGGTTTCCGGCGCGAGTGGACGCTCGACGCCGGCCGGCTCGCCCCCGAGCGCCACCGCGGCTACGCGCTGCAATGGTTCGCGCTGGCGTTCGTGGCCGGCGTGTACGGGATCCGGTTGCTGCGGAGGAAGACATGAGTGTCGTCACGATGACGCAGGGAGCGCCGCGCCGCGGTCGGCTGGCGCTGGTGCTGCTGATCGCGCTGTTCGTCGCGCCGCTGGCAGCGGCGTGGCTGCTGGTCGGGCAGTGGCGCCCAGTCGGGCAGGCGCAGCACGGCGAACTGCTGGTGCCGGCTCGGCCGCTGCCGCTGCTCCCGGGCGGTGCGACGGATGCGCTGCACGGACGCTGGACGCTGGCGTACCTCGCCGCCGGCAGCGGCTGCGATGCGGCGTGCCGCGCGGCGCTGACGGCGATGCGCCAAGTGCGACTCGCCACCGGCAAGGACATCGAGCGCGTGCAGCGGCTGGCGCTGTGGCCGGCGGCGCCGGCCGCCGACACCGACGGCTGGCTGGCCGCCGAGCAGCCGGGACTGGTGTCGGCGGTCGCCGACGACACCGTGCGGCGCGCCTTCGTCGACGCCTTCACCGTACCCGGCGAAGCCGGTGGCTGGATCTACCTGGTCGACCCGCTCGGCAACCTGGTGATGCGCTACCGCGCCGACGCGCCGGGGCGCGGCATGCTCGACGACCTGACGCGGCTGCTGAAGCTGTCGAAGATCGGCTGATGATCCATCCCCTCCCCCGCCAGGGGGAGGGAAGGGAAGGGGTAGGCGTCCGAAGGCTGCCCCCTCCCGGCCTCCTCCTCGATGAGGGCGAGGCGATGACGGCGACCCGCTCGAGCGGGCAGGGGGTTGAATGGAGCGCAGGGACGGGGCCGGCTTGCGCCGGCTGGTGTACGCCACCGCCGTGCTGGCATTCGTGGTGGTGGTGCTCGGCGCCTGGGTGCGGCTGTCGCATGCCGGGCTCGGCTGCCCGGACTGGCCGGGGTGCTACGGCCACCTCGACGTGCCCGAAGCGCCGCAGCACGTGGCAGCGGCCAATGCCGCCTGGCCCGAGCGCCCGGTCGAGGCCGCCAAGGCCTGGAAAGAGATGATCCACCGCTACGCCGCCGGCGCGCTCGGGCTCGCGATCGCCGCGATCGCGGTGACGGCCTGGTGCCGCCGCCACGAACCGGGGCAGCCGCTCGCGCTGCCGCTGGCCTTGCTCGGGCTGGTGGTGTTCCAGGCGCTGCTCGGCATGTGGACGGTGACGCTGCTGCTGAAACCGCTGGTGGTGATGGCGCACCTGTTCGGCGGCTTCACGACGCTGGCACTGCTGCTGTGGCTGGGCTTGCGGACTTCGGGCTGGCGCCCGCAGATCGCGCCGGCCGATGCCGGACTGCGGGGCTGGGCGCTGGCGGCGCTGGTGGCGCTGATCGCGCAGGTCGCGCTCGGCGGCTGGACCAGCACCAACTACGCCGCGCTCGCCTGCCCCGATCTGCCGACCTGCCAGGGGCAGTGGTGGCCGACGACCGATTTCCGCGATGCCTTCACGCCGTGGCGGGGACTGGGCGTGTCGTACGAGGGCGGCGTGCTCGACAACGAAGCGCGCGTGACCATCCACCTCAGCCACCGCCTCGGCGCGCTGGCGGTGGCGCTCGCACTCGGTGCACTGGCCTGGCGGCTGGCGCGCACCGCGAGCCCGGCCCTGCGCCGCCTCGGTCGGGTGCTCGGCGGCCTGCTGGCGCTGCAGCTTGCGCTCGGCGTCGCCAACGTGGTGCTCGGCTTGCCACTGCCGGTCGCCGTCGCGCACAACGGCGTCGCGGCGGCTCTGCTGCTGGCGCTGGTCGGCGCCAACCACGCCCTCAGTCCGGCTGCCGTTTCCCGCCCCCGTCTGCAGGAGTGTCAGGCATGAGCATCCGCACGTCTTTGCCGTCGTTCGCCGCCCAGCCCGGCCGCTGGCGCGAGTACTGGGCGCTGACCAAGCCCAAGGTGGTCGCGCTGATCACCTTCACCGCGATGGTCGGCATGTTCCTCGCCACCGAGGCGATGGTGCCCTGGGACGTGCTGGTGTTCGGCGCGCTCGGCATCGCCGCCTGCGCGGCCAGCGCCGCGACGCTGAACCACCTCGCCGACCGGCGCATCGACGCGCTGATGAACCGCACCTGCCGTCGGCCGCTGCCGAGCGGCAGCCTCGAGGCGCGCCAGGCGCTGGCCTTCGCCGTGCTGCTCGGCGCGTGCGGTATGGGCTTGCTGTTCGCCTTCACCAACGCGCTGACCGCGTGGCTGACCTTCGCCTCGCTGATCGGCTACGCGCTCGTGTACACGCTGTTCCTGAAGCGTGCGACGCCGCAGAACATCGTCATCGGCGGCGCCGCCGGCGCCGCGCCGCCGCTGCTCGGCTGGACCGCGGTGACGGGGACGGTCGAGGAGGGGGCGCTGCTGCTGTTCCTGATCGTGTTCGTCTGGACGCCGCCGCACTTCTGGGCGCTGGCGATCCACCGCCGCGACGACTACGCGCGCGCCGACGTGCCGATGCTGCCGGTGACGCACGGCGTGGCGTTCACGCGGCTGCAGATCCTGCTGTACACGGTGCTGCTGTGCGTGGTCGGGTGGCTGCCCTTCCTGACCGGGGTCGGCGGCTGGCTGTACCTGGCGGGGAGCACGGCACTCGGCGCGCGCTTCCTGTGGCTGGCGTGGCGGATGTGGCGCCACGCCGACGACCGCCTGGCGATGCCGACCTTCGGCTACTCGATCGTCTACCTGTTCGGGCTGTTCGCGGTGCTGATGCTCGACCACTACCTGCTCGGCATCCTGAAGTCGGTGTACCGGCTGATGGTCTAGGGCCCGCAATGAGCGCGACAGGAAACTTCGATTGAGGGAGTTCTCCCGGGTCGCGTAACATAGCGGGCCGAGTTTCGGTCGCCGCGACCGCTTCCGCCGGGGGGAGGGAGGTGGTCAACGGTCACGCGGTTCCTT
The DNA here is from genome assembly GCA_039807445.1 of Candidatus Competibacteraceae bacterium. GTDB lineage: Bacteria > Pseudomonadota > Gammaproteobacteria > Competibacterales > Competibacteraceae > JBDHRG01. The sequence goes on from JBDHRG010000095.1 coordinate 5,181, forward strand.
CGAGGGAGACGAACCATGGCCTACGCAGCAGCGCCCTCTGCTGAGCAGTACAACTACGAGGTCGTACGCAAGTTCGCGATCATGGCGATGGTATGGGGGGTGCTCGGCATGAGCGCCGGCCTGTATATCGCCAGCGAACTGGCGTGGCCGCTCCTGAACTTCGACACCCCCGCGATCACCTTCGGCCGCCTGCGCCCGGTGCACACCACGCTGGTGATCTTCGGCTTCGGCGGCTGCGCGCTGTTCGCCACCTCGTACTACGTGGTGCAGCGCACCTGCCAGGCGCGCCTGCCGAGCGACTTCCTCGCCAGCTTCACCCTGTGGGGCTGGAACCTGGCGGTCGGTCTGGGCGCGATCAGCTACATGGCCGGCATCACCCAGGCGCGCGAGTACGCCGAGTTCGAGTGGCCGATCGACCTGCTGATCACGGTGGTCTGGGTCGTCTACTTCTGGAACTTCGTGTCGGTGGTGCTGCGCCGCTCGCAGCCGCACATCTACGTCGCCAACTGGTTCTACCTGGGCTTCATCCTGGCCACGGCGCTGCTGCACATCTTCAACAACCTGGCGGTGCCGGTCAGCCTGGGCAAGTCGTACTCGCTGTTCTCGGGCGTGCAGGATGCGATGACGCAGTGGTGGTACGGCCACAACGCGGTCGGTTTCATCCTGACCGCGGCCTTCCTCGGCATGATGTACTATTTCGTGCCCAAGCAGGCCGGCCGGCCGGTCTACTCCTACCGCCTGTCGATCATCCACTTCTGGGCGCTGATCTTCCTGTACATGTGGGTCGGCGCGCACCACCTGCACTGGACCGCGCTGCCCGACTGGGTGTCGACGCTGGCGGCGACCTTCTCGGTGCTGCTGCTGCTGCCCTCGTGGGGCGGCATGATCAACGGCATCATGACCCTGTCGGGCGCTTGGGACAAACTGCGCACCGATCCGGTGATGCTGTTCCTGATCACCGCGCTGTCGTTCTACGGCATGTCGACCTTCGAAGGTCCGCTGATGTCGCTGAAGAGCGTCAATGCGCTGTCGCACTACACCGACTGGACCATCGGCCACGTGCACTCGGGTGCGCTCGGCTGGGTCGCGCTGGTGACCTTCGGTTCGTTCTACCACCTGATCCCGCGGCTGTGGGAGACCCGGATGTACAGCCAGAAGCTGATCTACGTGCACTTCTGGCTCGCGACCATCGGCATCGTGCTGTACATCACCGCGATGTGGATCGCCGGCATCGGCCAGGGGCTGATGCTGCGCGGCTTCGACGAGTTCGGCAACTTGGCCTACAGCTTCATCGAGTCGGTCCAGTTCCTGCACCAGCCCTATGTCTGGCGCGCGATCGGCGGCGCGTTCTTCGTCGCCGGCATCCTGGTGATGTCGTGGAACGTCGCGATGACCATCGCCGCCGCGCGCCGCGAGCGCGCGGCGCTCGAAGCGAAGCTGGCCGCGAAGCTCGCCCGCACCTGATCGGAACCTGGAGCGATTCCACTCATGAGACACGAGCACATCGAGGTCAACTCGGGCCTGATGATCGCGCTGGTGCTGGCGGTGATCAGCATCGGCGGCCTGGTCGAGATCGTCCCGCTGTTCTTCATCAAGGATACCGTCGAGAAGGTCGAGGGCGTACGTCCGTACACTCCGCTCGAGCTGCGCGGCCGCGACATCTACCAGCGCGAGGGCTGCTACCTGTGTCACTCGCAGCAGATCCGTCCGTTCCGGGACGAATGGCTGCGCTACGGTCACTACTCGCTCGCCGCCGAATCGCAGTTCGACCACCCGTTCCAGTGGGGTTCGAAGCGCACCGGCCCGGATTTGGCGCGCGTCGGCGGCAAGTACTCGAACCAGTGGCACGTGCAGCACATGCTGAAACCGACTTCGGTGGTACCCGAGTCGGTGATGCCCAACTACCCGTGGCTGCTGAAGAACGATCTCGACTATTCCGACGTTGCCGCCCGCATGGCGGCGCTGCGCAAGGTCGGCGTACCGTACTCGATCACCCAGACCGAGTACGACGCCAACCTCAAGGCCTACGGCAAGGAGATCGCCGACCGGCTCGACATCAACCTCGCCCAGGAGAGCCTGCTGAAGCAGGCGCGCGGCAACAACTACGACGGTCTGCCCAACCGCATCACCGAAATGGAGGCGCTGGTCGCCTACCTGCAGGTGCTCGGCACGATGGTGGACTTCAGCAAGTACGACGAAGGCTACTTCGCCGAATTCCGCTGACAGCCCGGCGGGCCGGCTGCGGCCGGCCCGCCTGTGACGGATGGGGTCATGTTCGACTGGTTGCTGTGGTTCACCCGGCTCGACAACAGCAAGATCTTCGCGCTGCTGCTGTTCTTCGGCACTTTCTGCGGGATCGTCGTGTACGTGTTCGGCAGCCGCCGCCGCGGCCGGCTGCTCGAGGCGCACAAGTACATCCCGCTCCAGGACGACGACCCCGCCGCCTTGCGCAAGGTGAAGGACGATGAGCGACACGAAGACTGAGCAGAACACGCAGCCGGCGGTGCAGACCACCGGCCACGCCTGGGACGGCGACCTGCAGGAATTCAACAACCCGCTGCCGCGCTGGTGGCTGTGGAGCTTCTACGCGACGGTGGTGTTCGCCGTCGTCTACTGGATCGTCTACCCTTCGTGGCCGGTCGGCGGCACCTGGCTGAAGGGTGTCGCGAGCGCGACGGTCACGGTCGACGACCAGCAGAAGACCGTCGACTGGAACACGCGCTCGATGCTGCTCGAAGACTTGCAGAGCGGCCCGGAGGCGGTGCGCCAGCGCAAGTACCTCGAGCAGGTGGCGGCGGCCGATTTCGCCCAGATCCAGAAAGACCCGCAGATGCTCGCCTTCGCCCGCTCGGCCGGAAAGCAGCTGTTCAGCGACAACTGCGCCGCGTGCCACGGCGCCGGCGGCCAGGGCGTGATCGGACTGTTCCCGAACCTCGCCGACGACGACTGGCTGTGGGGCGGTACTTACCAGGATATCCAGTACACGCTGACCCACGGTCGCAAGGGCTATATGCCGGCGTTCAAGACGGTGCTGAGCGCGCAGCAGCTCGACGAGGTGGCGCGCTACGTGCTGACGCTGTCGGGCGAGGCCCAGCCCAGCGATGCGTCCGAGCGCGGCAAGGCGATCTTCCAGGGTAACGTCGGCGGCTGCTTCATGTGTCATGGCACCGATGGCAAGGGCATCAAGTCGATGGGTTCGGCCAATCTGAGCGACAAGGTCTGGACCATCGTCGACGAGCCCGGTGCCGGGGACGAACAGGCCAAGCTCGGGGTGGTCAAGACGGCGATCGCCAACGGCGTCTGGGACAGCCGCAACATGCCGGCCTGGCTCGGCCGGCTGTCGGACGCCGACATCAAGCTCCTGACCGTCTATGTCCACCAGCTAGGCGGCGGCCAGTGAGCCGCACCGGGGCCGGCCGCCGCGGCCGGCCCCGACTTCGCCCGCGGGGCTGACGCGCGGGCCGGCAGCAAGGCGCCGAAGGCGCCGGGATCGTCATGTCTTCCGCCGAACCGCAGTTGTACCAGCAACGCATCCCGATCCACCCGCGCTCGGTCCAGGGGCGTTTCCGCAAGCTGAAATACGCCGTGCTGGCGCTGGCCTACGGCGTGTACTTCCTGCTGCCCTGGCTGCGCTGGCAGCGTCCGGTCGGCGTACACCAGGCGGTACTGTTCGACATCCCCGGGCGGCGCTTCTACCTGTTCGACCTGGTGGTACAGGCGCAGGACATCTTCTGGCTCGCCGGGCTGCTGATGATCGCCGCGCTGCTGTTGTTCTTCGTCACCGGCATCGCCGGGCGGGTGTGGTGCGGCTACTTCTGCTTCCAGACGCTGTGGACCGACGTGTTCATGCTGATCGAGCACGCGATCCAGGGCGAGCGTCCGGCGCGGCTGCGGCTGGCGAAGCAGCCCTGGGACGGCGAGAAGATCCGCAAGATGGCGGCGACCTGGGCGGCGTGGTTCGCGGTGTCCTTGCTGACGGCGCTGACCTTCACGCTGTACTGGGCCGACGCGCCGACGCTGCTCGGCGAGATGTTCGCCGGCAGTGCGCCGTTCGCGGCCTACGCCACCACGCTGCTGCTGACCTGTACCACTTTCGTGATGGCGGGGCTGGCGCGCGAACAGGTGTGCACCTACATGTGCCCCTACGCGCGCTTCCAGAGTGCGATGTTCGATAGCGACACGCTGATCGTCGCCTACGATGCGCGCCGCGGCGAAGGACGCGCGAAGATCGCCACCGGCGACAGGACGCGCGAGGAGCGGCGGGCCCAAGGCCACGGCGACTGCATCGACTGCGGCTACTGCGTGCAGGTCTGCCCGGTCGGCATCGACATCCGCAAGGGCTTGCAGATGCAGTGCATCTCGTGCGCGCTGTGCATCGACGCCTGCGACACCATCATGGACAAGCTCGGCTGGCCGCGCGGGCTGATCCGATACACCTCGGACCAGGCGCTGGCAGGCCGGAAGACGCGCCTCCTCAAGCCCAAGACCTTCGGCTACGGCGCGGCGCTCGCCGCCGCGATCGGCCTGCTGGCGTGGAGCGTCGGCACGCGCGCATCGTTCGACGCCACCGTCGAGCAGGTGCGCCAGCCGCTGTTCGTGCAGCTGTCCGACGGACGGCTGCAGAACAGCTACGAAATCAAGCTGAACGCCAAGACGATGGCACCGGGCAGGCTGCGCATCGGCGTCGAGGGCTTGCCCGGTGCCGAGCTCGATCTGCAGGGCCTGTCCGACACCGTGGCGCTCGCGCCCGAGCAGCGGCTGCGGCTGCTGGTGAAGCTCAAGGCGCCGGCGGGCGCCGAGGGCAAGCGCCGCGACTTCGACTTCGTGATCACGCCGGTCGAAGGGCTGGGCGAGGCGCCGGTGCGTCGGCCGGCGGCGTTCTACTTCAAGGAGTGAGCCGCGGTGCGGCCATTCGTGTGAGGCGGCTGCCGCCGCCGGATCGGTGACGATGAACGATCTGCTGATTTCCCTCGGTGCCGGCATCGCGCTGGTCGCCGCAGCCAGCCTCGCGCTGCGCCGCTTCCTCGGTGCGCGCCGCGCGGCCGTGGTCGCGGGGTTCGCCGCCGTCGGCGGCTATGGTGCGCTGGCGGCGCTGGACTGGCCGGGCGGCGACGTGTTCGCGCTGCACGTCGCGCTGTACGGGCTGACCGCGCTCGCCTTCGGCGTGATCGGCGGCGTCCGGCGTTTCCACTGGGGACCGGCGCTGATCGTCGGCTTCTTCGCGTTCCTGAGCTGCCTGTACGCGGGCTTCATCGTGCTCGCCGACGGCGGGCTGGCGCCGGGGCTCGCGCGTGCGCTGCTGCCCGAGCCGGTCGACGACGCGAAGATCGTGTCGGTGTTTCCGGGTACGGTGGCACACGATTTCCAGAAGAAGGAGTCGCTGTACAATGCTTACCTGGCGCAAGTCGAGCGCCAGCGCGCGCGCGGCTGGGAAGTACACAAGGGTTGGGTCGGTGCGGTGCGCGCCGGTGCACCCGCGGTGTTCCAGGTCGTGGTACGCGATCGCGACGGCCGGCCGGTCGCCGCGGCCGAAGTCGGCGGGCGCTTCCTGCGGCCCTCGGACAGCCGCCTCGACGCCGCCTTCACGATGCGCGAAACCGATGCGCCGGGCGTGTACCGCGCCGAACTGGTGCTGCCGGTGCCGGGCGTCTGGGACTTGGTGCTCGAGGTGCGCCGCGGCGGCGACGTGCACGAGCTGCGCGCCTCGACGTCGATAGGGGGCTGAGGCATGGGGCAGGCGGCCGAAACGCTCGCGTCGGTTCCCGCCGGCGACTGCTTCCACTGCGGCTTGCCGGTCCCGGCCGGAACGCACTTCTCGGCCCTGGTCGACGGTGCGCCGCGCGCGCTGTGCTGCCACGGCTGCGAAGCGGTTGCGCAGGCGATCGTCGCCGCCGGGCTGGGCGACTATTACCGCCACCGCACCACACCCTCGCGCCGCGCCGAAGAGCTGGTACCCGAGCAGCTGCGGAGCCTGGAGCTGTACGACCGTGCCGAGCTGCAGCGCGGCCTGGTCCGCGACGCCGGCGGCGTGGTGCGCGAAGCTTCGCTGATCCTCGAGGGCATCACCTGCGCTGCCTGCGTCTGGCTCAACGAGCGCCACGTCGGCGCGCTGCCGGGTGTGCTCGGGTTCCGCGTCAACTATTCCACCCACCGCGCGCAGCTGCGCTGGGACGACGCTCGCATCGGCCTCGGCGAGGTGCTGAAGGCGATCGCCGCGATCGGCTACACCGCCCACCCCTTCGATCCCGGTCGCCAGGAGGCGCTGCAAAAGCAGGAGCGCGCCAGGGCGCTGCGCCGGCTGGCGGTCGCCGGGCTGGGGGCGATGCAGGTGATGATGCTGGCGTTCTCGCTGTACGCCGGTGACTGGTACGGCATGGATGAGGGGCTGCGACACTTCTTCCGCTGGGTCAGCCTGTCGATCACCGTGCCGGTGATCGCCTACAGCGGCTGGCCCTTCATCGCCAGCGCCTGGCGCGACGCGAGGCTCGGGCGGCTGGGCATGGACATGCCGATCACGCTGGCGATCGTGATCGCGACCGTCGCCAGCGGCTGGCACACGTGGCGCGGCGAGCACGAGGTCTACTACGACTCGGTGACGATGTTCGTGTTCCTGCTGCTCGCCGGGCGTTTCCTCGAGATGAACGCGCGCCACCGCGCTGCGCAAGTGTCGGAAGAGCTGGTGCGCATGCTGCCGGCGACCGCGACGCGGCTCGATGCCGCCGGCTGCGAATCGGTGGTGGCGGTCGCCGAGCTCGCCCCCGGCGACCGCGTGCGGGTGCGCCCCGGCGAGGCGGTGCCGGCCGACGGCACCGTGCTCGAGGGCGCGAGCAGCGTCGACGAGTCGCTGCTGTCGGGCGAGAGCCTGCCGCGGGCCAAGGCCCGGGGCGATGCCCTGGTCGGTGGCTCGGTCAACGTCGAGAGCCCGCTGCTGATGCGCGTCGAGCGCGTCGGCGCCGAAACCACGCTGTCGGCGATCGTGCGCCTGCTCGACCGCGCGCAGAGCGAGAAGCCGCGCATCGCGACGCTGGCCGACCGCATCGCCGGCGGGTTCGTGGCGGCGCAGCTGGCGATCGCCGCCGCGGTCGGCGCGTGGTGGTGGCTGAACGAACCCGAACGCGCCTTTGCGATCGTGCTCGCGATCCTGGTGGTCACCTGCCCGTGCGCGCTCGGGCTGGCGACGCCGGCGGCGATCACCGCGGCGACCGGCAGCCTGACGCGCGCGGGGCTGTTGAGCACGCGCGGTCACGCGCTCGAGCGGCTCGCGCGCGCGACGCACGTGGTGTTCGACAAGACCGGCACGCTGAGCCACGGCCGGCTGCGCCTGGTCGAAGTCTGGCCGGTGGCCGGCCTCGGCCGCGACGACTGCCTCGAACTCGCCGCGGCGCTCGAGCGCGGCTCCGAGCACCCGGTGGGGCGTGCGCTGCTCGACGCCGCGCAGGGACGGCTGGCGGCGTTTGACGTGCGCAACACGCCGGGGGTCGGCATCGTCGGCGTGGTCGGCGGGCGCCGGCTGCGGGTCGGCAAGCCCGCGCCGGACGAGGCGTCCCCCGCGAGCGACGACACGGCGCTGTGGGTGGTGCTGCGCGACGAGCGCGATGCGCCGCTGGCCTGGTTCCAGCTCGCCGACCAGCTGCGCGCCGACGCGCGCGCGACGGTCGCCGCGCTCGAGGCGCTCGGGCTCGAGGTCTGGCTGCTGTCGGGCGACCGGCCGCAGGCGGTGGCGCGCGTCGCTGCCGAGCTCGGCATCCGCCACGCCGCGGGCGGACTGCTGCCCGAGGGCAAACTCGAGCGGCTGCGCGCGCTGCAGGCGGGGGGCGCGGTGGTGGCGATGGTCGGCGACGGCGTCAACGATGCGCCGGTGCTCGCCGCCGCCTCGGTGTCGGTGGCGATGGGCTCGGGCACGCAGCTCGCGCAAGCCTCGGCTGACATGGTGCTGCTCGCGCCGCAGATGGGCACGCTGGTGCAGGGCGTGCGCACCGCGCGCAAGACGCTGGCGATCATCCGCGAAAACCTCGGCTGGTCGCTGCTGTACAATCTGCTGGCGTTGCCGCTGACCGTGGCAGGCTGGGTGACGCCGTGGATGTCGGCGATCGGCATGTCGCTGAGTTCGCTGCTGGTGGTCGGCAACGCGCTGCGGCTGCGCGGCGGCTCGCGGCGCCGTTGACGGAGGGCGTGCGATGGAGATCCTCTACCTGCTGATCCCGATGGCCATCGTCATCATGGGCATCGCCGTGTGGGCCTTTGTCTGGTCGGTCAAGACCGGCCAGTTCGACGACCTCGAGGGGCCGGCGCACAGGATACTGATGGACGACGACGACCCGCGGATTCCGCGCCAGGATGCGTCCTTGAAGCCCCGGGAGCGATGAATTACCATCACCGGCCAGTGTGCCGATCGGACCCGAGCCTGCCATGTTCAGTTTCCAGAACTTTCCGCTGACCATCATCATCGCGCTGATCGTCGCCGCGTGGCTGAGTTTCTTTTCGGTCATCCTCGGCAGCTGATGCGCCGATCGGGCTGAGTTGACGGCCTCCGCGAGGAGGCCGTTTTCGTTTCGCACGCCGCCATGTCCCGGGAACGACAGCTGCTGGAATCGCTCGCCGACGGCGCGTTCCGCTCCGGCGAAGCCCTCGCCGCCACGCTCGGCGTCAGCCGTGCCGCGGTGTGGAAGCTCGTGCGCGGTCTGGCGGCACGCGGGCTGGAAGTCCACGCGGTGCGCGGCCGCGGCTACCGCCTGGCGGCGCCGCTCGAACTGCTCGATGCGGACGCGATCCGCGCCGCCGCCGGCGCCCTGCCCGGGCCGCTCGAACTGTTCGACACGATCGACTCGACCAACACGTATTTGCTCGGTCGCGCCAAGCTCGGAGCGCCTACGGGCAGCGCCTGCCTAGCCGAGACGCAGCGCGCCGGGCGCGGCCGTCTCGGCCGCACCTGGGTTTCGCCGTACGGCGCCAGCCTTTACCTGTCGCTGCTGTGGCGCTTCGCCTTTGCGCCGGCGCAGCTCGCCGGGCTGAGCCTCGCGGTCGGCGTCGCCGCTGCGCGCGCGCTCGAAGCCGAGGGTGTGGCCGGCATCGGCTTGAAATGGCCCAACGACGTACAGTGCGACGGACGCAAGCTCGCCGGCGTGCTGCTCGAGTTCGGCGGCGAGTCGAGCGGACCGTGCTTCGCCGTCATCGGCGTCGGCGTCAATGTCGCGATGCCGCCCGGCGCGGCGATCGACCAGCCCTGGGTCGACTGCGCCAGCATCGTCGGCCGCGGGCGCGTGTCGCGCAACCGCCTCGCCGGGCGGCTGATCGCCGAACTGGTACGCGGCTGCGAAAGCTTCGCGGCGGGCGGGCTCGAAGCCTTCTCCGCCGACTGGCAACGGCTCGACCGGGTTGCCGGCCGGCCGGTACGGCTGGCCTGGCTCGGTGGCGCGGTCGAGGGCATCGCGCGCGGCATCGACCGCAGCGGCGCGCTCGAGCTCGAAACCGCCGCGGGTGTGCGCGCCTTCGCCATCGGCGAAGTCAGCCTGAGGCTCGCGCCGTGACGCGGCTGCTGCTCGACATCGGTAACACCCGGCTCAAGTGGCTGGCCGAAGATGCGGCCGGCAACGCGCTCGCCAGCGGCGAGCGTGCGCACCGCGGTTCGGCGGCCGAGCTGCACGCCGACCCAGACTGGGCGCGGCTGCCGCCGCCCGCGCGCATCGTCGGCGCCAATGTCGCCGGCGACGAGCTCGCGGCGGCTTTCGATGCCTGGGCCGTGCGGCGCTGGGGCGTGCGTGCACGCTGGGTGCGGCCCGAAGCACAGGCATTCGGCGTGCGCAACGCCTACGCCGAGCCGGCACGGATGGGGGTCGACCGCTGGCTGGCGATGGTCGGCGCCTGGGCGCTCGGCGTCGCGCCGTGCTGCGTGATCGACTGCGGCACCGCGGTCACCGTCGACGTGCTCGATACCGGCGGCGCGCATCGTGGCGGCGTGATCTTCCCCGGGCTCGCGCTGATGCGCGAAGCCTTGTACCGGCACACCAAGCGCATCCCGCCCGAGGCGGGCGAAGCCGCCGGCGCGCTCGGCGTGGACACGCGCGGCTGCGTCGCCAGCGGCGTGCTGCACGCGGTGGCCGGCGGCATCGCCCGCACGGTCGAGGCGGCCGAGCGCGAGCTG
>JBDHRG010000096.1:0-15316 GCA_039807445.1 Candidatus Competibacteraceae bacterium
CTGACCGCGAGTCCGGCGCTGGTCGACGAGGGCCTCGACATCATCGCCGCCTGCCTGGAAGAGCTCGGGGCGTGATCCCGAACGCGGCTACCGCCAGCGTCCCAGGTGCCGGGCCATCGCGCCCGCGCCTGCGGGCGGCGGGGCGGCACCGCCGCGATCGCAGCCCCGACCGCGGCGCTGTGTGCTACACGCCGACTGACCACACATCGGCTGGCCAGGTACGTTACCGCTGCACGGGATGAGCCGCTTCTGCGCACACTGCTGCCGGAGGAGTTGCGCCAGCACGATCTGCTGCGGAAAATGCCTGGGGCGAGCGCGGCCTGTGTGGCCTGCTCGGCGGGCATGCGGGCGGGCGGCCGGCGAAGCTCGCCCCCGCGCACGTCGACACCCTGGTGGCGCTGGCCAGCGCCGAGGCGCTGTATCTGCGCGAGCTCGACCAGCAGTTGCACGCCCGCCATCCGCAGGCCCCGTCGGTGCACCCGCAGACCCTGGCCCGCGCCCTCGAGGCGCGCGGCTTCGGCTTTCGGCGCACCCGCTGGAGCTTGAAAAAAAACGCGATGCCGAGGCCTTCGCCCGCGACCGCACCGTCTTCGCCGCCCTCGGTGCGCTCGAGCCGCACACCGGGCGGCTCGAGCACACCGTCATCGCCGGCGCGGCCAGCGGCGCGGCGATCGTCGCCTGCATCGACCGCCTGGCGGCCGAGGCCAACGGACGCCTGACCTGCGTGGTGCTCGACAACGCCAGCATCCACCACTGCCAGGCCGTGCAGGCACGCCAAGCGCACTGGCTGGCGCAGGGGCTGTGGCTGCGGTTTCTGCCGCCCTACAGCCCCGAGCTCAACCTGATCGAGATCCTGTGCAAGCACGCCAAGCACTTCTGGCGGCGCTTCGTGCGCTGGGAGCCGGCGCGGTTGCATGAGGAAGTCGATGCTCTGCTGCGGCGTTACGGGACCGATTTTCAAATCAATTTTGCGTGAATACTTAATCTGCCTCTATTTGCGATGGGCGGCTGCGGAGTGCAGGAGCGATATACAGATGTGGCCTCGCGCCAACAGATGGCTCTGCGGCTGCTGGACCAAGCCCGGCATACCCAACGTGGTGGTCGGTCTGCAGCGCCTCGGTGCGCTCAAGCGCGCGGACAGGACTCCCACTGCTCGACGAAAGCGTCGAAGTGCGGCCTGGCTTCGGTGCGCAGCGCGTCGCGGACCAGGCGGCACTCGGCGGTGTAGGCATCCATGCCGAGGTGGCCGCGCATCAGTTCGAAGCGCAGCCAGACCAGATACGTGTTGAGCACGTCGGTTTCGCAGTAGTCGCGGATCGCGCCGATCCGGCCTTCCTGGAAGGCTTCCCAGACCTTGCCGCCGTCCATGCCCATCTTGCCGGGCAGACCGAGCAGCGTTGCGATCTCGTCGAGCGGCGCCGCGGCGCGCGGCTGGTAGCCGGCGAGCACGTCCATCAGGTCGGTGTGGCGCCAGTGGAAGCGGCCGAGATAGTTGTTGTAGCGGAAGCCGCTGTCCTCCTCACCGGTTTCCCAGTAGCGCAGCGCAGCGATGCCGTGGATCAGCGCGCGGTAGTGCAGCACCGGCAGGTCGAAGCCGCTGCCGTTCCAGCTGACCAGCGTCGGCGTGTAGCGCGCCACGCCGTCGAAAAAGCGCTGGATCAGCTCGGCTTCGGAGGACTCCGGCGTGCCGAGCGACCAGACCTTGAACACGCTGCCCGAGCGCAGCACCGCCGAGATCGCGACCACGCGCTGCAGCGGGTGGCGGACGAAGTCGCTGCCCGAAGCCTGGCGGCGCTCGAGGAACATCGCCTCGGCGACCTGCGCGTCGTCGAGGCCGTGGTAGCCGCTGATGCGCCGCGCGCCGTCGACGTCGGGCACGGTCTCGATGTCGAAGACCAGGACGTTCATCAGTCGGGGAACACGCCGGTGGAGAGATAGCGGTCGCCGCGGTCGCAGACGATGCTGACGATCACCGCGTTCTCGAGCTCGCGCGCGAGCCGCAGCGCCGCCGCCATCGCACCGCCCGAGGAGATGCCGCAGAAGATGCCCTCTTCGCGCGCCAGGCGCCGCGTCATGTCCTCGGCCTCGAGCTGGCTCACGTCGATCACGCGGTCGACGCGGGCGGGCTCGTAGATGCGCGGCAGGTATTCCTCGGGCCAGCGGCGGATGCCGGGGATCTGCGAGCCGTCCTGCGGCTGCACGCCGACGATCGCGATGCCCGGATCGCGCTCCTTCAGATAGCGCGACACCCCCATGATGGTGCCGGTGGTGCCCATCGAGCTGACCAGGTGCGTGATCGTCCCGTGCGTCTGCTGCCACAGCTCGGGACCGGTGCCGGCGTAGTGCGCCAGCGGGTTGTCGGGGTTGGCGAACTGGTCGAGCACCTTGCCGCGCCCTTCGGCCTGCATGCGCGCCGCCAGGTCGCGCGCGCCCTCCATGCCCTCGGCCTGCGTCACCAGCACCAGCTCGGCGCCGTAAGCCTTCATCGCCGCGCGGCGCTCGGCGGTCATGTTGTCGGGCATGATCAGCACCATGCGGTAGCCCTTGATCGCCGCGGCCATCGCCAGCGCGATGCCGGTGTTGCCGCTGGTCGCCTCGATCAGCGTGTCGCCGGGGTGGATCTCGCCGCGCGCCTCGGCTTGCTGGATCATCGACAGCGCCGGGCGGTCCTTGACCGAACCGGCCGGGTTGTTGCCTTCGAGCTTGACGAGGATTACCGACGACAGCCGCTGGGTCAGGCGCTGCAGGCGCACCAGCGGCGTGTGGCCGACGCAGGCTTCGAGGGTCGGGAACGGGGGAATCGGCATGGCGGGCCCTGATACACGGCAGGCACTGGGAGCGCGTATGATACATCCCCTTCGCGCGCCCGGCGCGCCCGGCCACCAGACGACACGACGAGCAGCCATGCGACGCACCCCGCGCCCGCAGACCCCGCCCGAAGGGCGCCGGCGATGAAACCCGGCAGCCTGCGCAGCCGCATCGTGGCGCTGACCCTATTGCCCGTCGTGCTGGTCGGCGGTCCGATCCTCGCCCGCCTGACCGAGCTGCAGCTCGACAGCCAGCGCCAGGCTTACCTCGGCCGCGGCCAGTCGCTCGCCGGCCAGCTCGCGCACGCCGTCGCCGCGCCGCTCGCCGCCGGCGACCGCGCCCGCCTGCACCGGCTGGCCTTCGGCTCGCTGACCGAGCCCGACGTGCAAGTGGTCACGGTCGAGACGCTCGAGGGCGCGGTGCTCGCGCGCGAAGCGCGCCTCGCCGACCCCGGCGACGCCAGCCTCCAGCCCGGCAGCCTGCTGGCCTTCGAAGCCAGCGTGCAGCGCACCGACACGCCCGCGGGCGAGCCACAGATCGGCGCGCGCGAAGCCCTGTCCGCGGGCAGCACCCGGCCGATCGGCCGGGTGCGCGTCGAGCTCTCGCCCCGGCGGCTCGACGCGCAGCGCAGCGAGGTGCTCCAGACCACGCTCGGCTACGCGGCGCTGGCGCTGGCGCTGATCGCGCTGCTGAGCGTTTCGCTCGCGCGGCTGTTCGCCGAGCCGCTGCACCAGCTCGGCCTGGCGCTCGGGCGGCTGCGCCAGGGTCGCTACGACCTGGGGCTGCCAGCCGACGGCAGCGGCGAGTTCGGCGATCTCGCCGCCGACCTGCGGGCGCTGGCGCAGCAGCTCGCCGAACAGCGCCGCGCGCTGAGCACGCACGACGAGCACACGCTCGACGAGTTGCGGGTGATGGTCGAAGAGCTCGAGATGAAAAACGCCGAACTCGACATCGCGCGCAAGCGCGCGCTGCAAGCCAGCCGCGTCAAGTCCGAATTCCTCGCCAACATGAGCCACGAGATCCGCACGCCGATGAACGGCGTGATGGGCTTCATCGAGCTGCTGGCGAAGACCGAGCTCAGTCGCACGCAGCAGGGCTATCTGCACACGATCCGCGCCTCGGCGCAGAACCTGATGACGATCCTCAACGACATCCTCGACTTCTCGAAGATCGAGGCCGGCAAGCTGCAGATCATCAAGCGCCCGCTCGACTTGCGCGCGATCCTCGAGAACGCGGTGCTGCTGTTCGCGCCGAACGCCCACGCCAAGGGGCTGAGCCTGGTGCTCGACATCGCCCCCGAGGTGCCCTCGGCACTGGTCGGCGACGGCCCGCGCATCGCGCAGATCGTCACCAACTTCGTCAGCAACGCGGTCAAGTTCACCGACCACGGCGAGATCGAAGTCTGCGTGCGCAAGACCGCCGACAGCGCCGAGACGATGACGATCACGATCACCGTGCGCGACACCGGCATCGGCATCTCGGCCGCCGACCAGGAACGGCTGTTCAAGGCCTTCGACCAGCTCGCGCCGATGCCGCGCCGCTCAGGCGGCACCGGCCTGGGGCTGACGATCTGCCGTCGGCTGGTGACGATGATGAACGGCCAGATCCATGCCGAGAGCGTGCCCAAGGTCGGTTCGACCTTCCAGGTCTCGCTGCCGCTCGAGCGGTCGGGCACCGTCGAAGCGCCGCCGGCCGCCACCGGCGCGCCGCCGGCGCACGTGCGCGTGCTGGCGCTGTCGCGCGACCGGCTGTTGCTGCGCGCGCTCGACCACGTGCTGAAGCTGCGCGGCTTGCGGCTGGCTGCGACCGCGAACGACTTGTTCGAGGTGCTGCGCGCGCTGCGCGAGCAGCCCCCGGGCGCGCGACTGGCGGTGTTCGTCGACCTGCACCAGTGCGAGCAGCTGCTGCAGCCGCTGGCCGAGCGGCTGCGCGCCGAAGACGCGCTGGTGCTGATCGGCGCCGCCGAAGGCCAGGGCGTACCCAACCTCGCCGCGCGCGTGCCGCAGCACCGGATCGCGCGCCCACCGACCTCGCGCGAAGTGCTGCCGCTGCTCGTGCCGCTGCTCGCGCCGCCGCACGGCGAGGCGCGCGCCCCGGCCACCGAGCCCGGACGGCTCGCCGGCAGCGTGCGCGTGCTGCTCGTCGACGACAACCTGATCAATCGCCAGCTGGCGAGGATCTTCCTGAGCCGGCTCGGCGCCACCGTCGACGAAGCCGGCGACGGCCTCGAGGCGCTCGAGGCCTGTCGCGGCCGCCGCTACGACCTGGTGCTGCTCGACATCCACATGCCGGAGCTCGACGGTCTCGAAGCGGCGGCACGGATCCGCGCCGAAGGCCCGAACCACGACACCCCGATCCTGGCGCTGAGCGCCGAAGCCGCGCCGCAGGACCTCGAACGCTACCGTCGCGCCGGCATCGACGGCCACCTGGCCAAGCCGATCACCGAAGAGGCCCTGGCGGGCACGCTGAGACACTGGGGACAGCGCCAGCACGGCGCCGACCCCGCGGGCGTGCGGGGCGCGGCTTGCCGAGTGCCGGCGGCTGACATGGACGCTTCGCTCGAGCGGGTCCGGACGGTGCGCCGGCCCCCCGGCACGGACACACGATAGGGAACGCCCGATGCCCCGGGATCTGCCCGTCTACGACGCGCTCGAAGCGCTGAAGATCGCCGGCGGCAACGCCGGCATCGCCGAGCACTTGCTGGGCCTGTTCCGCACCGAGCTGCCGCCGATCCGCGCGCGGCTGGCGCGGCTGCAAGACGAGACGGCGTGGGACGCCACGCGCGAGCTCGCCCACCGGCTGGCGGGCTCGGCGCTGTACTGCGGCGCGCCGGCGCTGTGCGCCGCCTGTCGCGAGCTCGAGCTGCAGCTGCTCGACGGTGTGCCGACCGACACCGCCACGACTTGCTCGGCCGCCGCCGCGGTGCTCGCCGAGATCGACCGCTTCCTCGCGGCGACCGATTGATGCTCGATCGGCTCCGCTCACCGCCCCAGCAGCACCACGAACGCGAGCGCGTATTCCTTCTCGTCGGACAAGGTCAGCAGCGCGCCGGTGGCGCCGAGCGCCTCGAGGCGCGCGCGCGCGGCACCTTCCCAGGCCAGCCCCGGCTTGCCGAGGGCATCGTGCGTCACGGCGATCTGCGCCAGCGCGATGCCCTCGCGCACGCCGGTGCCGAGCGCCTTGACCGCCGCCTCTTTGGCGGCGAAGCGCTTGGCGAGCAGCCGCGCCGGCTGGCCGCTGGTGTCGAGCTCGGCCAGCTCGGCGGGCGCCAGCACGCGCTCGGCGAAACGCCGGCCGTGGCGGGCCAGCGCTTCCTCGAGGCGGGCGATGCGGACGATGTCGGTGCCGATGCCGAGGATCAAGCCGGCAAGCCCCGTGCCGCGCGCATCAGCGCGCGCATCTCGCGCACCGCGGCGTCGAGCCCGGTGAACACCGCGCGGGCGACGATCGCGTGGCCGATGTTGAGCTCGCCGATGCCGCCGATCGCCGCGATCGGCCCGACGTTGTGATAGTTCAGGCCGTGGCCGGCGTTGACGACCAGACCGAGGGCCTGCGCATCGTCGACCGCGCGCGCGATCGTCGCCAGTTCGACGGCGCAGGCGGCGCCGTCTTCGGTATCGGCGTAGCGGCCGGTGTGGATCTCGATCTTCGGTGCGCCGGCGCGCGCCGCCGCCTCGATCTGCTCGGCATCGGCGTCGATGAACAGCGACACGGCGATGCCGGCGGCGGCGAGCCGCGCGCAGGCATCGTTGACCCTGTCGAACTGCCCGACGACGTCGAGCCCGCCCTCGGTGGTCAGCTCTTCGCGCCGCTCGGGCACTAGACAGACGTCGGCCGGGCCGACGGCTTCGGCGAAAGCCAGCATCTCCTCGACGACCGCGATTTCGAGGTTCATCCGCGTTTGCAGCGTCTGCGCCAGCAGGCGCACGTCGCGCTCCTGGATGTGGCGGCGGTCTTCGCGCAGGTGCACGGTGATCAGGTCGGCGCCGGCCTGCTCGGCGGCGAACGCCGCCTGCACCGGATCCGGGTAGCGCGTGCCGCGGGCCTGGCGCAGCGTGGCGACGTGGTCGATGTTGACGCCGAGCAGGATCTCGTGCGGAAGGGAAGCGCTCATCTCCAGGCTCCTCTTGTGCTTGTGATTGGCGGGCCTTCGTAGGGTGGGGTCAGCCGGCCGCTTGCTCACCCTACGATGCCGCACCGTCCTTGCGCTCGCGCCGGGCCAGCGCCCGGGCCAGCTCGCGGGCGCGCAGCGGACGGCTGCCGAGCAAGCCGTCGAGCAGCGCGCGCATCAGCGCCTTCAGCTCGGGCAGCACCGCGGCGTCCAGCCGACCCGCGGCCAGCGCCAGCAGCGCCGCGCCGCCGACCGCGATGCCCTCGCCCCCCGCCTCGCCTTCGGGCAGTGCGCCGGCGTCCGGCCGGTAGCGGTAGCGCCGCTCCGGCACGATCGCCACGCCCGCGGCATCGTACTCGAGTGCCAGACCGTAGCCGAGCGCGCCGAGCAAGTCGCACTCGAACAGCCGCAGCGCGGTCTGCTCGTCCGCCAGCGGCTCGGCGAGCCGCGCGAGCGCAGCGCGGTAATACGCGAACAGCTCGGGCTGGGGGTCTTCGCGCGCGGTCAGACGCACCAGCAGCTCGTTCAGGTACAGCCCGCTCAGCGTGCGGGCCGGCGGCAACACGAAGGGCGGACCGGCGGCCTCGACCGCGGTCAGCGCCTTCAGCTCGCCGCCGCCGCTCCAGCCGGCGAGCAGCGGCTGGAACGGCTGCAGCAGTCCGCGCGTCTTCGAGCGCACCCCGCGCGCCCCGCGCGCGACCGCGCCGATGCGCCCGCAGTGCAGGCTGAACAGTTCGAGCAGCGCGCTGGTGTCGCGGTACGGCCGCGCGTGCAGCACGAAGGCAGGTTCGAGCTCGATGCGCATTTCTTTAGGGAATGAGCGATCGGGAATGAGGAATGGGGCGAGGTGCGCACGGTAGCGCGGGATCGCTCGCGCCCCCTCCCTCATCCCCATCACTCATTGCCATCGTCAAAGCCCAGGCTCCTCAGCGCCCGCTCGTCGTCGGACCAGCCTTCGCGCACCTTGACCCAGGTCTGCAGGAACACCTTGGCGTCGAACAGCTTTTCCATGTCGATGCGCGCCTGGCGACCGACCTCCTTCAGCGTCGCGCCCTTGTCGCCGATCACGATCGCCTTCTGACCCTTGCGCTCGACCCAGATCACCGCCTGGATGCGTAGCAGACTGCCCTCGACCTCGAAGCGCTCGATCTCGACGGTCAGCGCGTAAGGGACCTCTTCGTCGAGCAGCCGCATCAGCTTTTCGCGCACCAGCTCGGCGGCGAGGAAGCGCCGGCTCGCGGTGGTGATCTCGTCTTCCGAGAACATGAATTCGGCGGCAGGCAGGCGCTTCGCGACCTCGGCCTCGAGCGCGCCGGCATTGGTGCCCCTGGTCGCCGACAGCGGCACGACGGCGGCGAATTCGCGCTTGCCGCCCAACTCGGCGAGGAAGGGCAGCAGCTTCGCCTTGTCCTTGACGCGGTCGACCTTGTTGACCGCGAGGATCACCGGCCCCGCATACCCGGTCAGGCGTTCGAGCACGGCCTGGTCCTCCTCGGTCCAGCGCAGCGCCTCGACCAGGAACACGACCACGTCGACGAAAGCCAGCACGTTGCCGGCGGCGCGGTTCATGTAGCGGTTCATCGCCTTGCGGGCGTTCAGGTGCAGGCCGGGCGTGTCGACGTAGACGATCTGCGTGTCCGCCAGCGTCTTGATGCCGAGGATGGTATGGCGCGTGGTCTGCGGCTTGGGCGAGGTGATGCTGAGCTTCTGCTCGAGCACGCGGTTGAGCAGCGTCGACTTGCCGACGTTGGGGCGCCCCAGCAGGGCGACGTAGCCGCAGCGGGTTTCGGAGGTCGGTTCGGTCATGGCGTGGAATTCTTCAGGCTGTCGAGGGCGAGGCGCGCGGCTTCCTGCTCGGCCTTGCGGCGGCTGGTGCCGGTGGCGACGGTGCGCTGCCCGCCGGCCAGGCAGGCGACGGTGAAGCGCTGCTGGTGCGCCTCGCCGCTGACCTCGAGGATGTCGTACTGTGGCAGCGGCTGCTGCCGCGCTTGCAGCAACTCTTGCAGCCGGGTCTTGGGGTCTTTCAGTTCGCCGGGCTGCGGCAAGCGCTCGAGGCGCTCGGCGTACAGCGCCAGGATCACGCGGCGCACGGCTTCGAAGCCGCTGTCGAGGTAGATCGCGCCGAACACGGCTTCCAGCGCATCGGCGAGGATCGAGGCGCGGCGGAAGCCGCCGCTCTTGAGCTCGCCCGAACCCAGCGTCAGCACCTCGCCGAGCGCGAGCCCGGCGGCGAGGGCGGCCAGCGTCTCCTCCTTGACCAGCAGTGCGCGCAAGCGGCTGAGGTCGCCTTCCTTGGCGCACGGCTGGCGCCGGTACACGGCTTCGCCGATCACGCAGTTCAACAGTGCGTCGCCGAGGAACTCGAGGCGCTCGTTGTTGACGCCCGAGGCGCTGCGGTGCGTCAGGGCCTGCTCGAGCAGCGCGGGATCGCCGAAGCGATAGCCGAGCGCACGGCAGAGGCTATCGATGTTCAAGAGGTCTCCAGGCGGTGGTGGAAGCGCGCGATCACGTCGAGGTTGCCGATCAGGCGGGTGCGCGCCTCGTAGTCGAGCTCGATCACGATGCGCCTGCCGTCGCGGATGATCTTCAGGTCGCCGGGGCGCACGCTCCTCAAGCTGTTGATGTCGAGCCGGCGGCCGAAGCGCTCGCGGATCTCGACCGGGCCGAGCATGCCGCTCGTGAGCTCCTGACGGATCGCCTCGAGTTCGGCGACGACGGTGAAGTCGTCGAGGTACAGCGGCGCGATCCGCATCGCGATCAGCGCGGCGAAGCCGAGCAGCCCGGCGGCGAACAGCGCGCCGAGCGCCGTCCAGCCCCGCTCGCCGCACCTCATTCGATGATCCTGCCGATGCGGCCGCAGTGGCCATTGCCGGTCACGCAGTCCCAGTTCATCCAGATCACGAAGGCCTTGCCGATCAGGTTGTCTTCCGGCAGGTAGCCCCAGTAGCGGCTGTCGCGGCTGTTGTCGCGGTTGTCGCCGAGCGCGAGGTAGTGCCCGGCCGGCACGACGAACTCGCGCGGCGGCTCCGGGTGGTTGCGCGCGACCTGGATCTGGTGCGTGACCGCGCCGAGCTTCTCCGCGCGCACCTCGAAGCCCGGCTCCTGGCCGTCGACGCCGTCGGGCAGCTTCATCTGCGCCGCCGCCTCGCCATTGACGAACAGCTGCTTGTCCCGATAGACGATGCGGTCGCCGGGCAAGCCGACGATGCGCTTGATGTACGCGACCGAGGGGTCCTCGGGGTAGCGGAACACGGCGACGTCGCCGCGCGCGGGCTCGCCCGTGTCGATGAGCTTGGTGTTGCTGACCGGCAGGCGCAGCCCCCAGGAGAACTTGTTGACCAGGATGAAGTCACCGGCCAGCAGCGTCGGCATCATCGAGCCCGAGGGGATGCGGAAGGGCTCGACGATGAACGAGCGCAGCACCAGCACGGCGACGATCACCGGGAAGAACGAGCGCGCGTAGTCGACGTACCACGGCAGCGCGGCGCGGCCGGCAGCGGCGCGGCGCGGTCCGAGCACGGCGGCGTCGAGCGCGTACACCACACCGGTGACCAGGGCGGCGATCACCAGCGCCGCGGCGAAATCGAACTGCATCGGGGGTCTCCCTCGTCTTATTTCTTGTCCACCTGCAGCACGGCGAGGAAGGCCTCCTGCGGAATGTCGACCTTGCCGACCGACTTCATCCGCTTCTTGCCTTCCTTCTGCTTCTCGAGCAGCTTGCGCTTGCGCGAGACATCGCCGCCGTAGCACTTGGCGAGCACGTTCTTGCGCAGCGCCTTGACCGTCGAGCGCGCGATGATGTGGCTGCCGATCGCGGCCTGGATCGCGACTTCGAACATCTGCCGCGGGATCAGGTCCTTCATCCGCTCGACCAACTCGCGGCCACGGTATGGCGCCTGCTCCTTGTGGACGATGATCGCCAGCGCGTCGACCTTCTCGCCGTTGATCAGCACGTCGAGCTTGACCAGCGGCGCGGTCTGGAAGCGCTCGAAGCTGTAGTCGAACGAGGCGAAGCCGCGGCTGACCGACTTCAGCCGGTCGAAGAAGTCGAGCACCACTTCGGCCATCGGCAGCTCGAAGGCGAGCTGCACCTGGCCGCCGGCGGCGTAGTGCATGTTGCGCTGCACGCCGCGCTTGTCGATGCACAGCGTCATCACGTTGCCGAGGTAGTCCTGCGGCACCAGGATATTGGCGAGAATGATCGGCTCGCGGATTTCGTCGATCTTGTTGACCGGCGGCAGTTTGTCGGGGTTGTCGATGTACAGCGTCTCGCCCGACGTGTCGAGCACTTCGTAGACCACGGTCGGCGCGGTGGTGATCAGGTCCAGGTCGTACTCGCGCTCGAGGCGCTCCTGGACGATCTCCATGTGCAGCATGCCGAGGAAGCCGCAACGGAAGCCGAAACCGAGCGCCTGCGAGGTCTCGGGCTCGAAGTGCAGCGAGGCGTCGTTGAGGCGCAGCTTGGCCAGCGCCTCGCGCAGGTCTTCGTAGTCGTCGGAGTCGATCGGGAACAGCCCGGCGAACACGCGCGGCTGCACCTTCTGGAAGCCGGGCAGCACTTCGCGGGCCGGGTTCTGCGCATCGGTGATGGTGTCGCCGACCGGCGCACCGTCGATCTCCTTGACGTTGGCGATCACGAAGCCGACTTCGCCGGCGCCGAGCCGCGGCTTGTCGAGGCGCTTGGGCGTGAACACGCCGACCTTGTCGACCTGGAACACGCGCCCCGAAGACATCATCTGGATCTTCTGCTTCGGCGCGATCGCGCCGTCGACCACGCGCACCAGCGACACCACGCCGACGTAGGAGTCGAACCACGAGTCGATGATCAGCGCCTTCAGCGGACCGTCCGGATTGCCCCTGGGCGCCGGGATGCGCTCGACCAGTTGCTCGAGCAGTTCCTCGACGTTGAACCCGGTCTTGGCCGAGACGCGTACCGCGTCGGAGGCGTCGATGCCGATGATGTCGCCGATCTCCTCGATCACGCGCTCGGGCTCGCACTGCGGCAAGTCGATCTTGTTCAGCACCGGCAGCACTTCCAGGCCCTGCTCGATCGCGGTGTAGCAGTTGGCCACCGACTGCGCCTCGACCCCCTGCGCGGCGTCGACCACCAGCAGCGCGCCTTCGCACGCGGCCAGCGAGCGGCTGACTTCGTACGAGAAGTCGACGTGGCCGGGGGTGTCGATGAAGTTGAGCTGATACGTTTCGCCGTTGCGCGCCTTGTAGTCCAGCGACACGCTCTGCGCCTTGATGGTGATGCCGCGCTCGCGCTCGAGGTCCATCGAGTCGAGCACCTGCGCCTCCATCTCGCGTTCGGACAGACCGCCGCAGATCTGGATGATGCGGTCGGACAGCGTCGACTTGCCGTGGTCGATGTGGGCGATGATCGAGAAGTTGCGAATGTGATCCATGGATGCCATCGGAAAGCGGGGTCGCGGACGCGGCCGGTCCGCCATTATGCCGGATTCGGGGAGCCGCCGCGCGGACCTACTGCGGCACGCGCAGCGCCAGGTAGAACGGGCCGCTGCGGCGCAGCACCAGCAGCGCCACCGAGCGCCCGGCCGGCAAGCCGGCGAGCTGGCGCTCGAGCGCCTCGGCACTGTCGATCGCCTGGCCGTTGATGCGGCCCAGCACGTCGCCCGGGCGCAGCCCGGCGCGCGCGGCGCGGTCGTTGTCGACGCCCTCGACCACCACGCCGCCGACCGCCAGGCCGAGCGATTCGCGCAGCTCGGCCGGCACCGGCGCGACACGCAGCCCCAGGCGGTTGGGCTGACGCTGCGGCGCGGGCTGCGCCGGCGGCTCGGCGTCGGGTTCGGCTTCGGGCAGCTCGGCGAGCTCGAGCTGGAGCTTGTGCTCCTGCCCTTCGCGCAGCACCGTCAACGGCACGGTCTTGCCGACTGGCGCCGATCCGACCAGCGCCGGCAGCGCCGTCGACACGTCGACCGCCCGGCCGTCGAAGCGCGTGACGATGTCGCCGGGCCTGAGCCCGGCCGCCTCGGCCGGCCCCCCGGCGAACACGCGCGTCACCAGCGCACCCGCCGGTACGCTCATGCCGAAGGCTTCGGCGAGTTCGCGGTTGACCGGCTGCACCAGCACGCCCAGCCAGCCGCGGCTGACCCTGCCCTGGGTGCGGATCTGGCGCGTGACCTCGACCGCGGTCTCGATCGGGATCGCGAACGACACGCCCATGTAGCCGCCGGTCTGGCTGTAGATCTGCGAATTGATGCCGACGACCTCGCCCTTCATGTTGATCAGCGGCCCGCCCGAGTTGCCCGGGTTGATCGCGACGTCGGTCTGGATGAAGGCGACGTAGGGCTCGGTCGGCAGGCTGCGCCCCTTGGCGCTGACGATGCCGGCGGTCACCGACTGCTCGAAGCCGAACGGCGAGCCGATCGCGAGCACCCATTCGCCGACCTCGAGCTCGTGGGCGCGGCCGAGTGCCGCCACCGGAAAGCCCGCGCCCTCGATCTTCAGCACCGCGAGGTCGGTGCGCGCATCGGTGCCGACCACGCGCGCGGACAGCTCGCGGCGGTCGACCAGGCGGACGATGATTTCGTCGGCATCCTCGATCACGTGCTGGTTGGTCAGCAGATAGCCGTCGGCGCTGACGATCAGCCCGGTGCCGAGCGACTCGTCGCCGTGCTCGGGGCCGTCCTCGTCGTCGTCGCGTTCGGCCTCGGCGCGCACCGCCTTGCCCTGCGAGCTGATGTTGACGACCGCGGCATTGTTGCGCTTGACCAGGCCGGTGAAGTCGGGGACCGCGGCCGCCTGCGCGGCGGCGGCGAACGCCCACAACACCAGGGCCGCCGCCCGGCCTCGCTTCGACATGTGCTCGCTCCCGATCGCGTGAAAGTCGGCGGATTATAGCGGCGCGACCGCGCCGCGCATCACAGCCGCCGCAGCACCACCGGCTGCCAGCGGCGCTCGCCGCCGATCCGGCGCGAAAAGCGCCGTCCCCCGGCGAGCCCGGCGGCGAAGCCGAGCGCACCAAGCGCGACGAGCGGCGCTTCCGAGGCGCCGCCGAGTGCGAGCTCGCCGCCGATCGCGCCGAGCAGGAGCCCGAGCAGGGGCAGGCCGTACACGGCCAGCGATCCGACCAGCAGCGCCCCCTCCTCGAGGCCGAGCTCGACGCGCTCGCCGGCGGCGAGCGGCTGTGCGGCGAGCGCTGCGACGCGATGGGCGCGCGCACCGAGCGCCTTGCCGATCAGCGCGCTGCCACAGCCGGCCCTGGCCGAGCACGAGTCGCAGCCGGATTCGCGCCGCGTCTCGACCCAGACCCGTTCGGGGCCGGCCGAGCCGAGCACCACGCCGCGCGCGACGATCACCGCTTGGTCTCGGCGGCGGGTTCGAGCGAGCGCGCCGCCATCTCGACCGCTGCGCGCGGCACTTCGCCGATCACGACCACTTGGTACTCGCCGTGCACCAGGCCGTAGGCGCTCATCGGCCCGATGCGCGAATAGCCCTCGAGCAGCGGCGCGCCGCCGTCGAGCTTTTCGACGAACACCGAGATCGTCGCCAGCCCGTCGCTGTAGACGATGTGGTCGGTCTCGCGGCCGTCGCTGTGGCGGCCGAAGCGGCTGTAGCGCACCGGCTCGAAGCCGGCCGGCAACTGGCCGACGCGCCAGCGCGAGGGTTCGGCGCGCTCGGGCTGCAAGACCTTGCCGGCGGCTTGCGCCGCCTGCAGCTCGCCGGCGCCGGGCTCGGGCGGTGGCGCCTCGAGCAGCTCGAGCGACGTGAACATCAGTTGCTCGAGCGTATGGCCATCCTCGTCGAGCAGCGCCGAGCGCAACACCAGCCCGCAGTCGCGGTCGAGCCACAGCCGGTAGCCGAAGCGCAACCGGTCGCGCGGCTCGACGCCGACCACGCGCGCGGCGCGGCCGGCGACGCGGTCTTCGCCCAGCGGCACGAAGCGGTAGTGCACCTCGAGCGTCGCCAGGTCGCGCGGCAGCGCGACCGGGAAGCTCGAGGCGATCCGCCCGGCGCGCAGCGCCACCTGGCCCTGCGCCATCGTCCCGGAAACGTCGTGGTTGGCGACCAGCACTTCGCGCGGCGGCCCCGACAGCGCCACCAGCCGCTGCCAGTCGCCATCGGCCCCCTGGCCGTGCACCACGCGCATCGCCTCGAGCCTGCCGCCCTGCGCGTAGACGAACACGCCCTCGAAGTTCAAGCCGCGCGCACCGCCAACAGTCTTTTCCAGCCAACCGCGCGCTTCGCGGGCGGTGGCCTCGGGTTCGGCCAGCGCCGCGGCGGGCAGCGCGAACGCCAGGCACAGACCGGCGATGCGCGCGTATGCGGATCCCGACGCCATCGTCAGCGGCCGCCCTCGTAGCCGACCATGCGGACGTAGGGCAGTACGCCGTTCATCTGGCTGATCGTCGCCGACTCGCTGTGGCTGACGAG
>JBDHRG010000097.1:0-15071 GCA_039807445.1 Candidatus Competibacteraceae bacterium
GCCCTTCTTGTCCTGCGTCGCGATCTCGGCTTCGGACACGCCGCCGTGGCGGCACTCGTCGACGAAGGCGGCCAGCACGGCGTTGCCCTGGCTGGCGGCCAGCGCCAGCGGGTGCTCGGCGGCGACCGCGACGTAGGTGGCGCCCATCAGCGTGTCGGGGCGCGTGGTGAACACCTTCAGCACGCCCGCGTCCGCCGCCCCGTCGTCGCCGAGCAGCGGGAAGTGCACCTCCATGCCGCGGCTCTTGCCGATCCAGTTGCGCTGCATGGTCTTGACCTGCTCGGGCCAGCCCGGCAGCGCGTCGAGCTCGGCGAGCAGTTCGTCGGCGTACGCGGTGATGCGGAAGTAGTACATCGGGATCTCGCGGCGCTCGACCGGTGCGCCCGAGCGCCAGCCGCGGCCGTCGATGACCTGCTCGTTGGCGAGCACGGTCTGGTCGACCGGGTCCCAGTTCACCACGCCGTTCTTGCGGTAGATCAGCCCCTTCTCGAACAGCCGGGTGAACAGCCACTGCTCCCAGCGGTAATAGTCGGGCTGGCAGGTGGCGAACTCGCGCGACCAGTCGATCGCCAGCCCCAGCGACCGGAGCTGCTGGCGCATGTGGTCGATGTTCTCGTAGGTCCACTTCGCCGGGGCGACGCCGTTCTTGATCGCGGCGTTCTCGGCCGGCATGCCGAAGGCGTCCCAGCCCATCGGCTGCAGCACGTTCCTGCCGAGCATGCGCTGGTAGCGCGCGATCACGTCACCGATCGTGTAGTTGCGCACGTGCCCCATGTGCAGCCGGCCCGAGGGGTACGGGAACATCGACAGGCAGTAGAACTTGTCCCTGGCCGGGTCTTCGACCACCCGGAAGCTCTGCTGCTCATTCCAGTAGCGCTGCGCCTGCGCCTCGATCTCGCGCGGCTGGTACGACTCGTCGATCACGGTGCTATCCCGGCTTGGACTCTGGCGAACAAAGGGCTGAAGGATACCCGACCGGCGCCGGGCGCGCCAACGCGCGCCCCCGCTGCCGGCACTTGCCTGCCGGGGCGTGCGGTCCACACTATGCGGCAAGCCCGCAGGAGAAACGGCCATGAGCGAAAACCCGACCCCCAACCGCCTGGTGGCAGCTTACGAGCGCATGCTCGAGCGGCTGCACGAGCGCCTCGGCGGCGGCGAGGCGCTGCGCAAGCGCATCGACGAAGCCGCCGAAACCGCGGTCGCGCTCGGCGAGCTGACACGCCAGGAAGCCGGGCTGCTCGGCACCTACATCCGGCGCGACATCGAGGACGCCGGCCGCTATCTGGCCGAAACGGGCAAGGACCTGCCCGAGCTGCGCGCCTGGTTCCGCTTCGACGTCGAACAGATCGAAGACCGCCTGCTCGAGTGGTTCGGCCGCAATGCCGACGCTTCGCGCGCCGAGCTGATGGAGTTCGAGGCCGAGCTCGGCCGCTACCACAGCGGCGAGGTGACCGGCCCCGGCACGCTGGTGTGCGACGAGTGCGCCGCCAGGCTGCCGTTCTACGCGCCGCGCGCGATCCCGCGCTGCCCGCGCTGCAACGGCGAACGCTTCAGCCGGCTCGAGGGCGAAGCGTGATGCGGCCCCGCAGTACCCGCGCGGCGGGCCGGCGTCGCGGAACCGTCACGGTGGAGGGCTAGACTGTGCGCCCTCGCCGCGTCGGAACCGCCGCCATCAATTCGCTGCACCGCCAGCGCCAGAACCGCATCATCCGCCACCTGCACGACGCTGCGCGCCAGCGCGCGCAGCGCAACGGCCAGGAGCTGGCGCACCTGCTGCGTCACCACGAGCTCGCCAGCGAAGAGCACCACGCACCGCGCGGGATCGAGCACTGGCAGGATCCGCGTTAGGGCGGATGACGCGGCGCCCTAATCCGCTCTAGGTACGCACCGCCGATACATCGCTGCGGCGCCGTCTTCGCAAGGCAAGCATAGCCAAACTGCCCCCACCGAAGAGGATCAAGCTGGCAGGCTCCGGCACGGCATAATCCTCGACTTCGCCGTGCGAAATACCATCGGCCTGCGAGACGAATTCTCGATAGGGCCAGACATCGCGCTCGACGGGATCCCAGCTTAGCCTGAAACGGCTGAAGAAACCGTGCGGATCGAATGGCAGGAGATAGCGTCTCGTGTAGACCCCGGATTCCAGCATAAGCAGATCATCGATGAACAGCTCCGATACTCGATTGCAGGCAGTAGCCGATGTGTGCCCGAAACAACCATCGCGATCGACGTCCCACCATGCGCGCAGCAGGTAGCTGCTCCGACCTTCCCGCTCGATCCTGAGCGTGACATCAACAAAGCCGTCACCGAAACGAACACCGTCATCGTCATCAGCCGGTCCGGGAAACCCGCCCGATAGACTCGCGTCGTCACCGTCTGCCAAGCTGCTCGGCTGGCCATCCGCTTCCGCATCCCAGAAAGATGCCAAGCCCTGTTGACCCCCTTCAGCGTAGCGGGGTCCATCCGATGCAAGCAGCGTCCTGTAACCGTCGGGGGCATCGCCGAAATCAGCATCGCATGCTAGACATCCGCAAGCGCTGCTGTTCGTCTGCCTGCTCCCGGCGTTCCCGCAAATCGCGAGGATATAATCCACATCCCTGAAACCCGCCAGCTGGCGCTGGCGCGAGACTTCCACGATGAATCTCCGCTGATTGCCGTTCATCGTGAAGTCCTTTGCCGTGAAATCGTAAGCCAGGAAAGGATCGTCGAGGAAAAGCGAGCCTTCGTCGATCGCGGTCGCATTGTCATTTCTCACGATTCCGTCTCCGTCCCGTGTCAGTATCCTCAGCCTCAGATCGCCTGTTTTTGCGCTGCGATCGGACATCCTCGGATCTTCGCGGCCGGCATCGATATCGAAGGTCATGCGCACACTAGACTGTCCCTGTGGAATCTCGGGCACTTCGAACAAATAGCGGTCTCTCGGATCCCTTTCGTGGCTCTCGTAGAGATTGCCGACGAGCCTGCTGTCGCTCGGCAAAGTCTGGCGCGCCATGTCGTCATTGTTCTCCCGCGGCGGCGGTGGATTGCCGAACGACACATGCATGTCGCGTTCAATCACGATATCTTGCGCGAGGCGCCTCTGCGGCCCGAAGCTCAAGCTTGCCGCCGCGGCAGCAGTCGCCGCGGCGGTGCGTGCAGCGGCGTCCTCATACATGATCCCGATCGCGCCCAGTTCATCGGGCGTGAGCGTCCGACTGATCTGCCCCTCCAGAGTGCCGGTGTTCATGACCGCCGAAGAGCTTCCTTCGTGCTGGTTGTGAACGCTGTACGGCGGCTCTGGCAATCCGGCCTCGGGATGCGCCCTGAAGAAATTATCCTCATTGACGAAGCGGACCTGAACTCTATTGTCTGCCGCCTCGGCACGGTTCCTCGCAAAAGGACTGAAAAGATTCGTCACACTGTTGGCGATGACCTCATCGGGATGCGTCAGGCCCAGCGCGTGGCCAATCTCATGCAGCGCGACACTTTCGAGATCATACAAGGGCTGCGTCGTAAAGGTGGAAAACGGATTGGTCAGCGGATTGTTGAGGCGCCGCACGCCCTTGGCATCAGAATCGATGATCCCGAGCTCCGGCGTGAGCCTGACGTCGATGTGTGTGTATTCGTCCTGTACCGCTTCGGTTGGTGGAGCAGCATAGCGGACTCTCCCGGTGATCCCTAGGACCTCCTCGTTTCGCCACAGAACGTCGATGCTCGCTCCGGCCCCGGTATTATCCGGATTCAGGACGGGTGCGATCGCCGCCTCACCTGCGTCCACATGCTCCGGCGTCACATTGATGAGGTTCAGGTTGGCGGCTGCCACATCCCAGGTTTCGAAGGCCCGGAACACCGCCTGTAGCGAAGCGCCACGTTGCTCGGCAGTTCTTCCGGGGATGCCGTCCATCGAAACGGAATAGAATATATCGCGCACAGGCGTATCGGCACGCATGTCGCGTGGACGGCGGAAATGCTGATCAGGCGCTACAGGATTGCCCGAATCGTCGTCGAAAACGACAGCCGCTTGCGCCGAACCGATGACGAGCCCCACGGTAGTCAAAATGACGAGTGTGCTCGCACCAGAATGCCGCTGTCGTGAAGCTTGACTTTCGAATGAAGCGGTCGGTCGGGAAGTCCGCGGAACACCGAAAGCACGAAGACAGAGAGCTGCCTGCAGAATGCTGGGATGGGACATGACGCGATCCTCATCGCACCTTGTCACTGTAATCTTCTCCGAGTCCGGCGAAGGGCAGGCTCCTCGACCGCCGCATGCGGCTTCCACACGGAGACGGCAAGAGCCAAAAAAACTCAGGCACTTATCGTGCCATAACAAAAAAGTTCATGAAAATCAGCATCAAAAAGCCAGAACAAACACCGAAGCAAGCGATAAGTGTAAAAAACTTCGACATCGGGAACGGCGATGGTTCTCGTGGCGAAGGCTGCTCAGACGCGTCCGCGCTCGGCGATCAGGCATTTGCGCCGCTGCTCGAGCAGTCCGATCAAGAGCAGGCCGCCCGCGAGCACCGCCACCGGCGCATCGCCGAGCGCGACGTAGGGCGTGACGCCGCTGCGCGGCTGCAGCTCGCCGGTCAGCACCGCCGGCTCGAACTGCGGCGCGTGCGCGAGCACGCGGCCGTCGGCGTCGATCAGCGCGGTGATGCCGGTGTTGGTCGCGCGCGCCATCGGCCGCGCCGCCTCGAGCGCGCGCATGCGCGCGATCTGCAGGTGCTGGTGCGGCGCCAGCGAATCGCCGAACCAGGCGTCGTTGCTGACGTTGACCAGCAGTTCGGCCCTGGGCAGCGCGCGGCGCACCTCGGAGCCGAACGCCGCCTCGAAGCAGATCGAGATGCCGACCGGCCGCCCCGCCGCAGTCAGTATCGCCTGGTCTTCGGCGCCCGGGGTGAAGTCGGCCATCGGGATCTGCACGAAGTCGCGGAACACCATCAGCAGCCCGCGCAGCGGCAGGTACTCGCCGAAGGGCAGCAGCCGGTGCTTGTGGTAGGCGCCCGGCGTCTTGCCGACCGACACCACGGCGTTGTAGTACAGCGCGCGCGCCGGGTCGCCCGCGGGCGTGCCGATCAGGAAGTCGGTGCCGGTGCGCGCCGCGTAGTCGCGCAGCGCCGGCACGAAACCGTCCTCGAGCCGCTCCCAGAAGGTCGGCACCGCGGTCTCGGGCCAGACCACCAAGTCGCGCGGGCCGGCGCGCTCGCTGAGTTCGACGTAGGTCGTCAGCGTCTCGGCGAGCTTCTCGGGGCGCCACTTCAGTTCCTGGCTGACGTTGCCCTGCACCAGCGCGAGCTTCAAGGGGCTGCCCGCCGGTACACCCCATTCGATACGCTGCAAACCGAAGCCGAGCAGCCACAGCGCGGCCAGTGCGGCCAGTGCGACAGCGCGCGCCCGACCCCGCCCGGCCAGCGCGCAGCGCAACAGCCCCGCGTCCAGCAGCAGCATCCAGCCCAGGCCGAACACCCCGGCGATCGGCGCGTAGCCGGCGAGCCACGAGTCGCTCTGGCTGTAGCCGGGCGACAGCCACGGGAAGCCGGTGAACAGCCACGCGCGCAGCCATTCGAGCAGGGCCCACAGCGCCGGCCAGGCGAGCAGCCAGCGCCGCGGCCCCGGCGCCGGGAACAGCCGGTTCAGCACCCAGCCGAGCAGTGCCGGATACGCCGCCATCAGCAGGATCACCAGCAGCGTGGCGAGCGCGGCGAAGGCCGGCGGCGCATCGCCGTAGTCGTGCAGGCTGACGTAGATCCAGTGGATGCCGGCGCCGAACCAGCCCAGCCCGAAGGCGAAGCCGGTCAGCGCGGCGCGGCGCGGCGATTCGCCGTCGAGCAGCCACAGCAGGGCCGCCGGCAGCACGAGCGCCAGCGGCCACAGCCCGAACGGCGCGTAAGCCAGTGCCAGCGCCGCCCCCAGGGCGAGCGCCAGCCACGGGCGCAGCGGTGCGCCGGGCACGAGCCGGCGGAGGGTGTCGGTCACGGAACGGCTACCTCGAAAAGCACGACGCCGCGGCGCCTGGCGCGCGCCGGTGCAGGAATCGCCCGATGCGGGTCACGCCGCGTCGTTCGGCTCTTCGGCCACCGGCGTGTCATCGATCACCGAAAGGCCGAACAGGTCGACGCGGCGGTTGTCGGCGCGCAACACGCGGAAGCGGAAGCGGCCGAGCTCGACCGTTTCGCCGCGCTTGGGCAGGTGCTGGCACGCCGAGATCACCAGCCCGCCGACCGTGTCGGCTTCGTCTTCGTCGAAGTCGGCGCCGAAGTACTCGTTGAAGTCTTCGACCGTGGTCAGTGCGCGCACGGTGTAGTCGCGCTCGCCGAGCTTGCGGATGTCTTCGCCCTCGTCGTCGACGTCGTGCTCGTCGTCGATCTCGCCGACGATCTCTTCGAGCACGTCTTCGATCGTCACCAGCCCGGCGACGCCGCCGTACTCGTCGACGACGATCGCCATGTGCAGGTGGGTGTCGCGGAATTCCTTCAGCAGCGCGTTGAGGCGCTTGCTCTCGGGGATGAACTGCGCCGGGCGCAGGTATTCGGCCAGCGCGAAGTCGGCGCCGTTCCTGCCGGCGGCGAAGTGGCGCAGGATGTCCTTGACGATGACGATGCCGAGCACTTCGTCGCGGTCGTCGCCGATCACCGGGAAGCGCGAGTGTCCCGACCCGAGCGCGACCTCGAGCACCCGCTCGAGCGCCCAGTCTTGGTGCAGCACCACCATCTGCCCGCGCGGGATCATCACGTCGCGGACCTGCGTCTCGGAAACCTCGAGCACGCCTTCGATCATCTCGACCGCCTCGGCCTCGAGCAGACCGTTGCGCTGCGCCTCGCGCAGGGTTTCCATCAGCGTCTCGCGATCCCTGGGCTCGCCGGCGAGCACCGAGCCCAGCTTCTCCAGCCACGATCTATGGGGACTGTCGTCTTCCTTCATCCGCGTCGTCTCCGTAGGGGTCCGGAAAGCCCAGCCCGTCCATGATCCGCGTCTCGAGCGCTTCCATCTCGGCGGCCCCGGCGTCGTCGACATGGTCGTAGCCGAGCAGGTGCAGCGTACCGTGGACGACCATGTGCGCCCAGTGGGCGCGCGCCGGCTTGCCCTGCGCGCAGGCTTCGTGCGCGACCACCGGCGCGCAGACCACCAGGTCGCCGAGCAGCTCGGCCTCCAGCGTCACGCCCTCGGGCATCTCGAACGGAAAGGACAGCACATTGGTCGGGGTGTCCTTGCCGCGGTAGGCACCGTTCAGTTCGGCGCTCTCGGCCTCGCCGACGATGCGCAGCGTCATCTCGGCCGGGTCGTCGAAGCCGGCGCCGGCCAGCGCCGCCTCGGCCCAGGTCCGGAAATCCTCGACCGCCGGCAGGGGCGCCGCGTCGCACGCCAGCTGCAGATCGAGTTCGAGCCTCATCTCGGGTTCTGCTGCTCGTGGCGCTCGTACGCCAGCACGATCCGCTGCACTAGCGGGTGGCGCACCACGTCGCGCGGCTGGAAGAAGGTCATGCTGATGCCTTCGACGCCCTCGAGCACCTCGAGCACCTGCTTCAGCCCCGAGGTGACACCCTTGGGCAGGTCCACCTGCGACACGTCGCCGGTGATCACTGCGGTCGAGCCGAAGCCGATGCGCGTCAGGAACATCTTCATCTGCTCGACGGTGGTGTTCTGCGCCTCGTCGAGGATGATGAAGGCGTCGTTGAGCGTGCGTCCGCGCATGAAGGCCAGCGGCGCGACCTCGATCACGTTGCGCTCCATCAGCTTGGCGACGCGCTCGAAGCCGAGCATCTCGTACAGCGCGTCGTACAGCGGCCGCAGATAGGGGTCGACCTTCTGCACCAGGTCGCCGGGCAGGAAGCCGAGGCGCTCGCCGGCCTCGACCGCCGGGCGCACC
This sequence comes from Candidatus Competibacteraceae bacterium, assembly GCA_039807445.1. Classification (GTDB taxonomy): domain Bacteria; phylum Pseudomonadota; class Gammaproteobacteria; order Competibacterales; family Competibacteraceae; genus JBDHRG01. The sequence goes on from JBDHRG010000097.1 coordinate 7,847, forward strand.
AGCACCAGGTGGCGCACCTGGTCGCGTTCGAGCGCCTCGACGGCGCAGGCGACGGCCAGGTAGGTCTTGCCGGTGCCGGCCGGGCCGACGCCGAAGTTGATGTCGTGGCTGACGATGGCCTGCAGGTAGCGTTGCTGGTTCGGACCGCGGCCGCGGATCATGCCGCGCCGGGTGCGGATCACGATTTCCGCCGACCCGGCGTCGGCCTCGTGGCTCAGCGGCAGATCGAGCTCGTCGGCGCCGGCCTCCTGCAGGAACAGGTGTACCTGCGCCGGTTCGAGCGTCTCTTCCAGCGTCGCGGCGTACATGGCCTCGAGCACCGCGACGGCGACACGCACCGAGTCGCGCCCGCCGCTGATCTGGAAGCGGTTGCCGCGGTTGGCGATCTCGACCGCGAGCCGGCGCTCGATCTGGCGCAGGTGCTCGTCGAGGTGGCCGCACAGGTTCGCGAGCCGGGCATTGTCGGCCGGCTCGAGCGTCAGGTTCTGCTGGAAGATTCCGGGGTCGGCAGGGAGCGGCAGGACTGGCGACAGCACGGTCACGAGGCGGCCACCCTGCCGGCACCGATGCCGATCTCGTCGCAGCCGACGAACTCGCCGCGCAGCGAGTTCGGCAGCGCCTCGGTGATGCGCACATCGACGAAGCGCCCGATCAGGCGCTCGGGACCGGCGAAATTGACCACGCGGTTGTTCTCGGTGCGCCCGGCGAGCTCGCGGCCGTCCTTGCGCGCGTGGCGCTCGACCAGGATGCGCTGGGTGGTGCCGACCATGCGCGCGGCGATCGCCGCGGCATTGCGGTTGAATGCGTCGATCACCTGCTGCAGCCGTGCCTTCTTGACCGCCATCGGCACGTCGTCGGCCAGGTCGGCGGCCGGCGTGCCGGGACGCGGGCTGTAGATGAAGCTGAAGCTTTGATCATAGCCGAGTTCTTCGATCAGCTTCAGCGTCGCCTGGAAGTCGGCCTCGGTCTCGCCCGGAAAGCCGACGATGATGTCGGTCGACAGGCTCAGGTTCGGCCGCACGGCGCGCAGCCTGCGGATCTTGGACTTGTACTCGAGCGCGGTGTGCTTGCGCTTCATCGCCGCGAGGATGCGGTCCGAGCCGCTCTGCACCGGCAGGTGCAGGTGGTCGACCAGCTGCGGGATCTCGGCGTAGGCCTGGATCAGCCGCTCGGAGAACTCGATCGGGTGCGAGGTCGTGTAGCGGATGCGCTCGATGCCGTCGATCGCGGCGACGTACTCGAGCAGCAGCGCGAAGTCGGCGATCTCGCCGTCGTCCATCGCGCCGCGGTAGGCATTGACGTTCTGGCCGAGCAGCGTCACTTCGCGCACGCCCTGCGCCGCGAGCTGCGCGACCTCGGCGAGCACGTCGTCGAACGGCCGGCTGACTTCCTCGCCGCGAGTGTACGGCACCACGCAGAAGGTGCAGTACTTGCTGCAGCCCTCCATCACCGACACGAATGCGGTCGGACCCTCGGCGCGCGGCGCCGGCAGGCAGTCGAACTTCTCGATCTCGGGGAAGGACACGTCGACGACCGCACCGTGGCTCGCCTGGACAGCCTTCAGCATCGTCGGCAGGCGGTGCAGCGTCTGCGGACCGAACACGATGTCGACGAAGGGCGCGCGGGTGCGCAGCGCCTCGCCCTCCTGGCTGGCGACGCAGCCGCCGACGCCGATCACCAGCCCGGGCTTGAGCTGCTTGAGCTCGCGCCAGCGACCGAGTTCGGAGAACACTTTTTCCTGCGCCTTCTCGCGGATCGAGCAGGTGTTGAGGAGCAGCACGTCGGCCTCCTCGGGCCTGTCGGTGAGCTCCAGACCATGGGAGTGACCGAGCACGTCGCCCATCTTGGCGGAGTCGTACTCGTTCATCTGGCAACCGTGGGTCTTGATATAGAGTTTGCGGGCCATCGAGCGTTTTCGGGCGTCAATCAAGGGGATGGAGTTTAGCACCGGCGCGCGGCGCGGTGCGAGTGCCACATCCCGGCATGTCTTCATGCAGTGGAGGCATAAGGCGGTAAGCAAATATTATTTATTTGCATAATGAAGCCGGGCTTATATTCCGGCACCACCACGCCCGAGATCGAGAGGTCCCCGATGAAGCTTCCCCGTCGCCTGCTCGCCGCCGCACTCGGCATCGCGCTTGCCGTGGGCGCTACCGCGCACGCCGCCAGCGTCGAGATCCTGAACGTCTCGTACGACGTCGCGCGCGAGTTCTACAAGGATGTCAACGCGCAGTTCGTGCCGTTCTGGAAGCAGCAGACCGGCGACGAGGTGACGGTGAACCAGTCGCACGCCGGCTCGAGCAAGCAGGCGCGCGCGGTGATCGACGGCTTGGCCGCCGACGTGGTGACGATGAACCAGCAGACCGACGTCGACGCCATCGCCAAGGCCGGGCTGCTGTCGCAGGACTGGCGCAAGGCGTTCCCGTACAACGCCGCGCCCTACGGCTCGACCATCATCTTCCTGGTGCGCAAGGGCAACCCCAAGAACATCAAGGACTGGGACGACCTGGTCAAGGACGGCGTGCAGCTGGCGATCGTCAACCCCAAGACCGGCGGCAACGGCCGCTACAGCTACCTCGGCGCCTGGGCCTACGCCAAACGCAAGTACGGCTCGGACCAGAAGGCGCAGGAATTCGTCGGCACGCTGTTCAGGAACGCGCCGGTGCTCGACGCCGGCGGCCGCGCCGCGACCACGACCTTCATCCAACGGGGCATCGGCGATGCGCTGCTGACCTTCGAATCCGAGGTGCTGCAGATCGCCCGGGAATTCAGCAAGGACGAGTTCCAGGTGGTCGTGCCCTCGCTCAGCGTCGACGCCGACGCTCCGGTCGCGGTGGTCGACAAGGTCGTCGAGCAGAAGGGCACGCGCAAGGTCGCCGAGGGCTACCTGAACTTCCTGTACTCGGACGAAGGCCAGCGCATCGCCGCCAGGCACTACCTGCGCCCGCGCAAGCCGGAGATCCTGGCCGAATACAAGGCCGTGTTCGCGCCGATCGAACTGGTGACGGTGGAAGAGGCTTTCGGCGGCTGGGCCAGGGCCCAGGCCGAGCACTTCGCCGACGGCGGCACGTTCGACCAGATCTACGCTCCGGGGAAGTGACGTGGCTGCGGTGATCAAACGCCACAGCGTGCTGCCGGGCTTCGGCCCGGCGCTCGGCTTCGCGCTGGTCTACCTGGGGCTGATCGTCCTGATCCCGCTGTCGGCGGCTTTCCTGAAGACCGCCGGGCTCAGCTGGGAGGCGTTCTGGACCACCGTCACCGCGCCGCGCGTGCTGGCCTCGTACCGGCTGACCTTCGGCGCCTCGCTGCTGGCGGCATCGCTGAACGCCGTCTTCGGGCTGATCGTCGCCTGGGTGCTGGTGCGCTACCCCTTCCCGGGCAAGAAGCTGGTCGATGCGCTGGTCGACCTGCCGTTCGCGCTGCCGACCGCGGTCGCCGGCATCGCGCTGACCGCGCTGTACGCGCAGAACGGCTGGATCGGCCAGTACTTGCCGTTCAAGATCGCGTTCACGCCGATCGGCGTCGTCGTCGCGCTGACCTTCATCGGCCTGCCCTTCGTCGTTCGCACGGTACAGCCGGTACTCGAAGACTTCGACCGCGACGTCGAGGAAGCCGCCGCGGCACTCGGCGCCAGCCGCTGGCAGACCTTCGTGCGCGTGATCTTCCCGGCGATCGCCCCGGCGCTCCTGACCGGCTTCGCGATGGCGTTCGCGCGTGCGCTCGGCGAGTACGGCTCGGTGATCTTCATCGCCGGCAACGTACCGATGGTGTCCGAGATCACGCCGCTGATCATCATCAGCAAGCTCGAGCAGTACGACTACACCGGCGCCACCGCGGTCGCGGTGGTGATGCTGGTGATCTCCTTCGTGCTGCTGCTCGTGATCAACGGGCTGCAGTGGTGGAGCGGCCGCCGCGCCGCGGCGACGGTCTGAAAAGGAGCGAGGAGCGAGCGGAAGGTATTCCTCGCTCCTCGTGCCTCGCACCTCGCCCCTGACGGATCCTAATGACAAGAACCTGCGAGACCCCCGATAGATGAGCGCCGTCATCGCTCCCCCTGCCCTGTCCGAAGCCACCACCGAGCCGCGTGCGGTGCGCTGGGCGCTGACCGCGGTCGCGCTGGCCTTCCTGACGCTATTCCTGTTCGTGCCGCTGGTGTCGGTGTTCGTCGAAGCCTTGAAGAAGGGTCTCGAGGTCTACCTCGCGGCGCTGGTCGAGCCCGAGGCGCTGGCGGCGATCTGGCTGACGCTGCTCGCCGCAGCGATCGCGGTGCCGCTGAACCTGGTGTTCGGCGTGTGCGCGGCCTGGGCGATCGCCAAGTTCGACTTCCGCGGCAAGAGCCTGCTCACCACGCTGATCGACCTGCCGTTCGCGGTGTCGCCGGTGATCGCCGGCCTGATCTACGTGCTGGTGTTCGGCGCACACGGCTGGCTCGGGCCGTGGCTGTCGGAGCAAGGCATCAAGATCATCTTCGCCGTGCCCGGCATCGTGCTGGCGACCGTGTTCGTGACCTTCCCCTTCGTCGCGCGCGAACTGATCCCGCTGATGCAGGCGCAGGGCAGCGAGGAAGAGGAAGCCGCGATCGTGCTCGGCGCCTCGGGCTGGCAGACCTTCTGGCGCGTGACCCTGCCCAACATCAAGTGGGGCCTGCTGTACGGCGTGATCCTGTGCACCGCGCGCGCGATGGGCGAGTTCGGCGCGGTGTCGGTGGTGTCGGGCCACGTGCGCGGGCTCACCAACACGCTGCCGCTGCACGTCGAGATCCTCTACAACGAGTACAATTTCGCTGCAGCTTTCGCCTGCGCCTCGATCCTGACGCTGCTGGCGCTGGTGATGCTGGCGGCCAAGACCTTGATCGAGCGCGCCGCGCGCCGCGGAGACGAGAACGCATGAGCATCGCGATCCGCAACGTCACCAAGCGCTTCGGCGCCTTCACCGCGCTCGACGCGCTGTCGCTCGACATCCCCTCGGGCGAGCTGGTCGCGCTGCTCGGCCCCTCGGGCTGCGGCAAGACCACGCTACTGCGCATCATCGCCGGCATGGAAAAGCCCGACGGCGGGCAGATCCTGTTCCACGGCGAAGACGCCACCGAGCGCGACGTTCGCAGCCGCGAAGTCGGCTTCGTGTTCCAGCACTACGCCCTGTTCCAGCACATGAGCGTGTTCGAGAACGTCGCCTTCGGTCTGCGCGTGCGCCCGCGCGCGACGCGCCCGCCCGAAGCCGAGATCCGCGAGCGCGTGGTCAACCTGCTGAAGCTGGTGCAGCTCGACTGGCTGGCGCAGCGCTACCCCTCGCAGCTCTCGGGCGGCCAGCGCCAGCGCATCGCGCTGGCGCGCGCGCTGGCGGTCGAGCCGAAGGTGCTGCTGCTCGACGAGCCCTTCGGCGCGCTCGACACCCAGGTGCGCAAGGAGCTCAGGCGCTGGCTGCGGCGGCTGCACGACGAGCTGCACGTGACCTCGGTGTTCGTCACCCACGATCAGGAAGAGGCGCTCGAAGTCTCCGACCGCGTCGTGGTGATGAACAAGGGCCGCATCGAGCAGATCGGCACCCCGGACGAGGTCTACGCCAGCCCGGCCACACCCTTCGTCTACGAGTTCCTCGGCAACGTCAACCTGTTCCACTCGCGCGTGCACGCCGGCTTCGCCGACGTCGCCGGCTTGCTGGTGCCGACGCCCGAGCACAATGACGCCGAGAATGCGCCGGCCTTCGCCTACGTGCGCCCGCACGACATCGACCTGTCGCGCGAAGCGGCCAACGACGCCCGCGCGCTGCCGGCGCGCGTCGTCGACGTGCGCCCGCTGGGGCCGATCGTGCGCCTCGAACTCGAGCGCACCGGAGCCGACGAGACCATCGAGGTCGAGCTGACCCGCGAACGCTACCAGCGCGACACCTGGCAGGTCGGCGAACGCGTCTACGTCAGGCCGCGCCAGCTGCGCGTGTTCCTGGCCGAAGGCGGTGGCGTGCCCGAGGACTATTCGATCTGATGGCTTCGCGGCGGCCGTGGGGCTTCCGCTCCGCGCGCTCGCGGCACGACCAGCAAGGGGAACCCATGCGCATCGCCAACAATGTCACCGAGCTGATCGGCAACACCCCGCTGGTACGGCTCAACCGCCTGACCCAGGGACTCGGCGCCGAAGTCGTCTGCAAGCTCGAGTTCTTCAACCCCGCGCACAGCGTCAAGGACCGCATCGGCGCAGCGATGATCGAAGCCGCCGAGCGCGCCGGCCGGATCAAGCCCGACACCGTGATCCTCGAGCCGACTTCGGGCAACACCGGCATCGCGCTCGCCTTCGTCTGCGCCGCCAAGGGCTACCCGTGCTGCCTGGTGATGCCCGACACGATGAGCCGCGAGCGCCGGCTACTGCTGCGCGGCTTCGGTGCCGAGTTGGTGCTGACCCCGGGCGCCGAGGGCATGGCGGGTGCGATCCGCAAGGCCGAGGAGATGGCCGCTGCCGATCCGCACTACTTCATCCCGCAGCAGTTCCGCAACCCGGCCAACCCCGAGGTCCACCGCCGGACCACCGCCGAAGAGATCTGGCGTGACACCGACGGCGAGCTCGACATCCTGGTCGTCGGCGTCGGCACCGGCGGCACCATCACCGGCTGCGGCGAAGTGCTGAAGGCGCGCCGGCCGGGGCTGAAGGTGGTCGCGGTCGAGCCCGAGACTTCGCCGGTGCTGTCGGGCGGACCCAAGGGGCCGCACCTGATCCAGGGCATCGGCGCCGGCTTCGTGCCCGAAGTGCTGAACACCGCGATCTACGACGAGATCGCGCGCGTCGGCAACGAGGACGCACTCGCTACCGCGCGCCGTGCCGCGCGCGAAGAAGGCCTGTTGGTCGGCATCTCGTCGGGTGCGGCGCTGTGGGCTGCGCTCGAGCAGGCCAAACGCCCCGACAACGCCGGCAAGCGGATCGTCACCATCCTCCCCTCGTTCGGCGAGCGCTACCTGAGCACCCGGCTGTTCGAGGGGCTGGCGGACTGACACGGAACGGCCGGCGGCGGGCTGTGTCCCTGCCGCCGCCGGCCTCCGCCCTCTCGCGACCCGCGACGCCGGAAGTCCGGCGTCTTCCGCTCAAAAGATCAGCGCGTCGAGCAGCCAGCTGAACACGAACCAGCCGATCACCAGCGCGGCGCCGAGCATCAGCCCGAGCGGCCAGGGGTGGCGCTCGGCATAGGGCCAGAACGCGCGTTCCATCGGCGTGTGCGGATGCAGGCGCTCGAGCAGGTG
>JBDHRG010000098.1:0-14984 GCA_039807445.1 Candidatus Competibacteraceae bacterium
TTCCCCATTCCCCATTCCCCATTCCCCATTCCCCATTCCCCATTCCCCATTCCCCATTCCCCATTCCCCATTCCCCGTTCCCCGTTCCCTGTCCTGGCGCCTCGCACGGACGCGCCTTGCCGCCGCCGGTCAGCCCGGTAAACTTGGGCGCTTTTGGCGCCGCCGCGAGCCCGTCACCGATGAACATGAACTTCCTGGATTTCGAACAGCCGATCGCCGAGCTCGAGGCCAAACTCGATGAGCTGCGCAAGCTCTGCGATGAGCAGGACATCTGCATCACCGACGAGATGCAGCGGCTCGAGAACAAGAGCCGCGAGCTGACCGAATCCATCTTCAAGTCGCTGACGCCCTGGCAGGTGTCGCAGATCGCGCGCCACCCGCAGCGCCCGTACACGCTCGATTACATCGGGCAGATGTTCACCGACTTCGAAGAGCTGCACGGCGACCGTGCCTACGCCGACGACCCGGCGATCGTCGGCGGTCCGGCGCGGCTCGACGGGCGGTCGGTGATGGTGATCGGCCACCAGAAGGGCCGCGACACCAAGGAGAAGCTGCGCCGCAACTTCGGCATGCCGCGCCCCGAGGGCTACCGCAAGGCGCTGCGCCTGATGCGCATGGCCGAGCGCTTCAAGCTGCCGGTCCTGACCTTCATCGACACCCCGGGCGCCTATCCCGGCATCGGCGCCGAGGAGCGCGGCCAGAGCGAGGCGATCGCGCGCAACCTGTTCGAGATGGCGACGCTGCACGTGCCGGTGGTCTGCACCGTGATCGGCGAGGGCGGCTCGGGCGGCGCGCTGGCGATCGGCGTCGGCGACAAGGTCAACATGCTGCAGTACGGCACCTACTCGGTGATCTCGCCCGAGGGCTGCGCCTCGATCCTGTGGAAGAGCGCCGACAAGGCGGCCGAAGCCGCCTCGGCGCTCGGCATCACCTCCGAGCGGCTGAAGGAGCTGGGGCTGATCGACGAGGTTATCGCCGAGCCGCTCGGTGCGGCGCACCGCGACGTAGCGCTGACCGCGAGCCGCGTCAAGCAGACGCTGCTCGCCGGCCTGGTCGAACTCGACGCGCTCCCGGTCGAGGCGCTGCTCGAGCGCCGCTACCAGCGGCTGATGTCGTACGGCGTGTTCGCCGAAGCGGCGAAGAAATGATTTCTCGGCGATGAGGAAGGGGTGAACGGGAATGGGGAACGGCGAGGGCGTGAGCTCCGATCCCTCATCGCCCAGGCCTGATCACCCGGCCCCGTCGCTCGATGCGCTGTTCGAGCTGCTCGCCGCCCACCCCGAGGTGCGGCGGCTGGTGCTCGCCTACAGCGGCGGGCTCGACTCTTCGGCGCTGCTGCACGCGCTCGCCGGTGCCCGCGGCCACCTGCCGCCGATCATCGCGGTCCATGTCGACCACGGCTTGCAGCCGGACTCCGCCGGTTGGGCGTCGGCCTGTGCCGAGCGCGCCGGTGCGCTCGGCATCGCCTGCGAAATCGTGCTGGTCGATGCCCGTGCCGCGCGTGGCGGCAGCCCCGAGGCGGCGGCACGCGCAGCGCGCTACGCGGCGCTGGCGGCGCGGCTGGGGTCGGATGCCGCGCTGCTCGCCGCCCACCACCGCGACGACCAGGCCGAGACCGTGCTGCTCGCGCTGATGCGCGGCGCCGGGCCCAGGGGCCTGGCCGGCATGCCGGTGGCGCAGCGCCTGGGCGCGGGCTGGCTGTGGCGGCCGTGGCTCGGCCTCGGACGGGCCGAGATCCGCGCCTGGGCCGAAGCCCAAGGCTTGACCTGGATCGACGATCCGAGCAACGCGCTGAGCGATTACGACCGCAACTTCCTGCGCCACGAAGTGCTGGCGCGGCTCACGCGGCGCTTTCCGGGCAGCCCCGGCGCGATCGCGCGTTCGGCGCGGCTATGCGCCGAGGCGGTGGAGGCGGTCGAGGCGCGCGCCGGTGCCGACCTGGAAGCCGTCCGCGACGGCGGGACGCTGCGACTCGAGCGGCTGCGCGCGCTGCCCGAGCCGCGCCAGCGCGAAGCCTTGCGCGCGTGGCTGGCGGCGCTGGGCTTGCCGATCCCCTCGAGCGCACAGCTCGCGCACGTGCTGCGCGACGTGGTGCAGGCGCGTCCCGATGCCGAACCCTGCGTGCGCTGGCCTGGCGCCGAAGTGCGGCGTTACCGCGGCCGGCTGCATGCCTTCGCGCCGCTGCCGCCGCTCGCGGCGCACGCGGTGATCCCCTGGGCCGATCCGGCGCTCCCGCTCGAGCTGCCCGGGCTCGGTGTGCTCGCGCTCGAAGACGCACCGAGCGGGGGCCTGCGCTCCGAGGTGCTCGCGCGTGCGCTCGAGCTGCGCTTTCGCCGCGGCGGCGAGCGCTTCCACCCGGCCGGGCGCGCCCACGGGCAGGCGCTGAAGAAGCTGTTGCAGGAAGCCGGCATCGCGCCGTGGGAGCGCACGCGCCTGGCGCTGCTGTACGCCGGCGGCGAGCTGGTCTGGGCCGCCGGGCTCGGGCCGGCGGCGGGTTGCACGGGCACGCCGGGGCGGGTGCCGGCGTGGCAAAGCCGGGCGGCTTCCGTTACCATCCAATGCCTTCCAAAGGCCGCCTCTTCGGAGTCCCGCCGCGCGCGGGATCGGACGCTCGAACTCATGACTCGATTCATCTTCGTCACCGGCGGTGTCGTGTCTTCGCTGGGCAAAGGCATCGCCGCCGCCTCGCTGGCTGCCATTCTCGAGGCGCGTGGCCTGAAGGTCACGATGATCAAGCTCGATCCCTACATCAATGTCGATCCGGGGACGATGAGCCCGTTCCAGCACGGCGAGGTGTACGTGACCGAGGACGGGGCCGAGACCGATCTCGACCTCGGGCATTACGAACGCTTCGTGCGCATGACGGCGAGCCGCCGCAACAACTACACCACCGGGCGCATCTACGAGAACGTGATCCGCAAGGAGCGGCGCGGCGACTATCTCGGCGGCACGGTGCAGGTGATCCCGCACATCACCGACGAGATCAAGCGCTGCATCCGCCTCGGCGCCGGCGACGCCGACGTGGTGATGGTCGAGATCGGCGGCACCGTCGGCGACATCGAGTCGCTGCCCTTCCTCGAGGCGATCCGCCAGCTCGGCGTCGAACTCGGCCACGAGCGCGCGCTGTTCATGCACCTGACGCTGCTCCCCTACGTCTCGGCCGCCGGCGAGCTGAAGACCAAGCCGACGCAGCACTCGGTCAAGGAACTGCGCTCGATCGGCATCCAGCCCGACATCCTGCTGTGCCGCTCGGACCGCGAGATCCCGCCCGAAGAGCGGCGCAAGATCGCGCTGTTCACCAATGTCGAGGCGCGTGCGGTGTTTTCGGCGCGCGACGCCGACACCATCTACCGCATCCCGCTGATGCTGCACGCGCAGGGGCTCGACGAAGTCGTGTGCCAGAAGCTCGGGCTCAAGGCCGATCCGGCCGAGCTGGCGGAGTGGGCGCGCGTGGTCGCGCAGATCGAGGCGGCGGCGGAAACCGTCGACATCGCGATGGTCGGCAAATACGTCGACCTGACCGACGCCTACAAGTCGCTGAACGAGGCGCTGTTCCACGCCGGCTTCCACAGCGGCACCCAGGTCGGGATCCACTACATCGATTCCGAGCAGATCGAGCGCGAGGGTATCGGCTGCCTCGAGGACATGGACGCGATCCTGGTGCCCGGCGGTTTCGGCGAGCGCGGCATCGAGGGCAAGATCGCCGCGGTCAGATACGCGCGCGAAAACCGCATTCCCTACCTCGGCATCTGCCTCGGCATGCAGGTCGCGGTGATCGAGTACGCGCGCAACGTCGCCAGGCTCGAGGGTGCGCATTCGACCGAGTTCCGCAAGAACGCCGAGCACCCGGTGATCGCGCTGATCACCGAGTGGACCACCGCCACGGGCGCGGTCGAGCGCCGCAGCGAGAGCTCCGACCTCGGCGGCACGATGCGCCTCGGCGCGCAGCAGGCGCGGCTCGCCGCCGGCAGCCTCGCGCACCGCGTCTACGGCAAGGACCTGATCACCGAGCGCCACCGCCACCGCTACGAGTTCAACAACGGCTACCTGCCGATCCTGGAGAAAGCCGGGCTGCGGTTCTCGGGCTTTTCGGTCGACGGCAACCTGGTCGAGTTCGTCGAGCTCGAGGACCACCCGTGGTTCCTGGCGTGCCAGTTCCACCCCGAGTTCACCTCGAGCCCGCGCTACGGCCACCCGCTGTTCGAAGCCTTCGTCGGCGCGGCGCTGAAGCAGCGCCGCGAGCACCCGCATGCAGCGTGAGGGGCGGGAGCGGTTTGGCGTCCGGGAGCATTCGCATGGAACGGTGTAACGGTTGTGGTGCAGCATTGCCAGGAGCGCGCGCATGAAACTGTGTGACTTCGAGGTCGGCCTCGATCGGCCGCTGTTCCTGATCGCCGGCCCCTGCGTGATCGAAAGCGAAGCGTTGGCGCTCGACACCGCCGGCCGGCTCAAGGAGATGACGGCCCGGCTCGGCGTGCCGTTCATCTACAAGTCGTCGTTCGACAAGGCCAACCGCTCGTCGCACGCGAGCTACCGCGGCCCGGGGATCGAGCAAGGCTTGAAGATCCTGGCCAAGGTCAAGTGCGAGATCGGCGTGCCGGTCTTGACCGACGTGCACGAAGACACGCCGCTGGCCGAGGTCGCTGCCGTCGTCGACGTGCTGCAGACCCCGGCCTTCCTGTGCCGGCAGACCAACTTCATCCAGGCGGTCGCGCGCGCGGGCAGGCCGGTGAACATCAAGAAGGGGCAGTTCCTCGCGCCCTGGGACATGAAGCACGTCGCCGCCAAGGCCCGCGCGGTCGGCAACGAGCAGATCATGGTCTGCGAGCGCGGCGCCTCGTTCGGCTACAACAACCTGGTTTCCGACATGCGCGCGCTCGCGGTGATGCGCGACACCGGCTGCCCGGTGGTGTTCGACGCCACGCACTCGGTGCAGCTGCCGGGCGGGCAGGGCGCCAGCTCGGGCGGCCAGCGCGAATTCGTGCCGGTGCTGGCGCGCGCCGCGGTCGCCGCCGGTGTCGCCGGGCTGTTCATGGAGACGCATCCGGACCCGGACCAGGCGTTGTCCGACGGCCCCAACGCCTGGCCGCTCGGCCGCCTGGAGGCCCTGCTCGGCACGCTGGTCGAGCTCGACGCGCTGGTCAAGCGCCGCGGCTTCGACGAACTGTGATCCGCACCGCCCGCCCCGCGCGGCGGGATTCGATTGAGGGGGGAACGGCGCCTTTGCGGGCGCCGCCGCCGGTACGCAACGACGCGCCGGACATGACAACGAGCGGCAGCAAGCCGCATCCGTCGACACCTTTTGGCTTACGAAATCAAGGAGTTTTCGATGTCTGCGATCAAGTCCGTCCACGGCCGCGAAATCCTCGACTCGCGCGGCAACCCGACCGTGCAGGTCGAGGTCGAGCTCGAGTCGGGCGCGCGCGGCCTGGCTTCGGTACCCTCGGGCGCCTCGACCGGCACCCGCGAAGCGGTCGAGCTGCGCGACGGCGATCCGAAGCGCTACCTCGGCAAGGGCGTGCTCAAGGCCGTGGCCAACGTCAACGGCGAGATCCTCGCCGCGATCAAGGGCATGGAGGCGCAGGATCAGGCCGCGTTCGACGCGAAGCTGATCGCGCTCGACGGCAGCGCCAACAAGGGGCGCCTCGGCGCCAACGCGCTGCTCGGCGTGTCGCTGGCCGTCGCCCACGCTGCGGCCAACGAGAACAACGTGCCGCTGTACCGCCACATCAACACCTCGGGCACCTTCGTGCTGCCCGCGCCGATGATGAACATCATCAACGGTGGCGCGCACGCCGACAACTCGGTCGACATCCAGGAATTCATGATCATGCCCGTGGGCGCGCCGAGCTTCGCCGAAGCGCTGCGCTACGGTGCCGAAGTGTTCCACGCGCTGAAGAAGGTGCTGGGCAGCCGCGGCCTGGCGACCACGGTCGGCGACGAGGGCGGCTTCGCGCCCAACCTGCCGTCGAACGAGGCGGCGCTCGAAGTGATCATGGAGGCGATCGCCAAGGCCGGTTACAAGGCCGGGGAAGACATCGTGCTCGCGCTCGACTGCGCCTCGTCGGAGTTCTACAAGGACGGCAAGTACGTGCTCGAGAGCGAAGGCAAGTCCTTCACCTCGGCCGAGTTCGCCGCGTGGCTGGCCGATCTCGCCAAGCGCTACCCGATCGTCTCGATCGAGGACGGCATGGACGAATCCGACTGGGCCGGCTGGGCCGAGCTGACCCGCCTGCTCGGCGACAAGATCCAGCTGGTCGGCGACGACCTGTTCGTCACCAACACCAACATCCTCGAGCGCGGCATCCGCGAAGGCATCGCCAACTCGATCCTGATCAAGGTCAACCAGATCGGCACGCTGACCGAAACCCTGGCGGCGATCAAGATGGCCGACGATGCCGGCTACAGCTCGATCTCGTCGCACCGCTCGGGCGAGACCGAAGACACGACGATCGCCGATCTCGCCGTCGCCACCACCGCGCGCCAGATCAAGACCGGTTCGCTGAGCCGCTCCGACCGCATCGCCAAGTACAACCGCCTGTTGGCGATCGAAGAGCAGCTGGGTGCGAATGCGCGCTACGCCGGCCGCGATGCCTTCCCGCGCAAGCTGAAGGGCTGAGCGCCGGGCCGTACCGGCCCCGGGGTCGGAGCCCCGGGGCCTTTCCCCGCCAGCGAGCCCGTAGACGATGCGCCTGTTCCTCGCGGCCCTGATCGCGCTGTTGCTGGGCCTGAATTACCTGCTGTGGATGGTCGACGACCGCGGCATCCGCCAGGTGCGCGCGCTCGAAGCCGCGATCGAGGCGCAGAAGGCCGACAACGCGGCGCTCGCCGACCGCAACCGCGCGCTCGAGGCCGAAGTGCGCGACCTCAAGGAAGGCCTCGCTGCGGTCGAGGAACGCGCCCGTGCCGATCTCGGCATGGTGCGCCGCGACGAGACCTTCTTCCGCATTCTCGACGAGGCGCCGAAGGCGGCGCCCGTCCAGGCGAAGCCGGGCCAGCCCGCACCGCCGTCCAAACCCGGCCAGGCGAAGCCGGCACCGCGCACCGCCGCGCCGGAGCCCGGCCGGTGAGCCGCTGCTGGGGTGTCGTCCCCGCCGCCGGCGTCGGCAAGCGCATGGGCGCCATGGTCCCGAAGCAGTACCTGCCGCTCGCCGGCCGCCCGGTGATCGAGCACACACTCGAAGCGCTGCTGGCCGAGCCGCGCCTGGCGCGCATCGTCGTCGCGCTCGGCGCCGACGACCGCTGGTGGGAGGCGGTGCGCGTGTCCGATCCGGCCCGGATCGAGCGCGCCCCCGGCGGCGCCGAGCGCGCCCACTCGGTGCTGAACGCGCTGCGCCAGTTGTCCGGCCGCGCCGCGCCCGACGACTGGGTGCTGGTGCACGATGCCGCGCGCCCCTGCCTGCGCCCGGACGATACCGCCCGCCTGATCGAGCAACTGGCCGACGACCTGCTCGGCGGGCTGCTCGCGGTGCCGGTGCGCGACACGATGAAGCGCGCCGACGGCGCCGGCCGCGTCGAGGCCAGCGTCGACCGCAGCACGCTCTGGCACGCGCTGACGCCGCAGATGTTCCGTTTCGGCGTGCTGGAGGCGGCGATCGAACGCGCGCTCGCCGCCGGCGTGACGGTCACCGACGAAGCCTCGGCGCTCGAGGCCGTCGGCCTGCGTCCGAAGCTGGTCGAGGGTCGCGCCGACAACCTGAAGATCACCCGCCCCGAAGACCTGGCGCTGGCCGAGTTCTACCTCGCCGCGGATCGCTAGACGCTGCCCGCTGCCACGGGGCGGCTGGCGTCCCGCCAGCAGCCAAGCTACCTTTCGCCACCCGCACCCGCAGGAGATTCCCGATGCGCATCGGCCACGGTTTCGACGTCCACGCCTTCGGCCCCGGCGACCACCTCACGCTCGGCGGCGTCAAGATCCCGTACGGCAAGGGGCTGGTGGCCCATTCCGACGGCGACGTGCTGCTGCACGCGTTGTGCGACGCGCTGCTCGGCGCCGCGGCGCTCGGCGACATCGGCAGCCACTTTCCCGACACCGACCCGGCCTACAAGGGCATCGACAGCCGCAAGCTGCTGCATTTCGTCGTCGAGCTGATCCGCGCCGAGGGCTACGCGGTCGGCAACGTCGACGCGACCATCATCGCGCAGACGCCGAAGATGGCGCCGCACATCGAGGCGATGCGCGCCAACATCGCGCACGACCTCGGCATCCTGCGCGACGAAGTCAACGTCAAGGCGACCACCACCGAGCGGCTCGGCTTCACCGGTCGCGGCGAAGGCATCGCCGCCGAAGCGGTGGTGCTGCTGGTCGAGGCACCGGTGCTGTGAGGGCGGGCGATGTCAGCGAGTGCCGCGAACTCGCCTGGGCCCACGACCGCCCCGAAGTCACGGGCCGCATCCGCCTCGGCCCGGAAGACTTCGTCGTCGTCGAAGACCTGGGCTGGGCGCCTTCGGGTGAGGGCGAACACGTGTTCGTGCGCGTGCGCAAGCGCGGCACCAACACCGACTGGCTCGCGCGCCAGCTCGCCGCCTTCGCCGGGGTCAAGCCCGACGCGGTCGCCTACGCCGGGCTCAAAGATCGCCACGCGCTCACCGAGCAGTGGTTCTCGCTGCACCTGCCGGGGCGTGCGGCGCCCGACTGGTCCGGCCTGGCGCTCGAGGGGGTCGAAGTGCTCGAGACCACGCGCCACGATCGCAAGCTCAAGCGCGGCGCGCTGGCCGGCAACCGCTTCCGCATCGTCGTGCGCGCGCTCGACGGCGGTCCAGCCGAGCTGCTCGCGCGCTTGCCGGCGCTGGTGGCGCGCGGCGTGCCCAACTACTTCGGCGAGCAGCGCTTCGGGCTGGGCGGCGGCAACCTGCCGGCCGCCGCCGCTTGGCTGCGCGGCGAGCGCAAGGAGCGCGACCGCCACACGCGGGGCCTGTTGATCTCGTCGGCGCGCGCCTTCGTGTTCAACGCCGGCCTCGACGCCCGCGTGCAGGTCGGCAGCTGGGATACGCCGCTGCCCGGCGAGGTGCTGATGCTCGACGGCACGCACTCGGTGTTCGCCTGCGAGACCCCCGACGAGGCGATCCGCGCCCGCGCGCTGGAGCTCGACGTGCATCCGACCGGACCGCTGTGGGGCCGCGGTGCGAGTCTCGCAAGCGGCGAGGCGCTGCACATCGAGCAAGCCTTGCGTGCGGCGCACGAGGGCTTGTGCGCCGGGCTCGAGCGCGAAGACCTCGGCCTGCGCCCCGAGCGCCGCGCGCTGCGCCTGCCGGTGCGCAGCCTCGAAGGCGAGGCGCTCGGCGCCGACGCGCTGGCGCTGAGCTTCTGGCTGCCGGCCGGCAGCTACGCGACGGTGGTGCTGCGCGAACTGGTGCGCCTGCGCGAGGCGTGAGCGGCATCGCGGCGCACGCCGATTGTCAGAAAACTTGACAGCGCACCGGGCGCAGCACCGTGGAAGTGCGGGCAAGCGACTGAAATCACAGGCTATTGCGGCCATGGCAGGCGATTTGCTTCTGAAGCCGGATGCGGCGTGCCCGCACCGTCAGAGGGAGCAGCAACATGAACGCACCGATCCGTACCGCCCTGTCGTTCGCCGTGCTCTGTGCGCTGGCGGGCTCCGCCGCCGCCGCGCCGTTCACCTTCAGCACCGGCGACCCGGACGGACGGATCGCCACCGGCTCGCGCTCCTCGAGCCCCGGCAAGATCGAGATCGAGTCGGGTGACGATTTCATCCTGAGCGAGCGAACCCGGCTCGACGGCGCCAGCTTCACCGGCTTGTTGCCGGCCGGCGCCAACGTCGATCGGGTCACGGTCGAGATCTACCGCGTGTTCCCGAAGGATTCCGATACCACGCGCACGCCGGCCGTGCCGACGCGGGTCAACTCGCCTTCGGACGTCGAGCTCGACGGGCGCGACAGCGGCGTCGCCGGCGAGCTGTCGTTCACGCTGACGCTGCTGGACCCGAACTTCACCGCCGCCAACTCGGTGCTGAACGGCATCCATCCGCTGCCGAACCAGACCACCGGCGGCGAGGGACCGGCAAGCGGGCAGGAAGTGCGCTTCGACATCGATTTCCTGAAGCCGCTGCTGCTCGACCCCGACCACTACTTCTTCGTGCCGCAGGTCGGGCTCGACAACGGCGACTTCCTGTGGCTGTCGGCACCGCGGCCGATCGTGGCACCGGGCACGCCGTTCGCGCCCGATCTGCAGAGCTGGATCCGCGACCAGGACCTGGACCCCGACTGGCTGCGCGTCGGCACCGACATCATCGGCGGCACTCCGGCACCGACCTTCAACGCCGTGTTCGCGCTGCGCGGTGCGACGATTCCCGAACCCGCGACGCTGGCGCTGCTGGCGGCGGGCCTCGCCGGCCTGCGCCGGCGGCGGGCCGGCCCGCGCTGAAGCCGCCGGCCTGCGGATCGGGCTTTGCGCGGCGATCCGATCGGCTCGGCATCAGCCCTCCAGCGCGTGCCGCCCGACCCAGTCGCGTGCGAACTGCCAGGCGACGCGGCCGCTGCGCGAGCCGCGCGTCAGCGCGTAGCGCAGCGCCTCGGCGCGGGCCGCTTCGTCGAGACCGCCGGCGTGGCCGAGTTGGTCCAGCCAGTAGGCGACGACTTCGAGGTATTCGTCCTGCTTGAAGGGGTGGAACGACAGCCACAGCCCGAAGCGCTCGGACAGCGAGATCTTCTCCTCGACCGCCTCGCCGTGGTGGAGCTCGCCTTCGGCGGTGACCTGGCTGGCCTGGTTGTCGCGCATGTACTCGGGCAGCAGGTGGCGGCGGTTCGAGGTCGCGCACAGCAGCACGTTGTCGGGCGGGGCGGCGATCGAGCCGTCGAGCGTGGCCTTCAGCGCCTTGTAGCTCGAGTCCTCGGCCTCGAAGGAGAGGTCGTCGCAAAAGATCAGGAAGCGCTCCGACCGTCCTTCGAGCGCGCGGACGATCTCGGGCAGGTCGATCAGCTCGTGCTTGTCGACCTCGATCAGGCGCAGCCCCTGCGGCGCGTACTCGTTCAAGAGCGCCTTGATCAGCGACGACTTGCCGGTGCCGCGCGAGCCCCACAGCAGCACGTTGTTGGCCGGCACTCCCCTGACGAACTGGCGGATGTTGCGCTCGAGCAGCGCTTTCTGGCGATCGATGCAGCGCAGGTCGCGCAGCCGCAGCCGATGCGGCCGGGTCACGCCCTCGAGCCAGCCGCGCCCCTGCGCGCGGCGCCAGCGGAAGGCGATGCAGCGCTCCCAGTCCGGCCCGGCCGGGGGCGCGGGCAGCAGGCGCTCGACGCGCGCGAGCAGCGCATCGAAGCGGGCGAGCACGGCGTTCAGCGCGGTCGGTTCCATGTCGTCGTTCACGGCTTCTCGTCTCCGAGCAGGTCGAGCGCGAGCGCCATCTGGATCAGCTCCGACAGCGACTCGGCCTGCATCTTGTCCATCACCTTGGCGCGGTGCACCTCGACGGTCTTGCGGCTGACCTGCAGCGCGTCGGCGATGGCCTTGTTCGGCATGCCGCGGACCACCAGCGCCATCACTTCGCGCTCGCGCGGCGTCAGCGACGCGTAGTACTCGTGGATGCCGCGGCGGCGCGCCAGCAGCTCGCGGCGGGCGCGGTCGCGCACCAGCGCATTGTGCACCGAATCGAGCAGCGACTGGTCGTTGAACGGCTTCTCGATGAAGTCGAGCGCGCCCTGCTTCATCGCCGCGACCGCCATCGGCACGTCACCGTGGCCGGTGATCACGATCACCGGCAGCTCGATGCCGTGCTCGGGCAGGCGGTGCTGCATCTGCAGCCCGCCCATGCCCGGCATGCGCACGTCGAGCAGCAGGCAGGCCGGGCGGCCCTCGTCGCGCCAGGCGGCGAAGAAATCCTGCGCGTTGGCGTAGGTGCGCGCGTCGAGACCGACCGAGTCGAGCAGCCATTTGAGCGAATCGCGCAGCGCGGGGTCGTCGTCGACGACGTAGACCAGGGCGTCGGGGTTCATGGGCGCGGAGGCTTCATCGTCGGGGGATCAGTCGACCGTCGGCAGCGTGAAGCTGAACACCGCGCCGCCGCCGGGCCGCGGCTCGGCCCACAGGTGGCCGCCGTGGGCTTCCATGATCGAGCGGCTGATCGACAGGCCGAGGCCGAGCCCCTTGGGCTTGGTGGTGTAGAAGGCTTCGAACGGGCGCTCGGGATCACCCTCGGGCAGCCCCGGGCCGCGGTCGCAGACGTGCACCGCGACCAGGCCGGCCGGCACCTGCTCGCAGCCGATGCGCACGCGCACCGGCTCGCGCGGCGAAGTCTCGGCGGCTTCGGCGTGCGCCGCGGCGTCGGCTTCGATCGCGTTGCGGATCAGGTTCAGCAGCACCTGCTCGATCTGGACCTTGTCGCCGAGCACCCGCGGCAGGCCCGCGCACGGATCGGCTTCGAGCGTCACGCCGTGGCGGCGCGCTTCGGGCAGGCAGAAGTGCACGATGCCGGCGACCAGCTCGGCGAGGTCGATCGGCGTGCGCTGGAATTCGCCCTTGCGCGCGAAGCCGCGCAGCCGCCTGATGATTTCGCTGGCACGCGCCGCCTGCTCGGTGACGCGCTCGAGCGCGCCGCGCAGCAGCGCCAGTCCCACCGGCGGCTCGGCGTCGATGCGCCGGATCGCGCCGCGCGCATAGTTGACGATCGCCGCCAGCGGCTGGTTCAGCTCGTGCGCCAGCCCCGAGGCCATCTCGCCGAGCAGCACCAGGCGGCCGATGTGCGCCATCTCGGCCTGGGCGCGCAGCGCCTGCTCCTCGGCGTGCAGGCGGCGGCTGACATCGCGCGAGACGCTGATGATCTCGAGCAGCTCGCCGCTGGCCGGGTCGCGCAGCGTGCGGCTGGTGCTCTCGAGCCAGACGTAGTGCCCGTCCTTGTGCCGGTAGCGGTAGGTGGCGAGGTAGATGCCGCGGTCGTAGATCACCGTGGGTGCGCGTTCGGCGTAGGCGCGCGCGTCGTCGGGGTGGAACAGCTCGACCGAGGACTTGCCGACGATCTCTTCGGGCGTGTAGCCGAGCAGCGCCTCGACCGCCGGCGAGGCGTAGAGGAAGGTCCAGTCCTGCGGCGCGTGGCGCGAGATGATGTCGGTCGACTGCTCGGTCAACAGGCGGTAGCGCGCCTCGGACAGGCGCAGTAGCGCCTCGGTGCGGCGGCTTTCGCCGACGTCGCGGCCGAGCAGGAACACCCGCCCGAGCGCCGGCGCCGGCACGTAGGTCCACAGCAGCGTGTGCGGGCCGATCCGCGCCTCGGCGTCGCGGATCGGTTGCGCCGCGGCGAGCGCTTCGCGCGCCAGCTGCGCATGGCGCAGCGGCAGCATCAGGGCGGGGTCGGCGAGCTTCAGCCGCTCGAGCCAGCCCTCGACGGCGGCGTTGCGGTAGCCGGTGTGCCCCTCGGCGCCGCAGTCGAGCACCGGCTCGGGCAGCAGCACCGCGAAGGCGGCGAGCTGACGCTGCCAGTCTTCGCGCTCGGCTCGGCGCAGCGCCGCGGCGAACAGCGCCGCGAGCCGCTCGAGGAACAGCAGGCAGTCCTCGGCCCCGTCGGCGCTGAGCAGCAGGCCGATGTGCCCCCGCCCCAGCGCCAGCGCGACCACGCACGAAGCGTAGCCGCCGGCCATCGGCAGGCGATCGCGCACCGCCGCGCTCAACAGCACCGGCCCCGATTCGCTGATCGCCGCCTCGAGCAGCGGTGCGATCTCCGGCGACGGGTTCCAGCCGCTGGCGGCGAGCGTTTCCCAGCCGGCCCGGCCCGGTGCGAACAGCACCGCCGGCCCGGCCATGCAGTCGGGCAGCGCCGCCGCCAGCGGCGCGAGCAGCGCCTCGGGGGTCTCGGCTTCGAGCGCGCGCAGGCCGAGGCGCGCGAGCAGCGCTTCGCGCGTCAGGGCGCGCGCGGCGCGCGCAGCGGGCAGGGCGGCGGGGTGCATGGGCTCGGCTTGATCGACATCAGGGGCTTGTGCTGCGTTTTACGGCACCAGTATAAGTAAACCACGTAGGTCACATCAGTATTTGTACCAATCCCCGGGGGAGGAACGCATGCAAGATGCAGCGCTGATCGCGCGCCAAGACCGCGCCGGTGTCGCCTGGCTGACGCTGGACCGTCCGCGCCAGTACAACAGCCTGTCGCGCGCGCTGCTCGCCGAGCTGCAGGCGGCGCTCGAGGCGATCGCCGAAGACGAAACCGTGCGCGTGGTCGTGCTCGCCGCCGCCGGTCCGGCCTTCTGCGCCGGGCACGACTTGAAGGAGATGCGCGCCAGCGAAGAGCGCGGCTTCCACCGGGCGCTGTTCGAGCAGTGCTCGAAGCTGATGCTGACGCTGACGCGCATGCCGCAGCCGGTGATCGCGCGCGTGCACGGCATCGCCACCGCCGCCGGCTGCCAGCTGGTCGCGGCCTGCGACCTGGCGGTGGCGTCGACCGATGCCCGGTTCGCGGTCTCGGGAATCAACGTCGGGCTGTTCTGTGCGACGCCGGCGGTGGCGCTGTCGCGCAATCTGGGGCGCAAGCGCGCGCTCGAGCTGCTCTTGACCGGCGATTTCATCGACGCCGAGCGCGCCGCCGAGCTCGGCCTGGTCAACCGCGCGGTCGCGCCCGCCGAGCTCGACGCCGAGGTCGAGCGGCTCGCGCACAAGATCGCCGCCAAGGCGCCGCTCGCGCTGCGCCTGGGCAAACCGCTGTTCTACCGTCAGCTCGAGCTGGGGCTGGAGCAGGCGTATGCCGAGGCCGCCGAAGTGATGGCCTGCAACATGGACACCGACGACGCCCGCGAAGGCGTCGATGCCTTCATCGCCAAGCGCGCGCCGGTCTGGCGCGGACGCTGAGCGGTGCCGGTCGCTCGCCGGTCCCGATCCTGGCCGGCGGCAACCCTGCAGGCGCCCCTACGGGCGTCCGAATCCGTATCGTGCGGATTCGCAAACCCACGGAAGAGGACGGAACTCGACCCATGACCAATCCCTACGCGTTCGGGCTGGACAAGAATCCGGCCAACTTCGTGCCGCTGTCGCCGCTGAGCTTCAT
>JBDHRG010000099.1:0-14980 GCA_039807445.1 Candidatus Competibacteraceae bacterium
GTCGAGCGCGGCGAGCTGCGCCGCGTGCCCGGCCAGCGCGTCGCAGGCTCGCGCCTCGTCGGCCTCGAGCGCCGCGCGCGCTTCGGCCGCCAGCGGCTGGCGCTCGGCCAGTTGCCGCGTCAGTTCGTCGAGCCGGCCGCTTTCCGCCTGCGCGCGCTCGTAGGCGCGCTTGGAAAGGAGGCTGTAGACGTCGGTACCGGTCAGCGTCTCGAGCAGCGCGGCGCGCTCGCCATCCTTGGCCTTCAGGAAGGCGGCGAACTCGTTCTGCGCCAGCAGTACCGCGCGCGTGAACTGCTCGAAGCGCAGGCCGAGCCGCGCCTCGATCTCGCGCAGCACCTCGCCCTTGTTGCCGCAGGCAACGAGCTGGCCGTCGGCCAGGCGCGCCAGGCTGATCTCGGTGTCCTGGAGCTTGCCGTCGGAGCGGCCGCGGGCGCGACGCACGCGCCAGCGTGCGCGCCAGCCGAGGCCGTCGTTGCCGACGAAGTCGACCTCGGCGTAACCCTCGCCGGCGCCGCGGCGCAGCAGGTTGCCGGCGTCGCCCGGCGACAGCGTCGCGTCGCGAACGTCGGGCAGGCGCACGCCCTTGGCATCGGCCTTGTCGAGCCGCGGCGTGCGCTCGTAGAGCGCGACGCACAGCGCGTCGAGCAGCGTGCTCTTGCCGGCGCCGGTCGGGCCGGTGATCGCGAACAGGCCGCTCGAGGCGAGCGGTTCGGCGGTGAAGTCGAGCTCGAACGGGCCGGCGAGCGAAGCGAGGTTGGCGCCGCGGATCGCGAGGATCTTCATGCGTCGGCCTGCGCCTCGAGCAGCAGCTCGGCGAAGGCGCGCGCCAGCGGTTCGGGCGGCTCGGCGCCGTAGCGCTGCGCGTACAGGCGGCGGAACACGTCTTCGGGCTGCAGCCGCTCGAGCTGCTCGGGCGCCGCGACGACCGCGCCGGCGTCGGCGCGCGCGTAGTGCGGCTCGATCCGTGCCAGGCGCACCGGCTTGCCTTCGAGCGTGGCTTCGATGCGCGCGCGCAGCCCCGGCTCGGGGCCGCTCAGACGCACGCGGACCTCGAGGTAGGGGCGCTCGTCCTCGGGGCGCTCGGGCAGCGCCAGCGCGGCGAGCGCCGCCTCGACTTCGGCCAGCGACGCCGGGCCGGCCTCGGGCAGGCGCAGCAGCTCGACGAAGCGCGGCACCGCGATCGGCTCGGCCGCGGCCAGGCGCTCGCCGTCGAGCTCGATACGCACCATCTGGTGCGGGTAGCGGGTCTCGGCGAACGACATCGGCAGCGGGCTGCCGGCGTAGCGCAGCCGCGCCTGGCCGGCGACGCGCTGCGCCAGGTGCAGGTGGCCGAGCGCGACGTAGGCCAGCCGCGGGTCGAACAGTCCGGCCGGCATCGCTTCGGCGCCGCCGATCACGATGCGCCGCTCGGACAGCTCCGAGGTCCGGCCGCCAGCCAGGTGCAGGTGGCCCATCGCCAGCAGCGCCTGGCCGGGCTCGCGCCGCGCCAGCCCCAGCTCGAGCGCGCGGCGGTAGAGCTCGGCGGTGCCGGCGGCGTAGGCGTCATCCGCGGCCTCGACCCGCGGCACGTCGCCGGGGCGCAGGAAGGGCAGCGCCAGGCACCAGGCGGCGATCCTGCCGTCGCGATCGCGCAGCGGCACCACGGCGCACGTCGGGTCGGGTTCGCCGGCGGCATCGCGCGGCAGCCAGCCGATCACGCGCGCGTCGAGGCTTTCCAGCAGCGGCGCGGTGGTTTCGAGCCGGGCCGGCGAGTCGTGGTTGCCGGCGATCAGCACCACCTGCAGCTGCGGCACGCGCCGGCGCGCGTCGGCGAGGAAGCGGTTCAGCGCGCGCTGCGCCGCGGCGGGCGGGTTGGCGCTGTCGAACACGTCGCCGGCGATCAGCAGCGCATCGGCGCGCTCGGCTTCGAGCGTGCCGAGCAGCCAGTCGAGGAAGCGTCCGTGCTCATGGCTGCGGTCGAAGCCGTGCAGCGTCTGGCCCAGGTGCCAGTCGGCGGTATGCAGGATGCGTAGGCCCAAGCGCTGTTCCCTCCGTGCGAGCGAGCGCGCACTTTAGCGCAGCGGGCCAGGCACGGCATCAGCGGACACGCTCGCCGAACAGGAAGTCGCCGATCAGCTTCATCCGGCGCGCGTGCGCGGCCGGGCCGTCCATGAAGGGGTGGGCGAAATCGTCGGCGACGACCACCCGCGCCGCGCGCGCCCGCGCGGCCTCGAGCAGCTCGCGCATGTCGCGCGGCGTGACGACGCGGTCGTTCGAACCGCTGATCACGAGCAGCCGCGCGCTGTCGGCGGGCAGGTTCTCGACCGGGTCGTACTGCCTGGGGCAGCCGTGGTCCGACAGGCGGCTCGGCGCCGAATCGATCACGGCGCGGTCGTAGGGCAGGCCGCTGCCGACGACGTTGGCGACGACGATGCCGCCGAAGGAGATCCCGTACAGCAGCTTGCGCTCGTAGCCGAGTCCGGCGAGCGCGGCGAAGATGTCGCGGTAATCGCGGGTGATCGCCTTCAGCCGCGGCCTGCCCTCCGACTCGCCGTAGCCGCGGTAGTCGTAGAGGTAGACGTCGTGGCGGCGCTCGGCGAAAGCCGCGAACGCCTCGAGCAGCTGGTCGGCGAGCATCGCGTTGCCCTGCGCGACCAGCACGAAGCCCTGCGGCGGGCCGCTGCCGGCTGCCGACAGCTTGTAGCCGCGCAGGCGGCGGCCGTCGACGGTCGTGTACGCCAGCGGCAGCGCGTTCGGGATCGCGGCGGCGGCCCGGGGATCGGCCTTGCCGGCGGCGGCGCTCCACAGCGCGAACATCAGCGGCTCCTTGATCGCGCCGCACACCGATTGCTCGAGGTTCTCGGGCGCGGCTGCGGCGGCGAGGCCGGTCCCGCCGAGCAGGAGCCCTAGCAGGGTGCGCATCGGTGTCTGCATCGAACCTCCTCCCACACAGGCGGTCGGCCGCGTGCGGGCCTACTGGAACGCCACCTCGGCGAAGCTCCTGAGCTTGCGGCTGTGCAGGCGCTCGAGGCCGTTGGTGCGCAGCAGCTCGAGCGCGAGCACGCCGATCTTCAGGTGCTGGTCGACGCGCTCGCGGTAGAAGCGGTCGGCCATGCCGGGCAGCTTGAGCTCGCCGTGCAGCGGCTTGTCGGAGACGCACAGCAGCGTGCCGTAGGGCACGCGGAAGCGGAAGCCGTTGGCGGCGATGGTCGCGCTCTCCATGTCGAGCGCGACCGCGCGGCTCTGGCTCAGGCGCTGCACCGTCTCGCGGTGGTGGCGCAGCTCCCAGTTGCGGTCGTCGACGGTGGCGACGGTGCCGGTGCGCATCACGCGCTTGAGCTCGTAGCGGTCGAGTCCGGTGACGCGTGTCACCGCTTCCTCGAGCGCGAGCTGCACCTCGGCCAGCGCCGGCACCGGCACCCACGGCGGCAGGTCGTCGTCGAGCACGTGGTCGTCGCGCACGTAGCCGTGCGCGAGCACGTAGTCGCCGAGGCGCTGCGTGTTGCGCAACCCGGCGCAGTGGCCGAGCATGATCCAGGCGTGCGGGCGCAGCACGGCGATGTGGTCGGTGATGGTCTTGGCGTTCGACGGACCGACGCCGATGTTGATCATCGTGATGCCGCCGCCGTCGAGGCGCTGCAGGTGGTAGGCCGGCATCTGCGGCGCGCGCGGCGGCGGCGTGCCCTCGGTGCCGCCGGCGCCGAGGTTGGCGTTGCGCGTGATCACGTTGCCGGGCTCGACGAAGGCGGTGTACTGGCTGCGGTAGGCGCGCTCGTCGGGGACGTCGTTCGGCTGCATGATCTCGCGGCCGAGCTTGACGAACTCGTCGATGTAGAACTGGTAGTTGGTGAACAGCACGTAGTTCTGTACGTGCTCGGGCGAGGTCGCGGTGTAGTGCCGCAGCCGGTGCAGCGAGTAGTCGACGCGCGGCGCGGTCAGCAGCGCCAGCGGCTGCGGCTGGCCGGGCGGCGGCACGTAGGTGCCGTTGACGATGCGGTCGTCCATCGCTCCGAGCTCGGGCACGTCGAAGCAGTCGCGCAGCCGTGCGAGCCGCTCGGGGTCGAGGTCGCCCTCGACGTGGATGCCTTCGGCGAAGGCGAAGTGGATCGGGATCGGCTGGCGGCTGACGCCGATCTCGAGCGCGACCTCGTGGTTGCGGCGCAGGAGCCGGAACTGTTCGGCATAGTAGTGCGCGAACAGCTCGGGGCGCGTCAGCGTGGTCGCGTACGTCTCGGGACCGGCGACGAAGCCGTAGGCCAGGCGCGTGTCGACGCGCGTACTCGATTCGGTGCGCACGCGCACCTCGGGGTAGCAGGCGCGGACGTGCTCGGGCAGCGTCGCGCCGGCGGCATAGCGGCCGAAGGCATCGCGCAGGTAGGCGGTGTTGGCGTCGTAGATTTCGCGCACGCGCGCGACCGCCGCCTGCGGATCGGTGAAGGCCTCGGTAGGGAAGACGGGGACGTCGTTGTCGGTCATCGGTGTGCGCTCCGGTTCCATGCGCGCATTGTCGCCGCAAAGCACGCCCGGGATGCAAACGCGCGTTGCCGGCGCTGTTTTTCGCAGCGGCTGCTGCGCGGAGACACGCGAGTGCGGTCCCTGGCGGTGTTCTGAATCCAATGAACCGAGCCCATGAACACTAAATATAGTTAATTTGTCATCTATGGATCGCAACAGGCTGCGCGTGGAGGCGCACCGATGCGCCGCGTCCGCCCGCGTGTCGGGCATGTGTCACACGAGCCGAGGAGGCTGGAATGGATCGGAAACGAGGGTGGGCATGGCCCAGACAAGACGAGCCGGGTGCCGCGGAACGCGGGGCCGGCGCGATGCGCGGTTCGGGCCTCGACCGGCGGCGGTTCCTGCTCGCCGCGCTCGCCGCGGCGGGGGTGGCGTGCTTCGGGGCGCCGCCGCGGCGTGCGGATGCCGCGCCGGTGCGGGTCGCGGCGCTGTTCACCGGACGCATCGACGACCGGGGCTTCATGGAGGCCGGCTACCGTGGCCTGATGCGCGCCCAGGGTGAGCTCGGCGCCGCGGTCGAACACCTCGACGGCGTGCCGTTCGAGCGCGAGCGGCAGGTGGCTGCACTGCGCGAGCTGGCGGCGCGCAAGCCGGACCTGGTCGTCGCCCACGGCGGCCAGAACAACGAACCGGCGAAGATCGTCGCAGCGCAGTTCCCGGAGGTGCGCTTCGTCGTGACCCAGGGCAACGTCGCGGCGCCGAACCTCGCCAGCTACGAGGTCTTGCAGGAGCACTCCGCCTACCTCGCCGGCGCCGCGGCGGGGCTGCTGACCCGCACCGGTGTCGTCGGCCACATGTCGGGGATCCGGGTGCCGCCGGGGCTGCGCGGCCGGGCCGCCTTCGCCGCCGGGCTGCGCGCCACCAAGCCGACGGCACGCCTGCTGAGCAACTTCTCCGGCAACCAGGACGACGTGGCACTGGCCAAGCGGATCGCGCTGGCCGAGATCGACGCCGGTGCCGACATCATCTTCACGATGCTGAACGCCGGCCGCGCCGGTGCCATCGACGCGTGCCGCGAGCGCGGCGTGAAGCAGATCGGCAACGTCGGCGACTGGGTCGCGACGACGCCCGATGTCTTCATCGGCTCGGCGTTCGCCGACGTCGGCGTGACCGTGTTCAACGCCGTGCGCGATCTGCGCGACGGTCGCTGGCAAGGGGGGCGCCACGTCCGCATCGGCCTGGAGGATGAAACCGCGGTGCGCCTGATCCTGGCGTCCGATGCGGCGGCAGCCGTCGGCGCGCGGCTCGAGCCGTTCGCGGCCGACATCCGCGCGGGCCGGCTCGCGATCCCGACCGAATACGACGGCCCGGAATTCACGCCTGCCTGAGTATCGCCAGCGTCGGACCCGTAAACCGCGATGTCGTCGTCGCGGAGCTCGGGACAACTGACGCTGCGATGGGCTCAGTGTTCCTTCCAGAACCGGCGGTCGAACCGGAACCGCACCGGCTCCGACGCCTCGATGGCGGCGGCGTCGGGATGCCGCGGGTTGAGGATCAGATTGTATTCGACCGGCGACAACGCCGAGGGAACCTTGAGGAGTGCCGTGAAGTCGCTGAGCAGCCAGTCGCTGCCGATCGCCTGGGTACTCGCCGGCGGCGGATTCGCGCTCCAGCCGGCCGGCGCTTCGACCAGCTCGAGCACGGCCACTTCGGGCGGAATCGTCAGTGCCAGATAGACGAAGGGGATGGCCGAGTCGTGCCGGCCCAGGTGGACGAATATTTCGAGGGCTGCGAGCGACCAGCTGCTCGCGAGGTACACCACAGGCTGGCCGATCCGGTGCCAACGACCATCGACGTGCAGCCCGCCGAGCCCCGACAGCGCGGTCGCGGCGAATTCGGCACGGGTGATGCGCCAGGCGTGCAGCGGTCCGCCGGGCTCGAAAGGGCGCAGCGAGCTCACGCCAGGAATCCGTACCGGATCCGCATCAGTTCCGCCTTCACCTGCTCGGCGCCGGCGTCGGTGCCCAGCAGCTCGAGCGGCACGCGCTCACCCAGGCCGTGCTCGGGTTCGCGCAGCCAGGCGAGCGCCTGTTGCTCGTCGCAGAGCACTTCGACGGCAAGTTCGACGATGCGCGCCAGACGGTAGAGGCGATCGCTGGCCGAGGGCCGGATGACCTCGGCGGCTGCGGTGCGCTCGAGGGTCTTTTCGCTGACACCGAGCACTTGGGCGATCTCGCGGTTGGTGAAGTGCGTTCGCGCCTTGAAGGTCGCGAGAGCCTGTGCCGGCAGGCCGGCACGGATCAGTGCATCGATCGCGAACGCCGAAGTGGCGGCCGGGCCGAGCACGCGCTTGCCGCCGAGGATTTCGTGGGTGTAGAGCATCGCTTTTCCCTCACATTGTCTGTGAATATAGGACAAAATGACGGAAGGACCGGCATATCCACCGGTTCCGCAGCAGCGGGCACAGGCGGGTACAGGCGGGCGCCGCGCCATCCTGCCCCGGTCCGAAGGGCGGGGCCCGCGCAAACCGATGAAGGGAGGCGAACATGCCGACACCGGAGCCGCTGCAGGCCGCCGCAGGCGAGAATGCCGAGCTGACGCTCGACGGGCTGATCCGCGGCGAGCTGGCGGGCAAATCGGCCGCGATCGCGCGCTACGACGCGATCCTGTGGAAGCTGCGCTCGGGCTACATCGTGGTGCTGTACGGCCTGGTCACCGTGCTCGCCGGCAAGGACTTCCAGCTCGCCTGCGTCGGCGGCCAGGCCGCCGGTCCGGTCGCGATGACGCTGGTCGCCTGGGGCGTCAGCGCCTCGGCCTTCCTCGTCGACCTCGGCTTCCTGCTGGCGAAGCTGCGCGTGGTCGCGGCGCGCAACCGCCTGGCGGACCTGGCGCTGGCGCTCGCGGTCGGACAGGCGGGGCCTTCGTGCGTGCCCGACGAAGTCCGCGAGCTGCTGCACATCTCCGGCGAGGCACCGACCTGGCCCGGCTGGGAGCCGCTGTGGAACGCCGCCTGGGCGCTGGTGCCGCTGTACGCGATCGCGCCGGTGACGGTGGCGATCGTGCAGGGGACGGGGTGAGGCCGGCAGCCGCCGCTCCAGCACCGAAGGCTGGCGCGGACAGGCGCTCCGAGTAGGCTGCCCCTCCCTCAGACCCCGACGCCGCGGTAGAGCTCGTCCACCGCCACGTCGACGCCCACCGACTCGAGCCGGACCACCCCGTCGACGTGGACTTCGCGCTGCCACTGCCGTGCGCGGCGGTACAGCCACAGCTCGCGGATGTCCTGGTGCACCAGCAGGTACTCCTCGAGGCTGGGCAGGCGCTGGTAGTTCAGGCGCTTCTCGTGCTTGTCGACGCGCTCGGTCGCGGGCGAGATGACCTCGACGATCAGCGTCGGCTGCTCGGTCCAGTCGTCGTCGGCGAATTCGCCGACGTACTGGACCAGCAGATCGGGGTAGTAGAACCCGTCGCAGCCCTCGGCGCGGATGCGGACCTTCATGTCGGCGACGAAACCCTGGCACGGCGGCTGTAGCCGTGCGTGCAGGAGGCCGGCGAGGTTGAAGGTCAGCGTGTCGTGGGCGCGGCTGGCGCCGGCCATCGCGTACACCTCGCCGTCGATGTACTCCGGATCGCGCCGTCGCGCTCGCCGTCCAGGTAGTCCGCCACGCTCAGCCAGGCTTTCTGCCGCTGCACCGCCATCGCTCGCTCCCGAACGCCCGCCACCGGTCGATTTATATCAGCTCGACACCGCCACCGCGGCGATAGAGACGCGTCCCGGCATGCCCCGCGCCGCGTCGGCGGTGTCCGCCGGCTCGGCTAGCCTTGTGCTGTCCGAGTCCCCGTTCCGTCGACGTTCGTCGGGGCGGTCGGCGGCGGTGCCGCTCGCTGCCGGAACCGATGAGATTACAGAATGATTCGATATCTGGTTGATTTTTGTTTCATGTCGCCAGGTGCCGCGCAACGGTTGCCGAGCGGGTGCCGGGGGCGGTGGAGACCGTCGATGGATGCGGCGGTTTTGCTGGATTCGTTGCCATTCACGAGCGCCGGCGCCGGGCCCGCGGAGCGCAGCCTTGAAACGACCGGTTCGATGTTGAAGTGATACATATGACAAAGCTTGATAAACTTGATCTGTATCAAGTAAAGTCGTCACCACGACGTGAGGAGAGGAGCCGCCATGTACGCACAGATGGTCGACACCGGTGCCAAGAAGCTGCAGGCGCTGGAAGAGATGAGCCCGGAGGAGCGCGCCTTCCAGGAGCGCATCGACGCCGGGGTCAAGATCGAACCCAAGGACTGGATGCCCGAGGCTTACCGCAAGACGCTGATCCGCCAGATCTCGCAGCACGCGCACTCGGAGATCGTCGGGCAGTTGCCGGAGGGTAACTGGATCACGCGTGCGCCGAGCCTCAAGCGCAAGGCCATCTTGATCGCCAAGGTCCAGGACGAGGCCGGCCACGGCCTGTACCTGTACAGCGCCGCCGAGACGCTCGGCGTGTCGCGCGACGATCTGGTCGCCGACCTGCACGCCGGCAAGGCCAAGTACTCGAGCATCTTCAACTACCCGACGCTGAGCTGGGCCGACATCGGCACGATCGGCTGGCTGGTCGACGGCGCGGCGATCATGAACCAGATCCCGCTGTGCCGCTGCTCGTTCGGCCCGTACTCGCGGGCGATGGTGCGCGTGTGCAAGGAAGAGAGTTTCCACCAGCGCCAGGGCTACGACATCCTGATGACGCTGTGCCGGCAGGGCACGCCCGAGCAGAAGGCGATGGCGCAGGATGCGCTGAACCGCTGGTGGTGGCCGGCGCTGATGATGTTCGGCCCCTCGGATACCGAATCGGTGCACAGCGCGCAGTCGCAGGCGTGGAAGATCAAGATCTTCAGCAACGACGAGTTGCGGCAGAAGTTCGTCGACCAGACCGTGCCGCAGGCCGAGTACCTGGGGCTGACGATCCCCGACCCCGAGCTGAAGTGGAACGAGGAGCGCGGCCACTACGACTTCGGCGAGATCGACTGGAACGAGTTCTACAACGTGCTGAAGGGCAACGGCCCGTGCAACCGCGAGCGCCTCGCGGCGCGCAACCGCGCCTGGGACCAGGGCGCCTGGGTGCGCGAAGCCGCGCTCGCCCACGCCGAGAAGCGCGCCGCGCGCAAGGCCGAAGCCGCCTGAACCCGAGAGGAGAGAGAGCGAAATGGCAAACAAAGAATGGCCGCTGTGGGAAGTGTTCATCCGCAGCCAGCACGGCCTGGCGCACAAGCACGTCGGCAGCCTGCACGCGCCCGACGCCGAGATGGCGATCAAGAACGCGCGCGACGTGTACACGCGCCGCAACGAGGGCGTCAGCATCTGGGTGGTGAAGTCCGCCGACATCAGCGCCAGCTCGCCGGGCGACAAGGAGCCGCTGTTCGAGCCGGCGCAGAGCAAGGTCTACCGCCACCCGACCTTCTTCCCGGTGCCGGAAGAAGTGAAGCACATGTGAGGCCGCGGGCATGAGCGACGCGAAGTTCGAATACCTGCTGCGCCTGGGCGACTCGGCGCTGATCCTCGGCCAGCGCCTCGGCGAATGGATCGGCCACGGCCCGGTGCTGGAAGAAGACATCGCCCAGGCCAACGTCGCGCTCGACCTGATCGGCCAGGCGCGGATGTGGCTCGCCTACGCCGGCGAGCTCGAAGGCAAGGGCCGCGACGAAGACAAGCTCGCCTTCCTGCGCGACACCGGCGAGTTCCGCAACGCGCTGCTGGTCGAGCAGCCGAACGGCAACTACGCCGACACGCTCGCGCGCCAGTTCCTGTTCGACGCCTGGCACCACGCGCTGCTCGAAGGGCTGGCCGGCTCGAACGATGCGCGCATCGCCGAGATCGCCGCCAAGGCGCTGAAGGAAGTCGGCTATCACCTCGAGCGCTCGAGCGACTGGGTGATCCGCCTCGGCGACGGCACCGACGAGAGCCGCACCAGGATGCAGGCGGCGATCGACGCGCTGTGGACCTACACCGGCGAACTGTTCGAGCCCGATGCCGTCGACGCCGAGCTGGTCGAGCAGGGCATCGCGGTCGATCCGGCCAGCTTGCGCGAAGGCTGGCTGAAGCTGGTGGGCGCGGTGCTCGCCGAGGCGACGCTGACGATGCCCTCGCCCGAGGCCTGGATGCTCCAGGGGAGCAAGCAGGGGCGCCACACCGAACACCTCGGCTACATCCTGGCCGAGATGCAATTCCTGCCGCGCGCCTACCCCGGCGCGCCGTGGTGAGGGAGACGCGATGAACGCCGCGGCCATGACCCGCCCCGAGCTCGAGCAGATCCGCGCCTGGCTCGAGGACGTGCCCGATCCGGAGATCCCGGTGCTCAGCGTGCTCGATCTGGGCATCGTCCGCGAGCTGCGCTGGGACGCCGACACGCTGGTCGTCACGGTGACGCCGACCTACTCGGGCTGCCCGGCGACCGAGGTGATCGGCCGCGACATCGAGCAGGCGCTGGCGGCGCACGGCATCGCCCCGGTGCGCGTCGAGACGCGCCTCGCGCCGGCCTGGACCACCGACTGGCTGACCGAAGCCGGGCGCGACAAGCTGCGCGCCTACGGCATCGCGCCGCCGGTGAATCCGGGCGAGGGGATGGCGGCCGAAGTCGTGATTCCGCTGTCGGCGATCGGCCGCCGCCGTGCGTTGCCCGAAGCCGGGGTCGAGTGCCCGCACTGCGGCTCGCGCAACACGCGCCAGACCAGCCGCTTCGGCTCGACGCCGTGCAAGGCGCTGTGGCGCTGCGACGACTGCCTCGAGCCCTTCGACCACTTCAAGCGCCACTGAACCAACGCCGGCCCGACCGCCCGGGCAGGACCAGGAGCGAGAACACGAATGACCACGCTGAACAAGTTCCACACGCTGAAGGTGGCGGAAGTCGTGCGCGAGACGCGCGACGCCATCGCGGTGACGTTCGCGGTGCCCGACGAGCTGCGCGAGCTGTTCCACTACACCCAGGGCCAGCACCTGACGCTGCGCACCCACATCGACGACGAAGAGATCCGCCGCTCGTACTCGATCTGCTCGGCGGTGCAGGACGAGCGCCTGCGCATCGCGATCAAGCGCATCCCGGGCGGGCGCTTCTCGAACTGGGCCAACGAGCACATCGTTCCCGGTGCCGAAGTCGAAATGCTGGCGCCGGCGGGGCACTTCAACCTGCCGCTGTCGCCGGAGGCGCCGCCCAGGCACTATGTGCTGTTCGCCGCCGGCAGCGGCATCACGCCGATCCTGTCGATCGTCAAGACCACGCTGCTCGCCGAGCCGCGCAGCCGCGTGACGCTGTTCTACGGCAACCGCGCCTCGTCGAGCGTGATCTTCAAGGAAGAGCTCGAGGACCTGAAGGACACCTTCCTCGAGCGCTTCAACCTGTGCTTCATCCTCAGCCGCGAGCAGCAGGACATCGACCTGTTCAACGGGCGCATCGACCGCACCAAGGTCGAGGCGCTGCTCGAGCACTGGGTCGACCCGGCCGACATCGACGCCGCCTTCATCTGCGGCCCGCATTCGATGATGGAAGAGGTCCACGCCGCGCTGATCGCGCACGGCGTGCCGAAGGAGCGCGTCAAGCGCGAGCTGTTCGCGACCAGCATCCCGGCGGTCGCCGCGCCGCCGCACCCGCACAAGGTGGTCGGCGAGCAGGAGTGCGAGGTCACGGTGATCCAGGACGGGCGCGTGCGCCAGTTCTCGCTCGAGAAGAACAAGGCGACGCTGCTCGACTCGGCGCTGGCGCAGGGCCTCGAGCTGCCGTACTCGTGCAAGGGCGGCGTGTGCTCGACCTGCCGCTGCAAGCTGGTCGAGGGCGAGGTCGACATGGACGTGAACTTCGCGCTCGAAGACTACGAGGTCGCGCGCGGCTTCATCCTGACCTGCCAGAGCTTCCCGGTCACCGACAAGCTGGTGATCGACTTCGACCAGGAGACCTGATCCGGTCAGCGAAGGGTCGATGCCATCGAGGGCGGGGCGCGTGTCCCGCCCTCTTTTCGTTCCGGGTTCGGGCGCCTTCAATCCCGGCGAAACGCCAGATCGGCGGCGCGCGCCGCGAACCAGGCCCAGGCCGTGCCGAAGGCAAGCCCGGCGATCACGTCGCTCGGGAAGTGCACCCGCAGGTAGACGCGCGACGCCGCCACCAGCAGCGCCAGCAGCAGCGCGGCGGCGAACAGCGCGCGGCGCGTGGCCGGTGCCGCCCCGCGCGCGGCGATGCAGGCCAAGGTCAGGTACAGCGCGGTCGCCATCAGCGTGTGGCCGCTGGGGAACGAGGTGCCGGCGTAGTCGGCGAGTGCGGTGGCGGCTTCGGGGCGCTCGCGGTCGAAGGCGAGCTTGGACAGCCGCACCAGCAGGCCGCCGCCGGCGCTGGCGACGGCCAGCCAGATGGCCTCGAAACGCCGTTCGGCGGTCCACAGCAGCGCCGTGCCGAGCACCGCCACCAGCGTCACCACCGGCGCCGAGCCGAGCGCGGTGATGTCGAGCATCGGCACCCGCAGCGGCGGCTCGGGGCCCGCGCCGAGCCGGGCGGCGACGGCGGCATCGAACCCGGCCAGTTCCGGCAGGGTCAACACCCAGGTGCCCAGCGCGAACAGCGCGGCGAACAGCAGCCCCGCGCGCAGGACCAGAGCGGGCCAGGCGCGGGTATCCTTGGAGTCGGGCATCGTTCGAACCATCGGCAGTGGAAGGGGGAAGCATGGGTGATCATGCGTCGGGCGAGCCCGCGCTGCATGCCCTGCCCATCACCGTGATCATCAATCACGGCTCGGGTTCCCGGCAGGACGGCGTGCACGTGCGGATCGAGGCGGTGTTGCGCCAATCGGGGCGCCCCTTCGAGATCCTGACGCCTGAGCGTCCCGACGGCCTCAAGGCCCTGACCGAGCGCGCAGTCCGCGCGGGCCCGCGCATCGTGGTCGCGGCGGGGGGCGACGGCACGGTCAACACGGTCGCCTCGGTACTCGCCGGCAGCGCAGTCCCGTTCGGCGTGATCCCGCTCGGCACCTTCAACTTCTTCGCCCGCGACCACGGTATCCCGCTCGAGCCCGAGGACGCCGCGCGCGTGCTGCTCGAAGGCAGGCTCGTGTCCACGGCGATCGGCAAGGCCAATGGCCACGTGTTCCTGGTGCACGCGAGCTTCGGCCTGTACCGGCGCATCATCGTCGAGCGCGAGCGCCACAAGGCGATCCTCGGCCGCCATCAGCTGGTCGCCGCGCTTTCGGGGCTGTACACCGCGCTGCGCCGCCACCCGAACTACCGCGTGCGGCTCGACATCGACGGCGAGCGCCAGGCGCTGGTGACGCCGATGGTGTACTTCGGCGCCAACCGGCTGCAGCTCGAATCGCTCGGCATCCCCACCGGCGAGGGCCTGGGCGTGCTGGTGATGCGGCCGATGAGTCGCCTGCAGGTGCTCGGCACGGCGCTGCGTGCACTGTTCGGGCGGCTCGCCGATGCCGAGACGGTGCGCGCGCTGCGCGCGCACGAGGTCGTGGTCGAGCGGCGCAAGAAGCGCATGCGGCTGGTGATCGACGGCGAAGTGGTGTACACGCGTACGCCACTCGTGGTCGGCTGGTGGCCGGACGCGCTGCGGCTGCTGGTGCCGGCCGACGCGGCCGGGGCGGGCGCGGCGCCGCTGGGGGCGGCCTGATGCGTGCTCTCGCGCACCTGTCCGACCTGCACTTCGGCCGCATCGATGCGCACGCGCTCGAGCGCCTGGCCGAGGCGCTGGTTGCGGCGCGGCCCGACCTGGTGGTGGTGTCGGGCGATCTGACGCAGCGCGCCCGCGCGCATCAGTTCCGTGCCGCGCGCGGTTGGCTCGACGCGCTCGGCCTGCCCTGGCTCGCGGTGCCGGGCAACCACGACGTGCCGCTGCACGACGTGGTGTCGCGGCTGCTGTGGCCACTGCGGCGCTACCGGCGGCACTTCGAGGCCGAGGCCGAGCCGGTGTACGAAGACGAGGCGATGCTGGTGCTGGGCTTGAACAGCGCGCGCGGGCTGACGGTGATGGACGGGCGCGTCAATGCCCGCCAGGTCCAGCACGCGGTGGCGCGGCTGCGCGCGGCGGGGGTGGGCAAGGTCAAGTTCGTCGTCACGCACCATCCGTTCGAGCTGCCCGAGCCGGGGCACGGCGAGCCGATCGGCCGCGCCGGCATGGCCTTCCCGCGGCTGGTCGACGAGGGCGGCGCCGACGTGTTCCTTGCCGGGCACTTCCACCGCGCCGGCAGCTGGGCGTCCGGCGCGCACCACGGCGCGCGCCGGCGCACGCTGCTGGTGCAGGCCGGCACCTCGACCTCGACGCGCCACCGCGGCGAGGGCAACGGCTACAACCTGATCCGCGTCGAGCACGGCGGCGCCGCGCTCACGGTCGAGCACCACGAGCTCGGCGCCAGCCGCTTCGCGCCCACCGGCACGCGCGCGTTCCGGCGCAGCGGGGGCGGCTGGATCGAGGGCTAGGCGCCGGGAGCCAGGCAGATTTTGTAGGGCGGGCAGCTCGCTGCCCAGCAGCGTCGGTGCGCCCGGGGCTGGCGGGCAAGCGCGGAGCGCTTGTCCGCCCTACCG
>JBDHRG010000100.1:0-14951 GCA_039807445.1 Candidatus Competibacteraceae bacterium
CCAGGCTACCGGGTCAGTGACAGCCTGGCCAGCCCGCTACCCCAAGCTGCAGGGGGATTCATGCACCAACGCCGTGCGCAGGCGCTGCAACTGCGCCTCGACGACTTGACGGATGTGTTCGGGGCGGCTGTTCACGCCGCTGCGGAACTTGCCTGTCGCCGGATCGATGTCGAAGCCGAACTTGCTGCACACAATGACCTGATCACGCAACCCGCCTTGCAGCGCTTCGCCAAGTAGCGCCTCGGACATGAACGGGCCATAGGCCTCCGCGGTATCGAATAGCGTGACGCCCAAATCGACCGCACGCCGGATGAGCGCGATGCCCTCTTGCCGATTGGTGCTGCTGGCATATTGATCCAGCACGGCTTGCGGACTGCTGCCAGGATGCCACTGGATTCCCAAGCCAATGGGAAATACTTCCAAAGGCCCCAGATGCCGGCGGGCAGCGGATGCGGGTTTTCCTGCCGCGACGCGCGGAGTGCTGGCGGCCTGGGCGCAGGCGGACAGCAGCCACGGAGCAATGCCCAATGCAGCGGCAGTGGCCAGCAAGTTTCGGCGGCTCTGGTCGATGGAATGGTCTTTCATGTCAGTAGGGGCTCTTGTTAGTCCAGCCTCTTGTCAGCCAGAAACTTCGACACCAGGTCGGCAACCTGGACGTTGTTCAAGTCCGACATCGGGAAGTGCGTGTTGCCACGAATACCGATCTCGGGGAGATGAACCAGCCGGGCGTCACCGCCATGCCGGTTAATGGCATCCACCCATAGCCGCGCCATAGCGAGCCGCACGCGCCAGTTGTCCTGCCCGCGCTCCGTAGTCGGCTCGCTGGGAAAGTTATCGCCGTAGTAGATGACGATCGGGATGCGGGTGAGCTTCTGGAAATCCGACAGAGGTACGGCCTCGGGCGACAGCGTGCCGGCGGCGCTCGGCATCGCAGGAGGCAGTTCGCCTTGTGGAAAGATGAAGCCGCTGCCCGGCTCGAAAGCGACGATTGCTTTGACGTTGGGGTTCTTGATCGCCGTCAGCCAGCCCGGCCCGCCCCCTTGAGAGTGGGTGAACAGGATCGCCGGCCCGATCTTGGCGAACAGCGCCGACATGGCATCCGAGATCACGCCCGCGTCGTAGGGGCCGGTGTTGGGTGTGACCGAGCGGAAGAACTGATCGAGCGTTTCCGGCTTGCGATCGAACTGCACGTTGTCGAAGTAGCGCGGCCACTTGCCGATGCGGAACTGGTCGAAGAACAACTGGTCGTTGGGTGCCGGCTCGATCGTTGTGGCAACGGTGCTGTTGCCGGCGCGTCCCCGGCGCGGCTGATCGACCAGATAGACCGGGAATCCACGGCGCAGGAACAAGGTCTGGAAACCTTCACGTCCGTCCGAGGTGGTTTCCCAACTGCGCGCCGACTGGAAAGCGCCGTGCAGCATGACGATGGGCAGCGCCTTGGGGTTCTGCGGCACCTGATAGAAAGCGTAGAGATGATCGCCGTGGAAGCTCTGTCCCTCGGCCGTCGGCTGGTTGTTGTTGTAGGTTCCAGCGGTTTTCTGCACGGTTCCGCCGACGGCGAAGCTGCCCTGGGCTTGAATCAGCAAAGGGCCGGAGGCGTTGCCGGGGTCGCTGGGACTGGTTGCGCAGCCGGTCATCAAGGTCGTCATGGCAGTGATCAACAGGATTAGGGGGGCTTTCATGCTCAACCTCCCGAGGCTGCTGCAAGCGCCTGTGTGAGCGCTTCACTGGCTCGCTGGGCGGCTTCCGCATCGCCGCGATCCGCCAGAACCTGAGTCAACTGGCGCAACTGCGCGGCACTCAAGCCGACCCGCAAGCTGGCCCGCATGTGCGAACGCAACTGCGCCTCCACGCCAGGCGTTGCGGCCAGCGCGCCCACGGTGGCCAGCTCGCGGCTTGGCCAGTCGAGGTTGTCACGCTCGAAGATGTCGCCGAACAAATGGGCTTGCAGGAACTGGTTGATGGCGGGCGCGAAGTCGAACACCGGGCCTTGCACCGGCCCGCCGGAAATCCTGGTCTGGTTGGCTTTGCCTACCGCGGTCAGCTCATCGCCCGTAGGAATGGCACGGCCGGGTTCGCGGCCCGGCGCGTCCTGGATACCGCGTTGTTTGCGCGCCTCCACCACTTTCATCAGCTCGCCCAGCGCGTTGAGGCTCTTGGGGAAGCCGACGTAGGCATAGAGCTGTACCAGCACTTCCTTGGCTTCGCTGATGGTTAGGCCCGCGTCCAGCCCTTGGTTCAGGGCAGCATTGAGTTTGGGCATGTCGCTCGCGGCCATGAAGGACGCGATCAGGGGAATGGCCTGCTGCTTAGCGGATAGGGTATCCGAGGCCCGTTGGGTATTCGTCATGGCGTTTGGCTCTTGGGCGCTTGGGGTCTGTGCGGCGGTGGCGCCGGATGCCACCGCCAGGATGAGCGCCAACGCAACGGTGAGGCACTTAGCGGGCGTTGTATTGCTCATCGCTCACCAACTCCTTCCAGTCCGCGCTCTTGCCATCCTTCACGTAGGCAATGGCCAGGTGGCGCATGCCGCTGGTTTGTGCCGCGCCGTGCCAATGTTTGACACCCGCCTCGATCCAGACCACATCGCCCGCCTTGATTTCGCGCTTGGGCTGGCCGTCCTCCTGTACCCAGCCCTTGCCATCGGTGACGATGAGCAACTGGCCGACCGGATGCGTGTGCCATGCGGTGCGTGCTCCGGGCGCGAAATCGACCATGCCCACGCTGCCGTGCTTGCCGCTGTCGCCCGCCGATTTGATGTCCACGGCCACGTGGCCGTGGAAGTTCTGCGCTGCGCCCAAGGTCGTCGGGGTCGCGCCTGCGGGGGTGATCTGGATGCCCTGGGCCTGTACGGACGATGCGCCCATCATCATGATCGACGTGCCCGCCGCGATGAGGTTCTTTCTCATAGCGATTCCTTCCTTTGCATGGAGGGCGGACACCACTTGCCGCGTCAACACGCGGATGGTCTCGCCGTGGCGGGCGAAGCGCTTGCTCGCCCGGTCGCGGCCACGCCGGGAAGCGCCACGGTCATCGCCGCCAGGTCCACCCCACCGATGAATCCGCGCCGCGGCATCTTGATGGTGTTGTTCTTCAGGCCGCTGCGGCCCAGTTCGCGTTGTTGCATGGTCCACTCCTGTCGTTGCGCAGGGTCACTGTAGGCCGCCGGCTTTCAACCCGCTAGCCCACCCGGACTTGCGTCACCATCAAGCCGTGATTGATACTGACGCGACGGTGCAAACGCCGTGAACGCCGCGAAAGGATCGAGCCGATGGCCATCAACGAGCTGCGAGCGATCGCCACTTTCGGCAAGGCGGTCGAGCTGGGCAGCATCCGCCGCGCCGCTGTTGCCCAGGGCGTCACGCCACAGGCGGCGAGCCAGGCGCTGGCGCAACTGGAGGCGCATCTGGGCGTGCGCCTGCTGCACCGGACGACACGCAGCCTGGCGCTGACCGAGGAAGGCCAGCGCTTCCTGGAGACGACACGGCCGGCGCTGGCGGCACTGGAGCGGGCGCTTAGCCAGGCGCGCGAGTCGAAGGACGAGATCGCCGGCCCGCTGCGCATCGTCGGGCCGAGGTCGTTCTTCGCGTCCATTCTGATGCCGGTGGTCGACGAGTTCTGCCGCGCCTACCCCGGCGTGCAACCCGACATCCAGCTCGACGACGGCAAGAGCAACTGGGTGCTCGACCGCGTCGATGTGGGATTCAGGATCGGCAGCTCACCCGATGAAGGCGTGATCGCGCGGCGGCTGTTCCCGGTGCAGCTGATGATCTGCGCCGCGCCGTCCTACCTGCAGCGTCACGGCGCGCCGAAGTCGCTGGATGAGTTGGCGGCGCACCGCTGCAGCGCGTTCCGCCATCCTGCCACCGGCCAGGTGCTGCCCTGGTACCTGAACATCGACGGCGAGGTCGTGCACCGCCACGTCGCACCGACGCTGTCGACCAACGATGCCGAGCTGGAGCTGCAGGCGGTGCTGGCGGGACAGGTGGTCGGCCAGGTCGCCAATCTCTCGGCGGCTGCGCACATCCGCAGCGGCGCGCTGGTGCCGCTGCTGCTGCAGCACATGAGCAGCCACATCGGCGTGCACCTGTACTACGGCAGCCGCGCCGCGCAGCCGCGGCGCGTGCGCGCATTCATCGACCTGGCGATCGAGCGGCTGCTGGACACGCCGACCTACGTGCTCAGCCCGAAGGAGTTGACGGCGGCGGCGGCGGTGACGAGGACGAGGCGCACCCGCTGAATCGGGCTCGGCCGATGCCTGGCAGGTCATGGCGGGGTGACGTACCCGCGCAGCGCATCGGCGAGATCGTTGCCGGCAAGCGCGCCATCACCGCGGACGCCGATCTGCGGCTGTGCCGCTTCTTCGGACTCTCGGACGCCTGGTGGCTGCGCCTGCAGGCGGACTACGATACCGAGGTCGCGAAGGCGAGCCTTGCGAAGACGCTCGCGAAGATCAGGCCGTGGAAAGAAGCAATGGGGGAGACGGCGCATGCGCTCTGATCGCGGCGCCCGTTCGGCAGCGTCGTAACGGTAAAAAATCTGCCACAAAGACTCGATGCGACAACACGTTATGCCATCGGATGTCGGCGCTTTCTCGATCCCGACT
Source organism: Candidatus Competibacteraceae bacterium (assembly GCA_039807445.1). Lineage (GTDB taxonomy): Bacteria > Pseudomonadota > Gammaproteobacteria > Competibacterales > Competibacteraceae > JBDHRG01. The sequence goes on from JBDHRG010000100.1 coordinate 4,607, forward strand.
CGAGCACCCGAGGGGCTGCGTCCACCTGCGGAATCGCCTGCAGCGAAGCGATAGATCTCGGTAGATCTCGAATGCGAGCGATTGTGGAAGTGCCGATGGTTCCCGATAGTTGCCGATCGATGGTGAATGCTGCGCTCGGGGATCCCAGTCAAAATGACGGTACTTCTGACGGTAAGACACCCGGCGTCGCGAGATGAGCATCAAGCCAGACAACGACTTACCGAAGCCGTTGACGATCGAGTGGGAGTGAGCCGGCGTGGCTCGCGCCGGGGGGACTGAACGGAAGGGGCGCGTGAGCGCCCCTTCCGCGTGTGGGGCGGTTATGCTCGGGCGAATCGGAACCGCGAGGAGACGCGCATGATCACCTTCCGTGGCGAACACACCGGCAAGATCATGATGTTCGAGGGGCCAGCGCTCGAGCTGCTGCGCATGATGGGCACCAGCGGCAACCGCAAGGGCGCGCTGATGGCCGAGGACGTCCCCGCCGCGCTGCAGGCGCTCGAAGCCGCGCTGGCGCGCCGTGCCGCCGAGGCCAGGGCCGAGGCGCCGCCCGCGGCGGAGGCCGGCGAAGACGACGAGACCGAGGCTGCCGAGGAGGTGGTCGATCTCGCCCGTCGCGCGGCGCCGCTGCTCGAGCTGCTGCGCGAGGCGGTCGCGACCCGCTCGTACCTGACCTGGGGCGAATGACCCGGTCGGCGCACCGCGCTCAGCCGTGCCGGCGCTCCGAGGCCGAGCCGTCCTGGCGGCGGCGGTGCAGCGCCGCCTTGGCGATCAGGTGGCTGCTGACCGGTGCGGTGACGAACAGGAACAGCGTCACCAGCAGCTCGTGCAGGCTGAGCCCCTCGCCGTAGCGGCTGAAGTACAGCATCGACGCGATCAGCACGCCGCCGATGCCGAGCGTGGTGGCCTTGGTCGGGCCGTGCAGGCGCATGAAGGTGTCGGGCAGGCGCGCCAGCCCCAGCGCGCCGATCAGCGCGAAGGCGCCGCCGGTGAGCAGGCAGAAGGCGATCAGGGCGTCGATCAGGGTGTCCATCGTGGTGCGCGCCTCACTCGATGATGTCGCCGCGGGTCAGGTGCTTGCACAGCGCGACGGTGCCAACGAAGCCGAACAGCGCCAGCAGCAGCGCCACCTCGAACTGCAGCGCGTCGCCGAGGCGGATCCCGAACAGCAACAGCAGCGCGATCGCGTTGATCGTCAGCGTGTCGAGCGCGAGGATGCGGTCGACCGCATCGGGGCCGCGCAGGAGCCGGTACACGGTCAGTAGCACCGCGATCCCGAACAGCGCGGTGGCGGCATCGAGAGCGAGGTTCAGCATGCGAAGATCTCCTTGAGCGGCGCTTCGTAGCGCCGCTTGATCGCGTCGGCGAGCGCGGCCGGGTCGGTGCAGTGCAGCGCGTGGACGAGCAGGGTGCGGCGGTCGGCGCCGAGGTCGCAGCTGACGGTGCCCGGGGTCATCGTCACGGTGTTGGCCAGCAGCGCCAGTACGAATTCGTCGGCGAGCGCGACCGGCACCTCGACGAAGCGCGGCTGCAGCCGCGCCGGCGAACCCAGGATCAGCTTCGCCACCTGCAGGTTGGCGACGACGATGTCGTAGAGCACCATCAGCAGGAAGCCGGCGAGCTTGAGCGGGCGGGCGACGCGCGAGCGCCCGGGCCAGAACGGTGCGCACAGCCTGGGCAGGCCGACGGCGAGCAGCGCGCCGAGCACGAGCTGGCCCGGGGCGACCGACTGCACCAGCAGCAGCCAGCTCAGCAGCAGCGTCAGGCTCAGCAGCGGACGGGGGAACAGCGGCTTCATCGCCGGCACCTCAGCGCGGGGTCGCCAGCACGGCGTCGACGTAGGCCGGGGCGTCGAGCAGCTGCCGCGCGGCCGCCTGGGCGTAGTCGGCGAGCGGAGCGGCGGCGAGCGCGAGCAGCGGCCCGGCAGCGAGCAGCGCAGCCGTCGGAGTGCAGGCGCGCCACGGCAGCGGCGGGGCGACGGGGGGGGCAGCCTCGGTGTGCCAGAACAGCGCGCTGCCGGCGCGCGCCAGCGCGATCACCACCACGATCGACGCGCCGAGCAGTATGCCCCAGCCCCAGGCCAGCGCCGGCGAACCCTCGAAGGCCTGCAGCACCAGCAGCTTGCCGGTGAAGCCCGACAGCGGCGGCAGGCCAGCGACCGCGACCGCGCCGAGCACGAACAGCGCGCCCAGCCGCGAGGCCTGCGCCAGCGGCGGGGCCGGGTGCAGCGCATCGCCCGCGGGGCCGCGCTGGCCGCCGAGCAGGTCGGCGAGCAGGAACAGCCCGGCGGCGATCAGGCTCGAGTGCACCAGGTACACCAGCGCCGCGGCGATGCCGGCTTCGCTGAACAGCCCCACGGCGGCGAGCAGCGTGCCGACCGAAGCGACCACCAGCCAGGCGAGCAGGCGGCGCAACTCGGCGGCGGCGAGCGCGCCGATCACGCCGAGCGCGTGGGTGGCGAGCGCGAGCGGCAGCAGCCAGGGGGCGACCGGGTTGGCGTCCGGGCCGAAGCCGAGCGGGAACACGCGCAGGATCGCGTAGGCGCCGACCTTGGTCATCACCGCGAACAGCGCCGCGACCGCGCCCGGCGCGCGCGCGTAGGTTTCGGGCAGCCACAGGTGCAGCGGCGCGAGCGCCGCCTTCAGTCCGAACACGACCAGCAGCAGCCCCGCCGCGGCCTCGAGCGGGATGCGCTGCGAAGCCTCGAGCGCGGCGAAGCGCACCGCCAGGTCGGCGAGGTTCAGCGTGCCGGCGATGCCGTACAGCGTGCCCAGCGCGATCAGGAACAGCGCCGAGCCGAGCAGGTTCAGCACCACGTAGCGCAGCCCGGCGCGCGCGCGGCGCGCGCCGCCGCCGTGCAGCTGCAGGCCGTACGAGGCGATCAGCAGCACCTCGAAGAACACGAACAGGTTGAACAGGTCGCCGGTCAGGAAGGCGCCGTTGAGCCCCATCAGCTGGAACTGGAACAGCGGATGGAAGAAGGCGCCGTGGGCGTCGTCGCCGCGCGTGCAGGCGTGCGCGAGCGCGCCGAGCGCGATCGCGGCGGCGACGGCGAGCATCAGCGCGCCGAGGCGGTCGAGCACCAGGCCGATGCCGAACGGGGCCGGCCAGCCGCCGAGCGCGTAAGTCGCGATGTCCCCGCCCGAGGCGGCGAGCAGCAGCTTGGCGGCGAGCGCGAGGCCGGCGGCGGCGGCGGCGAGCCCGAGCTTGCGCTGGAATCCGAGGCCGAGGCGGCCGGCCGCGAGCAGCGCGATGCCGGCGGCGAAGGGCAGCAGCACCGGCGCGATCAGCCAGTGGTCCGGGCTCATGCGTCCTCCCGCGCGTCGACATGGTCGTGGCCGGTCTCGGCACGCAGGCGCAGCGCCAGCACCACCAGGAAGGCGGTCATGCCGAAGCCGATCACGATCGCGGTCAGCACCAGCGCCTGCGGCAGCGGGTCGGCATAGGGGCCGGGCCCGCGGATGATCGGCGCGGCGCCGCTGGCTAGCCGGCCCGCGGCGAACAGGAACAGGTTGACGGCGTAGGACAGCAGCGTCAGCCCCAGCACCACCGCGAAGGTACGTGCGCGCAGCACCAGGAACACGCCGCAGGCGCTCAGGACGCCCACGGTCAGCGAGAACAGCATCTCCATCAGGTGGTCTCCGTGCCGGCCTGGGCGCTGCGGCCCAGGCGTCCGAGGATCAGCAGCACGACACCGACCACGGTCAGGTATACGCCGAGGTCGAAGCCCATCGCGCTGGCCAGCTCGAGCTCACCGAGCAGCGGCAGCTCGACGTGGGCGAAGCTCGAGCTCAGGAAGGGGTGGCCGAAGGCGAAGCTGGCCAGCCCGGTCAGCCCGGCGACCGCCAGACCCGCGGCGATCAGCGCCGGCGCGCGCAGGTGCAGGCGCGCATCGGTCCAGACGAGCCCGCCGGCGAGGTACTGCACCACCAGCGCGAGCGCGGTGATCAGCGCCGCGACGAAGCCCCCGCCCGGCAGATTGTGGCCGCGCAGGAACACGAAGGCGGCGACCAGCAGCGCCAGCGGCAGCAGCGGCCGAGCGATCGTCGCGAGGATCAGCGGGTGGCGGTCGGCCGACCACGGGCGGCCGTCAGGGTCGCACGCCGGCGGCGCGAGCCTCAGCCCCTCGAGCAAGGCGGCGATGCCGAGCGCGGCGATGCCGAGCACGGTGATCTCGCCCAGGGTGTCGAAGCCGCGGAAGTCGACCAGGATCACGTTGACCGCATTGGCGCCGCCGCCGCCGGGCACCGCGTTCTCGAGGAAGTACGGCGCGATGCTGGTGTAGGGGCGGCTCAGCACCGCCCAGCACAGTCCGCCGGCGCCGATGCCGGCCGCCGTCGCGACCAGGCCGTCGCGCAGCCGCCGGGGACCGCGCGTGTCGATCGGCGCGCGGGCGGGGAGCAGGTGCAGCGCGAGCAGCAGCAGCACCAGCGTCACCGCCTCGACCGCGATCTGGGTCAGCGCCAGGTCGAGCCCGGAGAAGCGCGCGAAGGCGAGCGCGACCAACAGGCCGGCGGCGCCGGCGAAGATCAGCGCCAGCAGGCGCAGGCGCTGCAGCAGGGTGGTCGCGAGCGCGGTGAGCATCAGCAGGAGCGCGCCGCCGGCGGTGGCCGCGTCGAGCGGCGCCGACGCGAGCGGGCCCCCCAGGCCGCCGGCGCGGACGAAGGGCAGGGCGCCGAGCGCCACCGCGGCGGCGACGGTGATCGCGGCGTAGCGGGGCAGCGAGCCGTTCTCGAGCCGCGCGGTGAGGCGCTCGCAGGCGAGGCTCAGCGTGCGCAGCGCGCGCTCGAAGCCGCGGCGCCCGTCGAGACGGATCCAGTGGCTGTCGTGGAAGCGCGTCAGCGGCGCGCGGATCGCGTACACCAGCACCCCGCCGGCGAGCGCGGTCAGGCTCATCAGCAGGGGGGCGTTGACGCCGTGCCAGATCGCCAGGCTGTAGGCGGGCAGCTCGCCGCCGAGCACCGCGCCGGCGGCGATCGCGAGCAGTGGCGCCACCGTCAGCGCCGGCACGGTGCCGACCGCGAGGCACAGCGCGACCAGGATTCCGATCGGCAGCTTCATCCAGGCCGGCGGCTCGTGCGGGGTCCTAGGCAGGCCGTGCGGCTCGCCGTTGAAGAACACGTCGTGGATGAAGCGCAGCGAGTACGCCACCGAGAACACCCCGGCCAGCGTCGCCAGCGCCGGCAGCAGCCAGCCGAGCAGGCCGAGCCGCGCGGTGAAGTCGACCGTCTCGGCGAAGAACATCTCCTTGCTGAGGAAGCCGTTCAGCAGCGGCACCCCGGCCATCGCCGCGGCCGCGACCATCGCCAGCGCCGCGGTCTGCGGCATGAAGCGCCACAGCCCGGCCAGGCGGCGCATGTCGCGCGTGCCGGCCTCGTGGTCGATGATGCCGGCGGCCATGAACAGCGAAGCCTTGAAGGTCGCGTGGTTGATGATGTGGAAGGTGCCAGCGACCGCGCCGAGCGGAGTGCCGAGGCCGAACAGCAGCGTGATCAGCCCGAGGTGGCTGGTAGTCGAGTAGGCGAGCAGGCCCTTGAGGTCGTGCTTGAACAGCGCCACCGCCGCCGACAGCAGCAGCGTCGCCAGGCCGGTGCCGGCGACCAGCCAGAACCACAGTTCGGTTCCGGCCAGCGCCGGATACAGGCGCGCCAGCAGGAACACGCCGGCCTTGACCATGGTCGCCGAGTGCAGATAGGCGCTGACCGGGGTCGGTGCCGCCATCGCGTGCGGCAGCCAGAAGTGGAACGGGAACTGCGCCGATTTGGTGAAGGCGCCGAGCAGGATCAGCACCAGCGCCGCCGGGTAGCGTGGGTCGGCCTGGATGCGCGCGCCGCTGGCGAGCACCGTGCTCAGCTCGAAACTGCCGGCGATCCGCCCGAGCAGCAGCACGCCCGCGAGCAGACACAGCCCGCCGGCGGCGGTGACCGTCAGCGCCAGCCGCGCCCCCTGGCGCGCCTGCTGCTGGTGCTTCCAGTAACCGATCAGCAGGAAGGAACTGAGGCTGGTCAGCTCCCAGAACACCACTAGCAGCAGCAGGTTCTCCGCAAGCACCACGCCCAGCATCGCGCCCATGAACAGCAGCAGGAAAGCGTAGAAACGCCCCATCGGATCGCGCGGCGACAGGTAGTAGCGCGCGTACAGGATCACCAGCAGACCGATGCCGAGCACCAGCCCGGCGAACAGCAGCCCCAGCCCGTCGAGGCGGAAAGCCAGAGCCAGCCCGGCGGCTGGCAGCCATGGCCATCCGGCGACGAGGACCTGTCCGGCCAGCACGGCCGGCGTCTGGCTCAGCAGCAGCAGCGCGGCAAGCCCGGCGACCACGGCCGCACCCCAGGCCGAGACGCTACGGCTGTGGCGCTCGAGCCGGGATGGCAGCAAAGCGCCAAGCAGGGGGAGGAGAACGATCAGGGCGAGCGTCATCGTGCCTCGGTGCGAGAGGTGGATGGCCGACGGCGCCGTGACGTCCTGAGCTCGCGCGCGAAGCTCGCCAGCGTGGCACCGGTCGATTGCAAAATCCTATCAGAGAACGGAATACGTTCAGGGAAGTTCCCGGATCCGGGCATGAAAAACCCGCCCTCGCAGTGCAGGGCGGGTTTGGGCGGGGAGTTCGCAGGGAGGCCGGGAGGGAACTCCGGCCTCAGACGCGAGCCGTGATCAGACCTTTTCGTCGGCCAGGTACAGCCAGGTCTCGACCACGCTGTCGGGGTTCAGCGAGACGCTGTCGATACCCTGGTCCATCAGCCACTTGGCCAGGTCCGGGTGATCCGAGGGGCCCTGGCCGCAGATGCCGATGTACTTGCCCTGCTTGCGGCAGGCCTGGATCGCCAGGTGCAGCAGCTTCTTGACCGCCGGGTTGCGCTCGTCGAACAGGTGCGCGATCAGCCCCGAGTCGCGGTCCAGGCCCAGCGTCAGCTGGGTCAGGTCGTTCGAGCCGATCGAGAAGCCGTCGAAGTACTCGAGGAACTCCTCGGCGAGCAGCGCGTTCGAGGGCAGCTCGCACATCATGATCAGCTTCAGGCCGTTCTCGCCGCGTTTGAGGCCGTTGGCCGCGAGCAGCTCGACGACCTGGGCGGCTTCATCGAGCGTGCGCACGAACGGGATCATGACCTGGACGTTGGTCAGGCCTATGATCTCGCGCACCTTCTTCAGCGCGCGGACCTCGAGTTCGAAGCAGTCGCGGAAGCTCTCGGAGATATAGCGCGAGGCGCCACGGTAGCCGAGCATCGGGTTCTCTTCGTCGGGCTCGTACAGCGAGCCGCCGATCAGATTGGCGTACTCGTTGGACTTGAAGTCCGACATGCGCACGATCACCGGTTTCGGCGCGAAGGCCGCGGCCAGCGTGGCGATGCCTTCGGCGAGCTTGTCGACGTAGAAATCGACCGGGGAGGCGTAGCCGGCGATCTGGGCATCGACGCGCGTCTTCAGGTCGGCAGGCAGCTTGTCGTAGTTCAGCAGCGCCTTCGGGTGCACGCCGATCATGCGGTTGATGATGAACTCGAGGCGCGCCAGCCCCACGCCGGCGTTCGGCAGACGGGAGAAGTCGAAGGCGCGGTCCGGGTTGCCGACATTCATCATGATCTTGAACGGCAGTTCGGGCATCGCATCGAGGCTGATCTCCTTGACGTCGAAGTCGATCAGGCCCTGGTAAATGTAGCCGGTGTCGCCCTCGGCGCAAGAAACCGTGACTTCCATGCCGTCGCGGATCACGTCGGTGGCGTTGCCGCAGCCGACCACGGCCGGAATACCCAGCTCGCGCGCGATGATCGCCGCGTGGCAAGTGCGCCCGCCGCGGTTGGTGACGATCGCCGAAGCGCGCTTCATGATCGGCTCCCAGTCGGGGTCGGTCATGTCGGTGACCAGCACGTCGCCGGGCTGCACCCGCGCCATTTCCTTGACGTCATGGATGATGCGCACGGTGCCCGAGCCGATGCGCTGGCCGATCGAGCGGCCGGTGGCAAGCACTTCGGAGCGGTGCGACAACTGGTAGCGCTGCATCACCTGCGAATCGGCGCGGCTCTTCACCGTCTCCGGGCGTGCCTGCAGGATGTAGAGCTTGCCGTCGATGCCGTCGCGACCCCATTCGATGTCCATCGGGCGGCCGTAGTGGCTCTCGATGATCAGTGCCTGGCGAGCCAGGGCTTCGACCTCGGCGTCGCTCAGCGAGAACTTGCGACGCTCGGGCTGCGGCACGTCGATGGTCTTGACGCTGCGGCCCGCAGCCCTCTCGTCGCTGTAGACCATCTTGATGGCTTTGCCGCCGAGGTTGCGGCGCAGGATCGCCGGGCGGCCGGCGCGCAGCGTCGGCTTGTGCACGTAGAATTCGTCGGGGTTCACCGCCCCCTGCACCACGGTTTCGCCGAGGCCGTACGACGCGGTGATGAACACCGCCTCGTCGAAGCCCGATTCGGTGTCGAGCGTGAACATTACGCCGGCGGCACCGACGTCCGAGCGGCACATACGCTGGATGCCGGCCGACAGCGCGACTTCGCTGTGCTCGAAGCCGTGGTGCACGCGGTAGGCGATCGCGCGGTCGTTGTAGAGCGACGCGAACACGTGCTTGATCGCAGTCAGCACATGGTCGAGGCCGCGCACGTTCAGGAAGGTTTCCTGCTGGCCGGCGAAGGATGCGTCGGGCAAGTCTTCGGCGGTCGCCGAGGAGCGCACCGCGACCGAGATATCGACGCCGCTGTCGGCCTCCATCTTGCGGTACGCTGCAGTAATCGCCTCCAGCAGCGCCGGCTGGAACGGCGCGTCGACCACCCACTGGCGCACGCGTGCGCCGGTCTCGGCCAGTGCGTCGACATCTTCGATGTCCAGCTTGGCCAGCTCGGCGTTGATCTTCTCGATCAGGCCGTTGACCGTCAGGAACTCCCAGAAGGCCGCGGCCGTGGTCGCGAAGCCGCCCGGCACCTGGACGCCGGCCGCCGACAGATGGCTGATCATCTCACCGAGGGAGGCGTTCTTGCCACCGACGCGGTCGACGTCTCCCATGCCGAGCGTTTCAAACCAAAGCACGTACTCTGCCAAAGTCGTTCCCCTTACCGGTTCAACAGACAACATTCAGTCATGATCGAAGGAGGCTTGCCGGCGACAGGGCACGGCGTGGCCAAGGCCGGGCCTCGACGATGCCACCCCCGAGGGCATCGCCAGCCGGGGTCGGTGTCCGGCGGTGGGCAGCGGTGTAGCGTCCGTGTAACGCACATCCGATGCCGGCTCGATCGCCTGCACCTTTCCAGGCAAGTGCATGGCTTCGAGTGCGGCGATTATAATGTGCGGTCAGTGGCCGGGAAATTGGATTTTGCTGCTCTGCGGCGAAAGCCTTTCCCTTTTTTCACATCGTGGTTTCTGCTGTTTGTAGATTCCCGCCAGACAGCTTTCCCGCCCGTTCCCGCCGCCGCATGACGCCCAAGCTCCTGCACAGTTGCAAGCCCCATCCCGGGCTCGATCCGCGGCCTGGCAGCTTCGCCGGGCTGATGGACCTGTATGAACGTAACTATATGATGCTCCGCCGCCTGATCCCGGCGATGCCGGAGCAGGGCACCCGCTGGGTATCGGGCGCGGAGGGAGCGCTCGACCTGCATCTGGCGGTGCGCGAGCGCTTTCGCTTCACCAGCGAACTCGGGCTGACCTACCGTTTCGTGCGCGACGGCATGGTGGTCGACGAACCGGATGTGCTAGTACGCATCTATCACGATGCGCGGCTCGCCGAAGTCATGGTGGCGCACCTGCGCCACTGGCCGGCGTTCGGATCCCATGAGCTGCTCGAAGCGAGCCCGCTGCGCGAGCGCTGGCACGTCAGTCGCTTCTTCTACAAGTGGCTCGGCTATTGCTTGCGCCAGGGGCATGGCCATTGGCGCAATGTGACAGGCAATCCATGATCCGCTGGAGCCTGTGACGCTGACCGACATCTCGCGCTGCCGAGAGAGTTCATTGCCGTATTCTCGAGCAGTTGTTTACGAAATTGCGCAAACACGGCCTCATCGAGGGTGTCCGCGGCTCAGGGGGCAGCTATCGGCTAGGGTAGTCAGCCGCTTGCATCGGCATGGTCGACGTCCTCGTACGCCGCCGCTCGCACTGGACCGTCACAAGAGCTGTTGACATTCGAGGCATAGTTGATAAGATAGTCATTCTTCGCACGCTGAAGCCGATTTGGTTGATGTGGTGAAGAACAGAAGAGCGCGGTGCAAGCTTGACCTCAGTTGAGGGAGGCTGTGCAGCGTCGGAGTGCTCCGGTGGGTGGTTCGAGAAGGGGTTTGGAGACGGACCGCGTGGGCTTGCCGGGTGGAGTGGCGTGTAGGATGCGCGCTGTGCCGAGCCGTGGGGGTTCGGTGGGTGGGGATCTTTG
>JBDHRG010000101.1:0-14878 GCA_039807445.1 Candidatus Competibacteraceae bacterium
CGTGCGCGCGCGCCGCGCGCAGCATCGTCAGGTCGGCGCGCACGCCCTCGACCCCGGCGGCATGACAGCGCTCGGCGACCTCGCGCTGCGCGGGCGCCTCGATCGGGATCGACGCCAGCGCGGCGCGCGCCGCGACGATGCGCTCGGCCAGCAGCGTCTGCGCGCCGCGCCACACGGCGCGAAACGCCTCGGGGTCGGCGTCGAAGGCCAGCCGGCGGCGCACGATCTCGATCCTCGCCGCCGGGTCGGGGGCGCCTTCGAGCGCGACCGCCAGCCCGAAGCGGTCGAGTAGCTGCGGGCGCAGCTCGCCTTCGTCGGGGTTCATCGTACCGACCAGCACGAAGCGCGCCGCGTGGCGGTGCGACACGCCATCGCGCTCGACCACGTTGACGCCCGAGGCGGCGGCGTCGAGCAGCAGGTCGACCAGGTGGTCGGGCAGCAGGTTGACTTCGTCGACGTACAGCACGCCGTTGTCGGCATCGCTCAACAGCCCGGGACGGAAAGCGACGCGGCCCTCGCCGAGGGCGCGCTCGAGGTCGAGCGAACCGGTCACGCGCTCTTCGCTCGCCCCCAGCGGCAGCGTCACGAAGCGCGCCTCGGGCAGCAGCTCGGCCAGGCCGCGGGCGAGCGTGGTCTTGGCCATGCCGCGCGGCCCCTCGATCAAGACGCCACCGAGCTTCGGATCGACCGCCGCCAGGTACAGCGCCAGCTTGAGCTCGTCGTGGCCGACGATCGCGGCCAGGGGAAAATGCATCAGCGTCCCTCCAGCACAGATCCGGTGGAGCGGTTCACCCGCCCTGCTCCAGCCCGCGCTCGGCTTCGAGCAGCAGGTCTTCGAGCCTGGCGGCGTAGTCGCCGGGTTCTTGCCACAGCCCACGCTGTGCCGCTTCGAGCAGGCGCTCGGCGAGCTCGCGCAGCGCGTCGGGGTTGTGCGCCTGCAGGAAGCTACGGGTATCGGAGTCGAACAGGTAAGCCTCGGCGATCCCCGCGTACTGGTAATCCTCGACCAGGTGCGTGGTCGCGTCGAAGGCGAACAGGCAGTCGACGGTCGTAGCGAGCTCGAAGGCGCCCTTGTAGCCGTGGCGCTTGATGCCGGCGATCCACTTCGGGTTCAGCGCGCGGGCGCGCACCACGCGCGCCAGCTCTTCCTTCAGCGTGCGCACGCGCGGCGCCTCGGGCAGGCTGTGGTCGGCATGGTAGCCGGCGACGCGTCGGCCGGCCAGGGTCTCGACGGCGGCGATCATCCCGCCCTGGAACTGGTAGTAATCGTCCGAGTCGAGGATGTCGTGCTCGCGGTTGTCCTGGTTGTGCAGCACCGCCTCGAGCCCGGCCAGCCGCGCGCGGAAGGTGTCGTGCGCCGAGCTGCCCTCGTCGTGCTGGCCGTAGGCGTAGCCGCCCCAGTTGACGTACGCCGCGGCCAGGTCTTCGCGCGTCTCCCAGTGGCGCTCGGCGATCGGTCCCTGCAGACCTGCGCCGTAAGCGCCGGGCTTGGCGCCGAACACGCGCCAGCCGGCGCGGCGGCGCGCGGCGTCCAGCGTCAGCCCCGCTTCGAGGCCGGCTTCGGTGTCGCGGCGCACACGCGCGCGGATCGGGTTCGAATCGTCCGGCTCGTCGAGCGCGGCGACCGCCTGCACCGCGGCGTCGAACAGCTTGATGACGTTGGCGAAGGCGTCGCGGAAGAAGCCCGACACGCGCAGCAGCACGTCGATCCGCGGCCGGTCGAGCAGCTCGAGCGGCAGGATCTCGAAGTCAGCGACGCGCTCGCCGCCCGGCGTCCACACCGGGCGCACGCCGAGCAGCGCCAGCGCCTGGGCGATGTCGTCGCCGCCGGTGCGCATCGTCGCCGTGCCCCAGACCGACAAGCCGAGCCGGCGCGGCCAGTCGCCGTGGTCGTGCAGATGGCGCTCGAGCAAGGCCGCGGCCGAGGCCCAGCCGAGGCGCCACGCGGTCGGCGTCGGCACCGCGCGCACGTCGACCGAGTAGAAGTTGCGCCCGGTCGGCAGCACGTCGAGCCGGCCGCGGCTCGGCGCGCCGCTGGGCCCCGGCGGCACGAAGCGACCGTCGAGCGCGGCGAGCACGGCGGCGAGCTCGGCATCGCCGCAGGCGTCGAGTGCGGGGGCGATGTCGCGGCTGACGCGCTCGAGCACGGCCTCGAGTTCGGGTGAGGGGTGAGGGGTGAGGGGTGAGGTGCATATCTCCTCGCGCCTCCCGCCTCCCGCCTCACGCGCGAGCAGAGCTCGCGCCAGCAGCTCGAGCCGCTCGCGGGTGTCGCCGGCACTGCGCCAGGCGCCGGGTGTGGCGTCGACCAGCGCCGCCGGGCGCGGACCGGTCCAGGGCTCGGCCGGGTCGGCGCTCAGCGGATCGTAGTCCGCCGGCAAGCCCAGTGCGCGCGCCAGCGCGCGGATCAGGCTGGCGTTGCGGCCCTTGCCGTCGGCGTGCGGCGCGTGCGCCAGCGCCAGCAGCGTGTCGAGGCGCTGCTCGCCTGCGGGCGAAGTGCCGAACACGTGCAGTCCGTCGCGGATCTGCGATTCCTTCAGTTCGCACAGGTAGGCGTCGATCCGCACCAGCGCCGCATCGCCGTCGCTCGCCAGCGCCAGCTCGCGGTCGAGGTGCAGCGCGCGCGCCCGGTCGAGGATCTCGCCGCGCAGCAGCGCGGCGCGGCGCGCATCGACGTCGACCGCCTCGTAGTACTCGTCGGCCAGGCGCTCGAGCTCGCGCAGCGGGCCGTAGGTCTCGGCGCGCGTCAGCGGCGGGATCAGGTGGTCGACGATCACCGCCTGCGCGCGGCGCTTGGCTTGCGCGCCCTCACCGGGGTCGTTGACGATGAACGGACAGACGTTGGGCAGCGGACCGAACACCGCATCGGGCCAGCAGTCCTGCGACAGCCCGACGCCCTTGCCCGGCAGCCACTCGAGGTTGCCGTGCTTGCCGACGTGCACCACGGCATCGCAGCGGTACACCTCGCGCAGCCAGACATAGAACGCCAAGTAGCCGTGTGGCGGCACCAGGTCGGGGTCGTGGTAGCTCGCCGCCGGGTCGAGGGGGTCGCCGCGCGCCGGCTGCACGCCGACGAAGGTCGCGCCGCAGCGGATGCCGGCAACCGCCAGCCGCCCGTCGCGAAAGTGCGGGTCGTCGCAGGGTTCGCCCCAGCGCGCCCGCACCGCCGTCTGGCAGGCGGCCGGCAGGCGCGCGAACGCCGCGAGGTAATCGGCGAGCGCGAGGCTCTGAAAGGCCGGGCGCGCGTACAGCCCGTCGGGATCGTTGGTGACGCCGACGCGCAGCCGCGCCATCAGCTCGCCCCCGTCCGCCGGCAGGTCTTCGAGCGGGTAGCCGGCGCCGCGCAGCGCGCGCAGGATCGCGACCGTCGACGCCGGGGTGTCGAGCCCGACGCCGTTGCCGAGCCGCCCGTCGCGCGTCGGGTAGTTGGCCAGCACCAGCGCGACGCGCTTGTCCGCGTTCGGTTTCTCGGCCAGCACCGCCCAGCGCTGCGCCAGCTGCGCGACGAAGTCCATCCGCTCGGGGTTCGGCACGTAGCCGACCACGTCGATCTCGGCGCGCTGGCTGCGTCCGAGCACGCCCTTGAAGCTGACCGGGCGCGTGATGATGCGCCCGTCGACCTCGGGCAGCGCGATCTGCATCGCCAGGTCGCTCGGCGACAGTCCGCGCGGGTGCTGGCGCCAGTCGTCCTCGGTCTGGCCGGCGAAGATCGGCTGCAGCACCGGCACGTCGCGCGCGAAGGCGCGCGCCTGCGGCGCGGCCGGTGAGCCCATCGCGAAGCCGGTGCCGTTGAGGATCAGCGCGACCCGGGATTCCTCGAGCAGCGCCTCGACCTCGGCCAGGCAGGCCGGGTCTTTCAGCGAAGCCACCGCGATGGGGAGCGGGTTCAGCCCGGCTGCAGCCAGGTGCTCGGCGAAGGCGTCGAAGGCGGCGGTGTTGCCGGCCTGCAGGTGCGCCCGGTAGAACAGCAGCGCTGCGACCGGCGCCCCCGGGGCCCACTCGGCGCGCCAGTGTGCCAGCCCGGCGCGCGCATGGCGCGGGTGGTGTACGGCGACGCGCGGCAAGGGCGAAGGCTCGGCCCACGCCACGTCTCGGTCGAACCAGCGCGCGGCGAGGAAGTCGAGCAGCGCGCGTGCATTGGCAGGCCCGCCTTCGCGCAGGTAGCGCCAGATCCGCCGCGCCTCTTGCGGCGGCACGCTGGCACGCGCAAGCAGTGTCGGGTCTTCGGCATCGTCGCCGGGCACCAGCGCCAACCGGATGCTCCGCTCGCGCGCCAGCGCCTCGAGCCGCTCGACGCCGTAGGCCCAGTAGTCGGCGCCACCGAGCAGCACGCACACCACGCCGCGCGCATGGCGCAGCACCGAATCTTCGTACAGGTCGACCGAGGCGTGCGCGCGCAGCGCGAGCAGGCTCGCCAGCCGCACCGCCGGATAGCCTTCGGGCAGCGCCTCGACCGCGTGCGCCAGCAGCGCCAGCTCCGAGTCGGCAGCCGACAGGATCACCAGCTCGCCCGGACTCTGGCCGAGGTCGACGATGCCCTCGGCTGCGGTGAAGCCGCCCGGTTTGGCTTGCAGCAAGTGCATCAGTCACTCCGGCCGGGTTTGCCCGGCATCGGTACGGCATCCGGCCCGCCGAAGCCGCGGGTCTCGCCCCAGTCGAGCCTGACCGACACCGGCTTGCGCAGCGCCGCGTCGAGCCGGCACTCGAGCCTGAACGCGGTCCAGCCACCCTGGCTGCGCACCGAGCCGGTGGCGACGAGCTGCGGCTTGCGGAACAGCGGCGTCGAATCGAACAGCACCTTGTCGGCGCCGGCGTACTTGCCGCGCGCCTGCCCGAGCACCGCCTGGCCGCACAGGACTTCGGCGCGCTCGTGCGCCAGCATGCGCTTCAGCCAGGCCGGCTCGTCGGTGCCCGCCTCGGGGGGGCTGGCCGGGGGGTAGGGCTGCACCGGGAAGCCGCGCGCCGGCGCGCACTCGGCGTCGGGGCAGCGGTGGCCCTGTGCGTCGCGCCAGGCGCGGTGCACCGGGTCGTAGTACCAGCCATCCCTGATCGCCGGCGGGTTCGGGAAGCCCGCGGCCGGCGTGCACGTGCTGCACACGCCGTGCGCGTCGACCCAGGCTTTCAGCCGGGCATCGTAGACGATGTCGGCGCGCGCGACGGCGCACGCGAGCAGCGCGGCAAGACAGCAGGCGGCTTGACGCATGGTCCTCGTCCGGCAGTTCGGGCGAGCGAAGCGTAACCCGGAAACGCGCATCTGGCCCCCGATTTCGCCTTCGGTCCGGCTACGCCGCGACGGTGCAAGCGGCGAGCAGCCGCGCACCGATCGCGGCGGCGTCGAGCTGCTGGCCGATCAGCACCAGACGCGTGCGGCGCGCCTCGTCGATGGCCCAGCGGCGGTCATAGTGGCGATCGAAGCGCGTGCCGACGCCCTGCACCAACAGCCGCATCGGCTTGCCCGGCACCGCGACGAAGCCCTTGGCGCGCAGCACCGCATGCTCGGCGACCACCCCCTTCAGCGCCTCGAGCAGCGGTGTTTCCTCGGCCTCGGGCAGCTCGACCACGATCGAGTCGAAGGCGTCGTGGTCGTGGTCTTCGTCTTCCGCGTCGTGGTGCGTGCGGCGCGCGTCGATCGCCGCTTCGGCGGCGGCTTCGAGGCCGAGCAGCACCGCGGGCGCGAGCCGGCCGTGCGCCGCCTCGACGATCTTGACTTGCGCGGCCAGGCCAGCGGCCAGTGTGGCACGCAAGTCCGCGAGCCGGTCGGGGTCGAGCAGGTCGGTCTTGTTCAGCACCACCAGGTCGGCGCAGGCGAGCTGGTCTTCGAACAGCTCGGCGAGCGGCGACTCGTGGTCGAGGTTCGGGTCGGCGCGGCGCTGCGCATCGACCGCCTGCGGGCTGGCGGCGAACAGCCCCGCGGCGACCGCCGGGCCGTCGACCACGGTGATCACCGCGTCGACGGTGCACGCGGTGCGGATCTCGGGCCACTGGAAGGCCTGCACCAGCGGCTTGGGCAGCGCCAGCCCCGAGGTCTCGATCAGCACGTGGTCGAGCTCGGCGCGGCGCGCGACCAGCGTCTGCATCACCGGATAGAACGCTTCCTGCACCGTGCAGCACAGGCAGCCGTTGGCGAGCTCGTAGAGCCGGCCTGCGGCGCCGTCGTCCTCGTCGCAGCCGAGGCCGCACCCCTTGAGGATCTCGCCGTCGATGCCGAGCTCGCCGAATTCGTTGACGATCACCGCGATGCGGCGGCCCCCGGCATGCTCGAGCAGGTGGCGCAGCAGCGTGGTCTTGCCGCTGCCGAGGAAGCCGGTGACCACCGTCACCGGGAGCTTGTACTGCATCGATGCGCCCTCCGCGCCGGGGGCGGAGGACTCGGGCGGTGGAGCGGGCGCCGGGCGGGGCGCGGCTCCGTCCGCCGGGGCGCCCCGCCCGGTGTCTGGATCGTGCGCCGCAGGCAGGTTTCCTGGCTCGCGGCTCGGGCGTCCGCCACCGCCTTCCCGGCGCGCTGCGCCAGTGGCGTGATCGGTGACGGGCTCGCCGCTCACAGTTGCGGGGGCAGCCGCGGATTCGCACCGCGTTCCCTCTGGGCCCCACGCTTTCGGGGGACCTCCGGCGTCGCGGATGCTAGCGGCAGCGTGCGAGTTCGGTCAACGCGGTTGACAAGGTGCATCGGCTCGGCCACCGTGAAAAGCGCTCAGGTGCCCGCGCCCAGCCGCGG
The DNA here is from genome assembly GCA_039807445.1 of Candidatus Competibacteraceae bacterium. Taxonomy (GTDB): domain Bacteria; phylum Pseudomonadota; class Gammaproteobacteria; order Competibacterales; family Competibacteraceae; genus JBDHRG01. The sequence goes on from JBDHRG010000101.1 coordinate 6,713, forward strand.
GTTCAACGGGAAGTCGGTGCGAATCCGACGCTGCCCCCGCAACGGTAAGCGAGCAAGGGATCACTCCAGCCACCGCCGTCTCCAGCGACGCGGGAAGGCGATCCGCCGCAGGACACCCCTGCGGTTCGCGAGCCCGGAGACCGGCCGGAGCGATGCTGTGCCAACCTGCGGTGGGCGGGGAAGGCCGGTCGCGCGGCGGGGCCTTGTCCGCCGTGCCCCCGGTCCCCCTCCTCCCCCGCGCTGACCCGAGGAGGCCCGAAACCATGCTCCATGCCCTGACGCTGTCGCGCGCTGCCACTGCGCGCCTGTTGCCCGCGGTCGCCGCCGCCGTGCTCGGCGGTGCACTGCTGTATTTCGCGGGTTTCGCGCCGCAGGCCGCGCTGCACAACGCCGCGCACGACACCCGCCATTCGGCGGCCTTCCCGTGCCACTGAGGCCCTCGTCGATGTTGCGCCGCATCCTGCTCGCTGCCGGGCTCGCCGGCGTGCTGGTCGGCCTGGTGCTGACCGGGCTGCAGGCCCTGCGCGTCGTGCCGCTGATCCTCGAGGCGGAGACCTACGAGACCGGGCTGACACCGACGACCGGACAGCCGCAAGCGCCGGTCGCGCACGCGGTCGAGCATCAGCACGAAGACGATCAGGGCTGGGCGCCGGGCGACGGCTGGCCGCGGCTGGTCTCGACGCTGGCAGCGAACGTCGTCACCGCGGTCGGCTTCGCGCTGCTGCTCGCCGGCGCGTATTCGCTGCTCGGCGATACGGTCGACTGGCGGCGCGGCTTGCGCTGGGGGGCGGCCGGCTACGCGGTGTTCTTCGTCGCGCCGAGCCTCGGCTTGCCGCCCGAGTTACCCGGCACGCTGGCGGCGAATCTGTTCGACCGTCAGGGCTGGTGGCTGTTGACGGTGGCGTGCTCGGCACCGGGGCTGTGGCTGCTGGTCAAGGGCGGCTGGTCGCTGAAGCTCGCCGGACTGGCACTGCTCGCCGCACCGCATCTGCTCGGCGCCCCCGAGCCGGCCTACCACTCCAGCCTCGCTCCCGAGGCGCTGCAGCGGCAGTTCGTGCTTGCGACCGCGCTGACCAACGCCGCGTTCTGGCTGCTGCTCGGCATCGCCAGTGCCTGGGCCTGGACCCGCCTGCGCGCCTGAAGCCTGCCCGCATGCGAACCCGCGCGCAGCCGGTCTACGTCGCCGGTATCGGCTGCGCGCGCGGTTGCCCGGCCGAAGCCATCGCCGAACTGGCTGCCGCAGCGCTCGCCAGCCGTGCTCTCCGCCCTGCTTGCCTTACCGCGCTCGCTAGTCTCGCGCTGAAGGCCGACGAGGCGGGTCTGCTCGTGTACGCCGAAACGCTCGGCGTCCCTGTGGCCTTTTATCCGGCGGTGACGCTGAATGCGTATGTCGAGCGGCTGAGCGTCCGCTCGGCACGGGTTTATGCCGTGAGTGGTTGCTGGGGGGTGGCCGAAGCCGCTGCGCTCGCGCATGCCGAGGTGCTTGCGGGTTGTCGGGCTGAGTTGCTGGTTTCTCGGTGGACTGGTGTGGGTGTGAGCTTTGCGCTTGCGGGTTTTGGTTGTTCTTGAAAATATGATGCTATATCAATGACAGTTAAAAAGTCAGAAACCCGCGTGAGCGACGATCGCCTGCTGCGCCTCGAACTGCTCGAAGCCTTCCATGCGCTGGCTGCGGCGCTCGCCGCGGTCAGCGCGGCAGTGCGTGACGATGCGCCGCGCGGCTGCTGGCTCGCCGGCGCCGGCGAGGCACCACGGGCGCAAGCCGCCGAGGCGCTGGCCGACATCTGGTACCGGCACGAAGGCGACGGCCGTGTGACGACCAGTTGCCTGGGCCTGCTCGGCTGCTCGACGGAAACGCTCGCGCTCGCCGTGCAAGCCAACGCTGCCAAGGATGGCTTCAAAGCCGCGGCACTGAAGCTGCGCGGCCGTCCGAGTACGCGCCGCGAGCGACTGCTCGCCGAAGTGCTCGAGACCTGGCATGCGCGCGAGCCGGGGCTGGCGCGGGCGATGTCCGCCGGCGGCTTCGGCCGTGTGCACCTGACGCAAGCCTACCGTCACCTGCCGGTGCTCGAATCGGCGCCTGCGCGCGTCGGCTTCAGCTGGACCAGCCGCGCGCGCGCGATCGTTCGCCTGTCGGTCGCCGATGCGCAGCGCCTGGTCGAGGCGCTGCCCGATCACCACACCGCCAAGGCGGTCTACCATGCCAGGCTCGCCGCACTGCCCGCCGACGAGATGCTCGCGCGCGTGCGTTACCTGACGCCGAACGTGGTTGCCAATCTGGTGTTCCCCTCCCCCGACGGCGAGATGCGCAAGGCGATGCGCGTGCATCTGCCGCTGCTGTTTCCGCTCGAGTCCGGCGCGGCACTGCCCGAGCACGGCGAGCCAGCCGACGCTCCGCATCCACGCGGTCGGCGCTTGCTGCGTGCCGACCGCCGCATCGAAACCGAGGCGTATCTGCCGGGGCTGCAGGTTTACCGTTACCGTTGAGTGGGGGGTGTTTGACAATAAATATGATGCTATAAAAAGGCGTCTACATTATTCCGGCCCCGAATCGGGGTCCGGGGTGAGTCGCCGGAATGATGTTGGAAATCTTCAGACGAAGCCGTCGTGCGGGCGCGTCTCGGCCAGCGGCAGCTCGAGCGCCTCCGGCGGCTGCGGCCGGCCGATCAGCCAGCCCTGGGCGAAGTCGCAGCCGTGGGCGTGCAGCCAGTCGAGCTGCTCGCGAGTCTCGACACCCTCGGCGGTCACGCGCATGCCCAGCCCGCGCGCCATCTCGAGGCTGGCGCGGGCGATCGCGGCGTCGGCTGGATCGTCGAGCAGATTGCGGACGAAGCCGCGGTCGATCTTCAGGCCCCTCAGCGGCAGGCGCTTGAGGTAGCCCAGGCTCGAGTAACCGGTGCCGAAATCGTCGATCGTCAGATGCACCCCGGCGGTGTGCAGCGCCGACAGCGCGCGGTGCGTCGGCTCGGAGTCGTCGAGCAGCAGGCTCTCGGTGATCTCGAGCTCGAGGCACTCGACCGGCAGGGCTTCGTGCGCGAGCGCCACCAGCACCACGTCGACGAAACCCGGTTGCCCTTCGCGCGGACGCGCGATCTGCGACGCAGCGACGTTGACCGCGACCCGCGTCGCATACCCCGCACGCCGCCACGCCGCGAGCTGCCGGCACGCGGCTTCGACCACCCAGTCGCCGATCGGCACGATCAGCCCGCTGTCTTCGGCGGCGCGCAAGAAGCGCTCGGGCGCGAGCACGCCGAGCTCGGGATGGTTCCAGCGCAGCAGCGCCTCGTAGCCGTGGATGCGCCCCGTCGCCAGCTCGAGCTGCGGCTGGTAGTGCAGTGCGAATTCGCCGCGCCGCAGCGCCTGATGCAGCTCGTTCTCGAGCCGCACGCGCTCGGTCGCGGCGCGGGTCAGCGCCTCGGTGTAGAACTGGGCGTTGCCGCGGCCGCGCTCCTTGGCGCGGTACATCGCGGTGTCGGCGTTGCGCAGCAGCGTCTGCGGCTCGGTGCCGTCGAGCGGGAACAGGCTGATGCCGATGCTCGCCGACAGGTAGAACGCGTGCCCGCGCAGCAGGAACGGCCGCGCGAGCGCCGCCAGCAGCTTGGCGGCGATCGCCTCGGCGTCGCCGTCGCGCCCGAGCCGCGCCAGCACCACGAATTCGTCGCCGCCGAGACGCGCCAGCAGGTCTTCGACGCGCAGCTGCGCGCGCAGCCGGCCGGCGGTTTCGCGCAGCAGCTCGTCGCCGGCGGCGTGACCGAGGCTGTCGTTGACGTGCTTGAAGCGGTCGAGGTCGATGAACAGCACTGCGAAACGCTGGTCGCCGCGGCGCGCACCCTCGACCGCCGCTTGCAGCCGCTCGAGGAAGCGCCGCCGGTTAGGCAGTTCGGTCAGCGCGTCGTGGTGCGCGACGTGCCTGAGCTCGGCCTGCGTGCGCTGGCGCTCGGCGATCTCGTGGCGCAGCCGGCGGTTGGCGTCGCTGAGCGCGGCGGTGCGCTCGGCGACGCGCCGCTCGACCCAGGTCGTGCGGCTGCCGATGCCGAACAGCAGCGCGCCGAGCAGCGCCGACAGCAGCAGCACGCCGAACAGGATCGTCCACGCCGACCCGCTGCGCGCCAGCGCCACCCCGGCGTCGGCGTCGGCGAAGCGCACCTCGAGCCGCCAGGTACGCCCCGCCATGTCGAAGTCCGCCTGCCAGGCCGGCAGGTCGACACCGGCCCTGCCTGTGGCGGCGGCCTCGCCGGCAGCGTACAGCAGCGCTTCGGCACCGGGCTCGCTGGCGTCGACGATGCGCCAGGCGAGCTGCTGCGTCAGCTCGGCCGGGAGCAGCGAAGCGATCACGTCGCCGAAACCGAAGACGCCGGCGACGATGCCGCGCAGTTGCGCGCGGCGCGCCTCCAGCGTCGCCGGCGGCGCGGCGCCGGTGCCGCGGTAGACCGGCAGGTACACCAGCACCGCCGTCGCCTCCAGCGCACGCGCCTGCACCAGCGTCAGCCGGCCGGTGGCACCGGCTTCGCCGGTGTCGCGTACGCGCTCGAGCAGGCGGCGGCGATCGGGGTTGGCGGCGAAATCATGCCCCAGCACCGCGCGGTTGGCTTCCAGCGGCGCGACGTAGCGCACCACGCAGTACTCGTCGCGCAGCGGTGCGGCGACGCGGCGATCATCCGGACCGGGCTCGAAGACCCGGTAGTCGGGGAATTCGCGCCGCGCCTCGGCCTCGTAGCGCTCGAGCGCCGCACCGGCGAAGCATTCGCTCCAGCTCAGGCTGCGGATGCCATGCAACTGCGCCAACGCGCCGTCGGTGAAGATGCGGAAACGCTCGGCGTCGAGCTCGGGCTGACTGGCGACGAAGCTCGCCAGCGCGTGCAACTGGCCGAGGTAGGCGCGCATGCCGTGGTCGAGCGCATACAGCAGCGTCTCGCCGCGACGCTGCAGCTCGGTCGCGATCCGCTCGCGCTCCCAGCCCTCGGCACGCTGGAACAGGATCGCGACCAGCACCAGCGCGAGCGCCAGCGGCAGCGTGATCGCGCGCCGCCGCGCGCGCCAGTCGGCCGCCGGCTGCGCGAACCAGGCCAGCGTCAGCGGCGCGAACAGCAGTACGCCGAGGCTGTCGCCGAACCACCACAACCCCGTCAGCGCCAGCAGATCGGATTCGCCGCCCACGCTGCCGCCGAGCTTCAGCGCCACCAGCGCGATGCCCGGCGCGATCACGCACGCCAGCGGCCCGCCGAACAGCATGAAGCGCAGCACTTCGCTTTCGCGTTCGAGCCGCGGCGGATCGCCGCAGAAGCGCCGCACCAGCCAGGCACCGGCGAGCATCTGCAGCACCGAGCCGGTCGCGAACGCCGCCGGCAGCGCGAGCGGCCCCGCATCGCCGCTGATCGCGGCGATGCGCCAGGCGGTAAACAGGTTGAACGCGAACGCACCGCCCCAGATCGCCGGCCAGACACCGCGGCCGTGGATCAGACACATCGCCAGCGCGAACCCCGCCGGCGGCCACAGCGGCATCACGTAACCGGGCGCCAGCGCGTACAGTCCACCGAGCAGCGCCAGCGCGAAGTTCGCCGCCGCGATCAGCGCGAGCCGCAGCGGCGGCAGGCGCGGGGATAGAGCGGCCACCATCGACACCCGGACCTCAGACCTCGGCCGGGGGCTTCTGCCAGGGCGCCGGTCCGATCGTGCCGGTGTGCAAGCCGAAGCGCCCCGTACGGCGGTCCTCGAAGAAGTGGTGCAGACTCTCGCGCACGGTCGGAAAGGCCAGTTCGTCCCAGGGGATTCCGGCTTCCTCGAACAGCGCCACCTCGAGCGATTCGGCACCGGCCGAGAAGCCGATATCGAGCAGGCGCGCGCGGTGGATCAGGTACACTTGGCTGATATGCGGCAAGTTGTAGAGCGTGTACAGCGCCAGTACTTCGACGCGGGCGTTGGCTTCCTCGAGCGTCTCGCGCGCGGCGGCTTCCTCGGTGGTTTCGCCGTTCTCCATGAAGCCCGCCGGCAGCGTCCAGCAGCCGCGGCGCGGCTCGATCGCGCGCCGGCACAGCAGCACCCGCCCCTGCCACTCCGGAATGCAGCCGCTGACGATGCGCGGGTTCTGGTAGTGCACCGCGTGACAAAGGTCGCAGATGTGGCGCGGCCGATGGTCGCCCTCGGGTATGCGCAGGCTCACCGGCCCGCCGCAGCGGCTACAGAAGTTCATCTCCGCCCTCCCGCGCCACGTTTATCCACAACTCCTGTGGAAAACCCGGTGGATAAATCCCTGCCGACAGGCCGCCGTCCCGCGCCGCCGCTGGCGCCGTTACGTTTTGGTGACATATCCGCCAGTTGCCGGAAAACATGTATTTATCAAAATGTTGCGGATATATTGGCGCAACTCCTCGATCTTCGGCGAGCGTCCCACGACCGATCAGGGACGTGGCGATGTCGCACGCTGCGCTGTGCATGATTGAAGCCCATGCGCGGGCGCACGGCCGACGCGCCGTCGATCCATCATGCCGACTCGCGCCCTGCGGGTGCAATCCGGGTATCATCGCCACCGTCTTCTGCGCCGGGAGGAACGGCGATGGGCGGATACGGATCCCCAGCGTGGCACGTGCTCGGCGCCGGCGCGGTCGGCGGGCTGTGGGCAGCGCGGCTCGCGCGCGCCGGCGTGCCGCTGACCGTGCTGATGCGCGATGCGCAGGCGGTGACGCGGCGGCGCACCGAAGGCTTGCGGCTCGAAGACGCCGGCGGCGTCGAGCGCGTCGCCGTCGCCGCCGAGGCGACCGACGCCGTCGGCCCGCCGCTGCAGCGGCTCCTGGTCGCGGTCAAGACGCCGCAGACGCTGGCGGCGCTGGCGCCGCTGCGCGCGCGGCTGACGGCCGACACCGCGCTGGTGCTGATGCAGAACGGCATGGGCACCGCCGACGCCGTCGCCACGGCGTTTCCGCCGGTCACGGTGATCCCGGCGGTGACCCAGCTCGGCGCCTGGCGCCGCGGCCCCGGCCACATCGTCCACGCAGGCCCGGGTGCGACCTGGCTCGGCGGCCCCGAGGCGCTCGGTGCACGGCTCGCCGCCGAGCTCGCCGTCGCCGGGCTGCCGGTCGAGTGGGATGCCGATATCCGCGCGCGGCAGTGGGCCAAGCTCGCGGTCAACGCCGCGATCAACCCGCCGAGCGCGCTGCTCGACTGCCGCAACGGCGCGCTGGTCGATGCCGCCGAGGGCCGCGCGCTGATCGCTGCGCTGTGCGCCGAGACCGCGCGCGTGCTCGAAGCCGAAGGCTGCCCCGAGACCGCCGATGCGCTCGCGGCGCGCGTCGTGGCGGTCGCGCGCGCCACCGCCGCCAATGTCTCGTCGATGTGCGCCGACGTCCGCGCCGGGCGCGAAACCGAGATCGAGGCGATCACCGGCTACTTGCTCGCACGCGCCGCACTCCACGGGCTGGCGCTGCCGCGCCATCGCCAGCTGTACGAGCTGATCCGCCTGCGGACCCGGGGCAGCCGGCGATGACGCGCCCCGCGCTGCTGCTGACCCCGGGGCTGCTGAACGACGCCCGGCTCTGGCGCCGACAGCTGCCGGCGCTGTCCGAGCGGGCCGAGGTTCGCGTCGTCGACCACACGCGCCACGACAGCCTGCCGGCGCTCGCGCGCGAAGTGCTCGCCGACGCGCCGCCGCGCTTCGCGCTCGCCGGACTGTCGATGGGCGGCTACCTCGCGCTCGAGCTGTTGCGCCAGGCGCCCGAGCGGATCGCGCGGCTGGCGCTGCTGAACACCTCGGCGCGCGCCGACAGCCCCGAGCGGCGCCGGCGGCGGCTCGACATGATGGCGCTGGCTTCGCGTGGGCGCTTCCTCGGCGTCGGCCCGGCGCTGCTGCCCTTCCTGCTGCACCCCGCAAATCTCGACGACGCCGGGCTCGTCGAAACGGTGACGGCGATGGCGCGCGACGCCGGCAAGGAGGTGTTCCTGCGCCAGAGCCGTGCAGTGCTCGAGCGCCCCGACAGCCGCGCGCTGCTCGCCGCGATCGCGGTGCCGCTGCTGGTGATCGGCGGCGAAACCGACCAGCTGACCCCGCCCGAGCAGCAGCGCGAGATCGCCGCGGCGGTGCCGGGCAGCCGCCTCGCGATCCTCGAGCGCTGCGGCCACCTCGCTCCGCTCGAGCGGCCCGAGGCGGTTACCGCACTGATGCTGGAGTGGCTC
>JBDHRG010000102.1:0-14674 GCA_039807445.1 Candidatus Competibacteraceae bacterium
TAGAGCTCGTCGAGGTAGTCGCAGGCCACACGGGTGGTCACCAGCACCAGGCCGCGGGCCAGCTCGTCGAGGATCGCGGGGGGCGTTGGTGCATGAATCAGCGTAACCCACTGATTTCAAATGAAATTTATCAAACTCATTCACAATGTAACTAATTGATTTATAAGTGAAATTTTGATTCATGCACCAACGCCACTCCGAACACTACGCCCAGCACGAGTCTCCTCAGGCTTTTCACGATTTCCTCCTCGCTCTCACAAAGACATCCGGCCGACTCCCGGGAGATCGACGAACGAATCGGCTCCCGGCGTATGGAACAAATCTCGGCGCGGCCGACGCCGCCACCGGCAGTGCCAGTCCCAACGCCAGTGCGAGTGTGCTTTTCCTGATCATTCGGATCTCCTCTTTCTTCTCTCCTCGTCGCCGGGTCCCCCCGGCGTCCCTGCCCCCGAACCGCGGAGACCTCCTTGGCGGGGCGGTCGCCGATAATACAAGCATCACGCGTGCCAAAAAAAAAAAACGCAAGACCAATCAATCAATTGGAGATAGAGCAGATGGCCGGGTAGCAACGAATGTAAAAAATCCCGACAGACGCCGGCGCGGGGGCTTCAGAAACGGCCGGGTTTGCCGATACAATGCGCGTCCTTCCGAGGAGCGCTGCAACGGGGTCCTGCCCCGCCAGGCTCGGGACCGTTCCAACGGCGCTCACCTGAACCCCGTGCCGGGCACGGGATGCGCCAGGTGAGTCCAGCCATCCCTCCCCGGCCACAGATTGAGGAGCTCCTCGATGAACGCTGTGGCTGCCGCCAACGATTTCACCGACTTCCACGTTGCCGACCTGGCGCTTGCCGCCTGGGGGCGCAAGGAAATCGCGATCGCCGAGACCGAGATGCCCGGGCTGATGGCGGTGCGCGAGGAATACGCCGCGTCGAAGCCGCTCGCGGGGGCGCGCATCGCAGGCTCGCTGCACATGACCATCCAGACCGCGGTGCTGATCGAGACGCTGGTCGCGCTCGGCGCCGAGGTGCGCTGGGCCTCGTGCAACATCTTCTCGACCCAGGACCACGCCGCCGCCGCGATCGCCGCCAGCCACATCCCGGTGTTCGCGTACAAGGGCGAGTCGCTCGAAGCGTACTGGGCCTTCACCCACCGCATCTTCGACTGGCCTAGCGATCCGGCCAACATGATCCTCGACGACGGCGGCGACGCGACGCTGCTGCTGACCCTCGGCGCCAAGGCCGAGCGGGACCGCGACCTCATCGCCAGCCCCGGCAACGACGAGGAACGGGCGCTGTTCGCCGCGATCGCCCGCCACCTCGAGCAGGACCCGGCCTGGTACTCGAAGCGCCTCGGGCACATCAAGGGCGTGACCGAGGAAACCACCACCGGCGTTCACCGCCTGTACCAGATGGCCGAGCGCGGCGAGCTGCCGTTCCCGGCGATCAACGTCAACGACTCGGTCACCAAGTCCAAGTTCGACAACCTCTACGGCTGCCGCGAATCGCTGGTCGACGGTATCAAGCGCGCCACCGACGTGATGATCGCCGGCAAGATCGCCGTGGTGCTCGGCTACGGCGACGTCGGCAAGGGCTGCGCGCAAAGCCTGCGCGGCCTCGGCGCGACCGTGTGGGTCACCGAGATCGACCCGATCTGCGCGCTGCAGGCGGCGATGGAAGGCTACCGCGTGGTGCGCATGGACGAGGTCGCCGACCAGGGCGACATCTTCGTCACCACCACCGGCAACGTCGGCGTGATCACCCACACGCACATGGTGCGGATGAAGCACAACGCCATCGTCTGCAACATCGGCCACTTCGACAGCGAGATCGAGGTCGCCAGCCTGCGCCAGTACGCCTGGGACAACATCAAGCCGCAGGTCGACCACATCGTCTTTCCCTCGGGCAAGCGCATCATCCTGCTCGCCGAGGGCCGGCTGGTGAACCTGGGCTGCGCCACCGGCCACCCGAGCTTCGTGATGTCGAACAGCTTCGCCAACCAGACGCTGGCGCAGATCGAGCTGTTCACCCGCGCCGAGGCCTACGCCAGGCGGGTCTACGTGCTGCCCAAGCACCTCGACGAGAAGGTCGCGCGCCTGCACCTGGCGCGCATCGGCGCGCACCTGACCGAGCTCAGCGACGAACAAGCCGCCTACATCGGCGTGCCCAGGCAGGGGCCGTACAAGCCCGAGCACTACCGCTACTGATCGGCCGCCGCAGGCCGCCTTGGGCAAGGGCGTACGGGCGGTTCTAGACTGGTGTCATCGTGGAGCCATTCCGGAGCTGTCCCCATGCCCGTCACGCTGTCGATCAAGAACGTGCCCGACGACCTCGCTGCCGCACTGCGCACGCAGGCCGAGCGCAACCATCGCTCGCTGCAGGGCGAGCTGCTGGCGATCGTCGAAGCCGCCGTGCAGCCGCCGCAGCGGCTCGCACCGCGGGCGCTGCTCGAGCGGGCCCGGCGCCTCGGCGTACAGGGCCCCTCGGAGTCGGCCGCGATCGTGCGCGAGATGCGCGATCGACGCTACGGTGACGACTGATGGTGGTCGATACCTCGGCACTGGCAGCGGTGCTGTTCAACGAGCCGGAGGCCGAAGCCATCGTCGAACGCCTCGAGACGGCCGCTGCATGGCGGGCGCCGCGCCTGCTGCCGTTCGAGCTGGCGAACGTCTGCCGCACCAAGATCCGTCGCGATCCGGAGCATGCGGACGCCTACCTGCTCGCCTGGCAGGGGTTCGAAGCTTTCGACCTGGAACTGATGGACGTGCGCCTCGACGAGACCCTGCGTCTGGCCGTGCGGCTCGGTCTGAGCGTTTACGATGCGAGCTACCTGTGGCTGGCATTGGCGCTCGGCGAAGAGCTGGTCACGCTCGATGCCGCGCTCGACCGCGCCTGGCACAAACAAGCCGGCCTGCGGCAGCCGCCGTGAAATTCGCCCCCGACGCCACGCGCCGCACGCCCGAAAGCCCGGGCGGCGCTCCGATATCCGGACCGAGATACCCATGACGCATCCCGCTTCCCTGATCATCAGCTGCGAATTCTTCCCGCCGCACGGCGACGAGGGCATGGACAAGCTGCTCGGCGCACGCGAGGCGCTGATGCCGCTGCGCCCCGAGTTCTTCTCGGTGACCTACGGCGCCGGCGGCACCACGCGCGAACGCACCTTCGACGTCGTGCGCCGCATCCAGGCCGCCGGCGTGGCGGCCGCACCGCACCTGACCTGCGTCGGCTCGACCCGCGCCGGCGTCGCCGAGATCCTCGAGGGTTACATCGCGCAGGGTGTGCGCCGCATCGTCGCGCTGCGCGGCGACATCCCCGGCGGCATGCGCGAGATCGGCGACTTCCGCTACGCCAACGAGCTGGTCGCCTTCATCCGCGACACCACCGGCGAGCACTTCCACATCGAGGTCGCCGCCTACCCCGAGTTCCACCCACAAGCGCGCAGTCCGCACAAGGACCTGGCCAACTTCAAGCGCAAGGTGAAAGCCGGCGCGCGCGGCGCGATCACGCAGTACTTCTACAACGCCGACGCCTACTTCCGCTTCGTCGACGAGTGCGCGCGCATCGGGGTGGACCTGCCGATCGTGCCCGGCATCATGCCGATCACCAACTTCGCGCAACTGGCGCGCTTCTCGGATGCCTGCGGCGCCGAGATCCCGCGCTGGATCCGCCGCCGGCTCGAAGCCTTCGGCGACGACAGGGAAGCGATCCGCGCCTTCGGCCTCGACGTGGTGACCGCGCTGTGCGAGCGCCTGCTCGCGCAGGGTGCGCCGGGGCTGCACTTCTACACCATGAACCAGGCCGGCCCGGCGCTCGCGATCGCGCGGCGCCTGGGGCTGGCCGGCTGAGCGCGCGAAACCCGGCGCGACGATTCCACCGCAGCGGGCGCCGAGACCGGCGGATTTGCCGCTGCGGTGAATCCTTCAGACGCGATGCCAGACCAAAGGGCCCGGCATCTACTGCGCCGGCGCCACCTTCTCGACGGAGACCGCGAGCGCCTCGGTGTAGTCGATCTGCACCAGGTCGCCGACCTTGACCTGGTCGAGCCGCGAGGGGTCACGCACGATCACGTCGACGGTGTTGCCCTGCGGGCCCTTCAGCGTCACCTGCGATTTGGCACGGTCGATCGCGGTGATCGCCGCGACCACGGTCACGGTGCGCACGGCACCGGCCGCGGGCTTTTCGCCCGGCTCGGCGCGGCTCGCGACCGTGGCTTCGCCGGCGCGCGGCTGATCGGTACCGGCCTTGGCCAGCGACACCGCCAGCGCCTGGCGGTAGGTCAGCCGCACGGTGTCGCCCTTGCGCACCTGGGCGAGGTTGCGCACCTCGGGCGAGGCGGTGAAGGTCCGGACATTGCCCTCGGGGCCGCGCAGCGTCACCTGGCGCGTCTTCTGGTCGATGCGCTCGACGCGCGCCTCGATCTCGACCTCGCGCGCCTCGGTCCGCACCGGCGTGGGTGCGGCCGCGGCCGGCGCAGCCGTTTGCTGCTGGCCTGCGCAGGCCGCCAGTCCGATCGCGGCGAACAGGCCCACCACGGGAAGGACAGTGGTTCTTGGCATCGTGGAACCCCCTTGATGATGTGACGAGAATCGGGGCACCACGCACGGGTGCCGCCGGCTGCGACCGCCCTCGCCCCGCCGGCACAGCCTCCCGATCGGTGCGCGCATGGCCCGCGGGCTTCCCTGACGGCGCACGGTCCACCATAGTCGAATTCGGTGGCCGGCGCTGCGGGGCACCGTCGAGCGGCGGCGCAGTCATAGCCTGTGCAGCCGCACCCGCGGCCGGAGGCCGATACCGATGAAACGCCTGATCGCTGCCCTGATGCTGGCGCTGACGCTGGCGGCGTGCACCACACCGCGCGCCTCGCAGCCGTTCCAGTTCACGCCGCTGCCGCAGGGCATGATGCTCGCCCAAGCCGGCGGCTGCGGTGCGTTCGCCGACGATCCGCAGCTCGCGCCGCTGGTCGGCAAGGTCGCGCTCGACAACCTCGCGCAGCAGACCGAGGCGATGCTCGCCGACAGCGCCCGACCGACGCCGGCCGAGCGCCAGGCCGCATCGCTGTGGCGCACCAAGCAGGCCGCGTGCCGCGAGGCGACGATCGCGGCCGAACGCGGCAAAACCGCCGAGGCGATCACCGCACTCGACGAGCGCCTCGCCGCCGACACCGGCGCGCTGATCGGCGAGCTCGCCGCCGGCAAGCTGGCTTACGGCGCGTTCGCGCGCCGCCAGCGCGCACTGGTCGACCGCTACAACCAGGACTACCAGCCGCTCGCCGCCGCCGAGGCCCAGCGCCGGTACAACGAAGCCGAGCGCGAGCGCGCCGCACGCCGCCTGGACGAGTTGCGCAGCCGCGAGTACTACTACGGCCCCGGCTGGTACGACCCGTGGTACGGCCGCGGCGGGTATCGCCCGTGGCCGGGCTACTACGGCGGTTACGGCCGCTCCTACGGCAGCGGCATCTCGATCGGCGTCGGGCGCTGGTTCTAGCGCCGCACCTCGCCGCCGCCCGGCACGCGCCACAGCAGCGCCGCGCCGAGCCCGAACAGCAGCAGCAGCGACAGGATCGACGCGCGCGTGCCGACCGCGAGCGCGACCACGCCCACCAGCAGCGGACCGAGCACCGCAGCGAACTTGCCGAGCATGTTGTAGAAACCGAAGAACTCGCCGCTGCGCCCCTCGGGCACCAGCCGCGCGAACAGCGAACGGCTCAGCGACTGCACCCCGCCCTGCACCAGCCCGATCACCCCCGCCAGCAGGTAGAACTCCCAGGGTTCGCGCATCGCGTAGCCCCAGACGGTGACACCGGCGTACACCGCCAGCCCGATCAGGATGCCGGCCTTGGGGCCGAAGCGCTCGCCGAGGCGGCCGAAGGCGATCGCCGCCGGGAAGCCGACGAACTGCACCAGCAGCAGCGCGACGATCAGAGTCTCGGCCGGGAAGCCCAGCGCCAGGCCGTAGTCGACCGCCATCCGTATCACGGTGTCGACGCCGTCGATGTACAGCCAGTAGGCGAGCAGGAACAGCCCGACGCCGCGCACGTCGCGCACGTGGCGCAACGTCGTGCGCACCTGCTCGAGCCCGGCGCGCCAGGCGCTCGCGCCGTCGTCGGCCGGTGCGCGCGGCGGCTCGGGCACCCACGCGAGTGCCGGCGCCGTGAACAGCGCCCACCAGAGCCCGACCATCAGGAACGACAGCTTCACCGCCTCGGCGGCGTCGGCCAGGCCGAAGGTGGCCGGGCTCAGCGTCATCGCCACGTTCAGCGCGAACAGCAGTCCGCCGCCGAGGTAGCCGAGCGCGTAGCCGAGCGCCGAGACGCGGTCGACGTCGCGCGCGTCGGCGACCGCGACGATCAGCGCGTCGTAGAACAGGTTGGCGCCGGCGAAGGCGATCGAGCCCAGCGCGAACACCGCCGCCGCCAGCCCCCAGGCGCCCTCGCCGATGCCGTACAAGCCGACGCACGCCAGCGCGCCGAGCAGCGTGAAAGCCGCCAGCCAGCGCTTGCGCGCGCCGCCGCGGTCGGCCGCCGCGCCGAGCAGCGGCGCCAGCAGCATCACGACGAGGCTCGCGGCCGAGCTCGCCAGCCCCAGCCAGAAGGTGCTCTCGGTGGCCTCGACCCCGGCGCTCCAGTACTGCTTGAAGAACACCGGGAAGAAGCCGGCCATCACCGTGGTGGCGAAGGCGGAGTTGGCCCAGTCGCACAGGGCCCAGGCGTAGACGGGGCGGCGCGCACGCTGCATCGGAAGACTCCCTTGTCGACGGCGCGCATGTTCGCACGCCATCCGCGCCTCGCGCGACCGCGGGCGACAGGCGACAATGCCTCCCGGAATTCGCAAGCCGGAACTCGAACGATGACCACCAACGCCGACCTGATCACCCGCGACCTCGCCACCGTCTGGCACCCGTGCACGCAGATGAAGGACCACGAGTGGCTCGAGCTGATCCCGGTCGCGCGCGGCGAAGGCGTGTGGCTGTACGACTTCGACGGCAGGCGCTACCTCGACGCGATCAGTTCGTGGTGGGTCAACCTGTTCGGTCACGCCAACCCGCGCATCTCGGCGGCGCTGAAGGACCAGCTCGACCGGCTCGAGCACGTGATCATGGCCGGCTGCACCCACGCGCCGCTGGTCGAGCTGTCGGAGCGGCTGCTGGCGCTCGCCCCTCCGGGCCTCGCCCGCGCCTTCTACTGCGACAACGGCTCCTCGGCGATCGAGGCGGCGCTGAAGATGAGCTTCCACTACTGGCTCAACGCCAGCGGTCGGCCGGACAAACGCCGCTTCGTCACGCTGGCCAACAGCTACCACGGCGAGACACTCGGCGCGCTCGCGGTCGGCGACGTCGCGCTGTTCAAGCAGACCTACGCGCCGCTGATCCGCGAGGCGATCACCGTGCCCTCGCCCGACGCCTACGCCGCCGGGCCGGGCGAGACGCCGGTCGACGTCGCCCGGCGCGCGGCGGCCGCGCTCGAAGCGGTGCTGGCCGAGCGCAGCGACGAGATCGCCGCGCTGATCGTCGAGCCGCTGGTGCAGTGCGCGGGCGGCATGCGCATGCACGACGCCGAGTACCTGCGCCTGGCGCGCGCGCTGTGCGACCGGTATTCGGTGCACCTGATCGCCGACGAGATCGCGGTCGGCTTCGGCCGCACCGGCACGCTGTTCGCCTGCGAGCAGGGCCCGGTCACGCCCGACTTCCTGTGCCTGTCGAAGGGGCTGACCGGCGGCTACCTGCCGATGTCGGTGGTGCTGACCCGCGACGAGGTCTACCGCGCGTTCTACGACGACTACGCGACACTGAAGGCGTTCCTGCACTCGCACAGCTACTCGGGCAACGCGCTCGCCGCGCGCGCCGCGCTGGCGACGCTCGACATCTTCGCCACCGAGCCGGTGCTCGCGCGCAACCGCGACCTCGCGGTGCACATGGGCCGCGCGCTCGAGCGCCTGCGCGAGCATCCGCACGTTGCCGAGGTGCGCCAGACCGGCATGATCGCCGCGATCGAGCTGGTGCAGGACAAGGCCGCACGCGCGCCCTACCCCTGGCAGCAGCGCCGCGGCATCGCCGTCTACCGCCACGCGCTGAACCGCGGCGCGCTGCTGCGCCCGCTCGGCAGCGTCGTCTACCTGATGCCGCCGTACGTGATCACCGAGGAGCAGATCGACTTCCTCGCCGAAGTCGCCTGGGAAGGCATCGAGCTCGCGACGCTCGACCCCGCCCCCTTCGGCGACATCGTCAGCAGCGCGCGCACCGGGTGGACGTGCTGACGGCGGCCGCCCTCCCTCACCGGCCAAATGACAAGCCGACGCGCGGCGGGTAGCATCGCCGCGCGCCCCTGCCCTTCACGACCCGGATGCCTCATGGAGTTCATCGCCCAGTTCATCGACATCGTGCTGCATCTGGACAAGCACCTCGCCGAGCTCGCCGCGCAGTACGGCACCTGGATGTACGCGATCCTGATCGCGATCGTGTTCTGCGAGACCGGGCTGGTGGTGACGCCGATCCTGCCCGGCGACTCGCTGCTGTTCGCCGCGGGCTCGCTGGCCGCGCTCGGCGCGCTCGACGTCAACGTGCTGTTCGTCGCGCTGACGCTGGCGGCGATCGTCGGCGACGCCGTCAACTACCACATCGGCCAGTACGTCGGCCTCAAGGCTTTCCGGCCCGACGCGCGGGTGCTGAAGACCGCGTACCTCGACAGGACGCACGCCTTCTACGAGCGCCACGGCGGCAAGACCATCATCATCGCCCGCTTCGTGCCGATCGTGCGCACCTTCGCGCCCTTCGTCGCCGGCGCCGGCAGCATGAGCTACCGCCGCTTCTTCGCCTACAACGTCATCGGCGCGCTGCTGTGGACCAGCTCGCTGCTGTACGCCGGCTACTTCTTCGGCAACCTGCCGCTGGTCAAGCAGAACTTCTCGCTGGTGATCATCGGCATCATCGTCGTCTCGTGCCTGCCCGGCGTGGTCGAGTTCGTCCGCCACAAGCGCGCCGCGCGGGCGTGCGGCGGATGACCGACCTCACCACGCTACTGCTGTACTGCCGCCCCGGCTTCGAGGGCGAGGCCGCCGCCGAGATCCAGGACCGCACCGCCGCGCTCGGGCTGGCCGGCTACGCCAGGGCCAAGCCCGACAGCGCCTACGTCGGTCTGCACCTGTACGAGCCGCGCGCCGAGGAGCTGGCGCGCGCGCTCGACTTCCGCAGCCTGATCTTCGCGCGCCAGCTGCTGGTGAGCGGCGAGCTGATCAAGGACCTGCCGGTCGACGACCGCGTGGCGCCGCTGCTGGCACGCGCCGCGGCGCTCGGCACGCGCTTCGGCGACGTGCTGCTGGAGACCCCCGACACCAACGAGGGCAAGGCGCTGGCGAGCTTCTGCCGACCGTTCGCCAGGCCCTTCGGCGCGGCGCTGCGCGAAGCCGGGCTGATCGACGCCGCCGCGCGGGACACCGCGCCCTGGCTGCACGTGCTGTTCCTGAGCTCGGCCGCCGCCTTCGTGGCGCTCAGCCTGCCGGGCAACCGCTCGCCGTGGGCGATGGGCATCCCGCGGCTGCGCCTGCCGAGTTCGGCGCCCTCGCGCTCGACGCTGAAACTCGAGGAAGCCTTCCACGCCTTCCTGAGCCCGGCCGAGCAGGCAGTACGACTCGGCGCCGGGATGCGCGCAGTCGATCTCGGCGCGGCGCCGGGCGGCTGGACCTGGCAACTGGTCAGGCGCGGCATCCACGTGGTGGCGATCGACAACGGTCCGATGGATACGCGGCTGATGGATTCGGGGCTGGTCGAGCACCGCCGCGAAGACGGCTTCCGCTTCCGTCCGCCCAGGCCGGTCGACTGGCTGGTGTGCGACATGGTCGAGCAGCCGGCGCGGATCGCCAGGCTGATCGCACAGTGGCTGGCGCGCGGCGATGCGCGCGAAGCGGTCTTCAACCTGAAGCTGCCGATGAAGAAGCGCTGGGCCGAGGTGCAGCGCTGCTTCGGGATCATCGACGAGACCCTCGCCGGTCGCCCCTGCCGCCTCGCCGCCAAGCAGCTCTACCACGACCGCGAAGAAATCACCTGTCACCTGCGCTTGACGCCGTAGCGCGCCGACGGTCGACGACGCTGCTGGGGTCCTGGTGGGTGATCACTTCGGCACCGGGCAGCGCGGTGCGGATCGCGCGCTCGACGGCGTCGGCGATCGCGTGCGCCTCGACCAGCGGCAGCCGGTCTTCGAGCTCGAGGTGCAGCTGGACGAAGGCGGTGTGTCCCGACTGGCGGGTGCGCAGGTCGTGCACGCCGAGCACGCCGGACTGGGCGCGCGCGAGCTCGAGCACCCGCGCCTGGGTGTCGTCAGGCAGCGCGCGGTCCATCAGCGCGCCGACCGCTTCGCGGGCGATGCCGACCGCGCTGTACAGGATGTAGCCGGCGAGCCCCAGCGCCAGCACCGGGTCGGCACCGGGAAAGCCGAAACGCCCGGCGAGCAGCGCGGCGATGGTGCCGAGGTTGGTGACCAGGTCGGTCGCGTAGTGCAGCGCATCGGCGCGGATCGCCGCCGAGCCGGTGGCGCGGATCACGTGGCGCTGGATCGCCAGCAGCCCCGCGGTCGCGACGATCGAGAAGCCCATCACCGTCAGGCCGATGCCGGTCGCCTCGAGCGGCTGCGGGTGCAGCAGCCGGTCGACCGCCTGCAGCCCGAGGAATACCGCCGAGCCGGCGATGAAGGTCGCCTGCCCCAGCGCCGCCAGCGATTCGGCCTTGCCGTGGCCGAAGCGGTGCTCGGCGTCGGCCGGGGTCAGCGCGTAGCGCACCGCGAGCAGGTTGACGATCGACGCGAAGGTATCCATCAGCGAGTCGACCAGCGAAGCGAGCACGGCGACCGAGCCGGTCGCGACCCAGGCGGCGAGCTTGGCGGCGATCAAGAGCAGCGCGGTCGCCACCGAGGCGGTGGTGGCCAGGTGCAGCAGGCGGGCGCGGCGTTCGGGCGTCAGGGGCTGGCTCATGGCGGACTCGGTGGCCGGGGACGCGCCGATGGTAGCGCGCCCTCATCGCTGCCGCAGGTGCTCGGCGAAGAAGCCTTCGATCGCGTCGAGCGCGGCCGAGCGGATCGCGTCGCGCTCGTTCAGCGGTTCGTGGCGCGATGCGGGCAGCGGCAGCAGGCGGGCGCGCGGCGCCGCGGCGCAGACTTCGGCGGCGGCGGCGGTGATCACCAGCGGGTCTTCGCCGGGGGCGAGCACCAGCAGCGGCACGGCGATGTGCCCGGCCTCCAGACGCAGCCGCGCGGTCGCGGCGTAGGCTTCGGCGGCCCAGCGCCAGGTCGGCCCGCCGAGCGAAGTCTCGGGGAAGCGCCATTGCAGGTGCCGACGCAGGCGGAAGCGCGGCAGGCTGGTGGTGACCGGGTTCGGCGTGCCGTCGGCGCCGACGAAGGGGCGCGCGGGATCGAAGGGCTGCTGGCCGATCAGGTAGCCCTGATCGCGCCCGCTGACCCGCGCCAGCGCCAGCGCCGCCTGGCCGAGGCGGTCGCGGCGCGCCGGCACGCCGCGCAAACCGCGCAGCTCGTACATCGGCGCGCTCGCGGCGAGCGCACGCACGCCGCAGTCGCTTCCGGCCTGCTGCAGCAGCCGCGTGAAGACCGCCGCGCCCATCGAGTGCGCCAGCCCGAACACCGCCGGGTGCTCGCCGGGACGCACGACTTCGGCGAGGAAGCGGGCCAGATCGGCCACGTAGTCGTCGAAGCGCTCGACGTGGCACTTCTGGTACTCGGCCAGCCGCGCCGCGTCGGCGCGCGCGGCTTCCCAGTCGCCGCCCAAAAGGCGCTGCGAAAAGCCCTGGCCGCGGTGGTTCAGCAGGTACAGCGCGTGCTCCGGGTGGCGGCGGCGCCAGTCGTGCACCAGCTCGAGGTAGCGGATCGAAGACTCGCCGGCGCCGGGCGCGATCACCAGCGCCGCGCGCTCGGGTGCGGTGGCCGGGAAGACCTCGTACACCAGGCGCACGCCGTCGACGCCTTCGAGCTCGCCGCGGCGCGCGGCGCCGAGGTACTCGGCCAGCATCGCCTCGACGTGCGGGCAGGTGGACGCCTCGCCGTCATCGAGCGTGATCGCCGCTTCCGAGCTCCACCCCGGACAGGCACGCGGCACGCGGCGCGCGGCACGAGCATCCTCCTCCCCCGGCGTCTTCCCTGGAGTCCCAGCGCTCACGTCCTTCCCCCGCCCCTCACCCCTCACCCCTCACCCCTCACCCCTCACCCCTCACTGCTCACGCCCCTTCCATCATGGCCCGCGCCTGCGCAGGGGTCACGCGCCGGCGGATGCACTTCGCGGCGCGCGTGTGGTCTGTGTCGCCATCGAATCCAGGCTTGCGGGAGAGCCGCCATGCTGCGTGCGACCATCGTCATCTGCGGAATCCTGCTCGGGCTGCTGGTCGCCGGCATCGCCCACGCCGTCGGCCGGGGCGAGGTGCTGGTGGCGCTGCAGGCGATGCTCGCCGATCCCTGGGGTCTGGTGACGCTGCTCGACCTCGGCACCGGGCTGCTGTTCGTCGCGGTGTGGATGGTGCTGGTCGAGCGCCGGCCGCTGCGGGCGCTGCCGTGGATCGTCGCGCTCGGGGCGCTGGGCAACGTCGTCACGCTGGTCTACCTGCTGTGGCGCAGCCGCAAGGTGTCGACGCTGCGCGAGCTGTTCCTGCCTGCCGCGGCGCGGCGCCCGCGGTGAGCCGCGCGACGCGCGCCCCTTGGGCGGGCGTCTGAAAACCGGTACTGTAGACGGGCACATCGCGTCGCTCTCATCAGCACACGGATCGATCCAGGAGACACCATGAGCCTTCGCCATCACGCCCTGTTGGGCGGACTGCTCGGCATCGCCTGCGCCGGCCCCGCCGGCGCCGACGTCACCCTGCAGTTGGCTACGCACAGCGGTGGCATGCAGGGCAGCGAGACGATCTACATCGCCGGCGACAGCCTGCGCATCGACACCGCGCAAGACGGCGAGCGCTCGTCGATGCTGTTCGACGCGAAGACGCAGACGCTGACGATGCTCGACGATCAGGAGAAGGCGTATCTGGCCTTCACCCGCGAAGCCGCGGCACAGCTCGCGCAGGCGCTCGAGCAGCAGCAGAAGGCGGCACAGGCGCAGCTCGACGAGCAGCTGAAGACCGTGCCGGCCGAGGAACGCCAGGCGCTCGAGGCGACGCTGAAGGCCGAGGCCGGGCTCGGCGCGCCCAAGCGCCGCGTCGAGCGCACGCAGCGCAAGCTGAACATCAACGGCTACGCCTGCGAAGTGGTCGAGGTCTGGCTCGCCGACGAGAAAGAGCAGAGCCACTGCGTGAGCCCGCGCGAAGCGCTGGGGCTCAGCGAGACCGAGTTCCACACCTTCGAGGCGCTGCTGGTCGCGCTCGAGCGCATGGCCGGCGACGACGGCGGCCCGGCGCGCGAGCTCGGCGGCGTGCCGGTGCGCTCCGAGGAGAGCACCGAGGGCGAGGAGCTGGTCACCGAGCTCAAGAAGATCGAGCGCGCGCCGATCGCCGCCGAGCGCTTCAAGATCCCCGACGGCTACAGGAAGCAGGACCCCCTGCCGCTGAACTGAACCCGCCCCCGCCAGGGACCCGGTATGTACACAGGCTATTTCGGATTCGCCCGCCCGCCGTTCGCCGACCCCGATCCGCGCGAAGCCGAGCCGGTCGGCGGCCAGGTCGAGGCGCTGGCGGCGCTGCACGCCGGGCTCGCGGCGCACGCCCGGCTGCTGCTGCTGACCGGCCCGGCCGGCACCGGCAAGACGCTGCTGCTGCGCCGGCTGATGGCCGAGCGCCATGGCCCCTGTGTCTTCCTCTGGAACGCGCATCTCGGCTTCGACGACCTGCTGAACTACCTGTGTGACGAGCTCGAAGCGCGCACCCCGGGTACGGCGCGCACCGCGCGGCTCGAGACGCTGCGCGCCGCGCTGCTGCGCCTGCTCGCCGACGGCGAACCGCTGACGCTGGTGCTCGACGACGCGCAGAACCTGCCCGGCGAGACCCTGGACGGCCTTCGCCAGCTGCTCGAACTGAAGGAGGTCGGCTACCACCTGCTGCAGGTGGTGCTGGCCGGACAGCCGGGGCTCGAGGCACGGCTGGAGGCGCTCGGCCCGGTGTTTCCGGCGCAGCACCTGCGCCTGCGGCCGCTGAGCCCCGACGAGAGCATGGCTTTCGTCGCCCGCCGCACCGCCGCCGGTGGCGTCGATCCGGCGGGGCTGTTCGAGCCCGCGGCGCTGGCCAAGATCGCCGAGCTGTCGCACGGCCTGCCGCGGCTGCTCAACCGCATCTGCAACCAGTCGCTGCTGCTGGCCTACCTCGGCTCGGAGCGGCGAGTCGGCGTCGGCCTGGTGCGTGAAGTCGCCAACGACCAGCCGCCGCCTCCGCCGCCGAGCGCAGTGCTCGAGCCGATGCCGGCGCGTCCGGCGATCCCCGAGGCCGCGCTGGCCGGGCTCGACGAACCCGAGGCCGGCGAGCCCGCCGAAAGCGCGGCGCTGCCCGAGCTGCACGCCGATCCGCGGGATCTCGGCCACAAGCCGCTGCCCGAGCGCCCCCGGCGCGGTGCGGTCGCGGTGTTCGGCTTCGGCCTGGCCGCGGCCGGTGCGCTCGCGGCCTTCCGCGCCGGCTGGCTCCCGGCCGAAGCCGACGCCGGGCTGCGCGCGCGGCTGGCGCCGCCGCCGGCCGCGAACGCCGCCCCCAGGCCCGCAGCGAAGCCG
>JBDHRG010000103.1:0-14665 GCA_039807445.1 Candidatus Competibacteraceae bacterium
TTGCGCGTGACGTTGCGCAGGCCGAAGGCGATCGTGACCACGTCGAAGTGGTTGTCGGGGAAGGGCAGATGCTCGGCGTCGGCCTGCACGTACTCGACGTTGCCGACCACGCCCGCGTCGAGCAGCCGGCGGCGGCCCTCCTCGAGCATCGAGGCGTTGATGTCGGACAGCACCACGCGGCCCCTGGGCCCGACCAGTCGGCTCATGCGCAGCGTCAGGTCGCCGGTGCCGCCGGCCAGGTCGAGCACGCGGTCGCCGTGGCGCACGCCGCTCAGGTTGATCGCGAAGCGCTTCCACAGCCGGTGGATGCCGAACGACATCAGGTCGTTCATCAAGTCGTACTTGCCGGCGACCGAGTGGAAGACCTCGGCGACCTTGCGCGCCTTGTCGTCGACCGCCACCGTCTGGAAGCCGAAATGGGTGGTCTGTTTGTCCATCGCTTCGCCCCGTGCGCGGGCGGCACCACCGCCCGCGATGTGTTCGAGCCCGGTCCGGCGCGCCGCGCCGCCTGGCCGGAACAGGGCGTACAGGATAGTAGCCCCGCGCCCGGCGCTCAAACGACGCGGATCAAGCGGCGGACCGGTGCGCTCTGGACGGGTCGGTTGCGCCGGCCGTCAGCTCTCCTTGCGGGTGTGGCCGGCGGCGGCCAGGCGCTCGAGGTACCTGGCCCAGTTGGCCGCGTAGTCGCGCCCCAGCTCGTAGAGCACGTTCCACGAGTACAGCCCGGTATTGTGGCCGTCGGAGAACACCAGCTTCACCGCGTAATTGCCGACCGGGACGATGTCGTCGATGGTCACGTCTTCCTTGCCGAGCTGCAGCACTTCCTGCCCGGGGCCGTGGCCGCGCACCTCGGCCGAGGGCGAGTACACGCGCAGGTATTCGCAGGGCAGCTCGAAGTGCGCACCGTCCTCGAACGTCACTTCGAGGGTGCGCGAGAACTGGTGCAGCCGAATGTCGGTGGGGCGCATGGCGTGATTTCCGAGGCTCGAGGCGCGAGGCCCGAGTGGGGGAAGCGGCGTTTTTACTCGCTCCTCGCCCCTCGTGCCTCGCTCCTGCATCAGAGGATGAACCGGCTCAGGTCCTCGTCCTTGACCAGCTCGCCGAGGGCCGCGTCGACGTAGGCGGCGTCGATCGTCAGCGTGTCGCCGTCGCGGTCGGCCGCCTCGAACGAGATCGCCTCGAGCAGGCGCTCGAGCACCGTGTGCAGGCGGCGGGCGCCGATGTTCTCGGTGCGCTCGTTGACGTGGAACGCGGTCTCGGCGATGCGGCGCACGCCGTCTTCGCTGAACGCGAGCTTCACGCCCTCGGTTGCCAGCAGCGCCGCGTACTGCTCGGTCAGCGACGCGTGCGGCTCGGTCAGGATGCGCACGAAGTCTTCGCTGGTCAGCGCATCGAGCTCGACGCGGATCGGCAGCCGTCCCTGCAGCTCGGGAATCAGGTCCGAGGGCTTGGCCAGGTGGAACGCGCCCGAGGCGATGAACAGGATGTGGTCGGTCTTGACCGGGCCGTGCTTGGTCGACACCGTGCAGCCCTCGACCAGCGGCAGCAGGTCGCGCTGAACGCCTTCGCGCGAGACGTCGGCGCCGCTGTACTCGCCGCGGCGGCAGACCTTGTCGAGTTCGTCGATGAAGACGATGCCGTTCTGCTCGACCGCCTCGAGCGCCTTCTGCTTCAGGTCTTCGGGGTTGACCAGGCGCGCGGCTTCCTCTTCCTGAACCAGCTTCAGCGCGTCGACGATCTTCAGCTTGCGTGCCTTGGTGCGGCCCTGGTTCAGGTTCTGGAACAGCCCCTGCAGCTGGCTGGTCATCTCTTCCATGCCGGGCGGCGCCATGATCTCGACACCCATCGGCTGCGCGGCGAGCTCGATCTCGATCTCGCGTTCGTCGAGCTCGCCGCGCAGCAGCTTCTCGCGCATCTTCTGCCGCGCGACCGAGCCGTCGGCGCTGGGCGGCTGCGGGGCCGGCTCGTTGGCGAAGAAGCCGGTGCTCGGGCGCGGGCGCGGGATCAGCGCGTCGAGCACGCGCTCGAGCGCGGCTTCCTCGGCGCGCGCGCGCACCTTCCTGGTCTCTTCTTCGCGCGCCAGCTTCATCGCCGCGTCGGCCAGGTCGCGGACGATGGTTTCGACGTCGCGGCCGACATAGCCGACCTCGGTGAACTTGGTCGCCTCGACCTTGATGAACGGTGCCTTCGCCAGTTGCGCCAGGCGGCGCGCGATCTCGGTTTTGCCGACGCCGGTCGGGCCGATCATCAGGATGTTCTTGGGCGTGATCTCGTTGCGGAGCGCCGGCGCGACCTGCATCCGGCGCCAGCGGTTGCGCAGCGCGATCGCCACCGCGCGCTTGGCGGTGGTCTGGCCGACGATGTGCTTGTCCAGCTCCTGGACGATCTCGCGGGGAGTCATTTCGGTCATCGCGTCGGTCTCACAGCTCTTCGATCGTCAGGTTCGGGTTGGTGTAGATGCAGATGTCGGCGGCGATCTTCAGCCCCGCCTCGACGATGCCGCGGGCATCGAGCGCGCTGTGCGCGACCAGCGCGCGCGCCGCGGCCTGGGCGAAGGCGCCGCCCGAGCCGATCGCGGCGATGTCGTGCTCGGGCTCGATCACGTCGCCGTTGCCCGAGATGATCAAGAGGTTGCCGGGGTCGGCGACGATCAGCAGCGCTTCCAGCCGGCGCAGCATGCGGTCGGTGCGCCAGTCCTTGGCCAGTTCCACTGCGGCGCGGGTCAGGTTGCCGCCGTGCTTCTCGAGCTTGGCTTCGAAGCGCTCGAACAGCGTGAAGGCGTCGGCGGTGCCGCCGGCGAAGCCGGCGATGACCTTGCCCTGGTACAGGCGGCGCACCTTGCGCGCATTGCCCTTCATCACCGTGTTGCCGAGCGTCACCTGGCCATCGCCGCCGATCACGACCTTGCCGTCACGGCGCACGGCGAGGATGGTGGTGCCACGAAACTGTTCCATGAGCTGCGAAACCCCGCTGTGGTGGATTGCCGCGCCCCGGGCCGGCGGCGCATCGGTACCGACTTGGGGACCGGGTGCGCGCATTTCAAGCCGTGCGCCCGACACAAGAAAGCCCCGGAAAGGGGGAGGATCCGGGGCCCAATCGGTCCGGCAGGGAGCCGAACCATGCCTGCTCAGGGAGGGGAGCAGGCGAGCACGATACTCATCACCATGGAGTCGATCCCGATGCGAAAGTTCCACCGCGCGTCAGCGGGGCCTGCGCTACGCACAGCATAGTCCTGCCGCTGCACCGGCGCCGTGCTGCCCGTCGGGCCCGATCCGCCGGCGTGCCTCGGCGTGTTCACCGTGCACGCCCGCGGCCGGCTGCACGCGGGCGCCGGCCGGCGTATCCTGGCCGCCCGCAGCGGAAACCCCACGCCATGAACCTGACCGGCATCGACCACGTCGCGCTGATCTGCCGCGACTACACCGCCTCGAAGCGCTTCTACGTCGACGTGCTCGGCTTGCGCGTGCTGGCCGAGACCTGGCGCGCCGAGCGCCGTTCGCACAAGCTCGACCTCGCGCTGCCCGACGGCAGTCGGCTCGAGCTGTTCTCCTTCCCCGATCCGCCGCCGCGGTCCTCGTACCCCGAGGCTTGCGGGCTGCGCCACCTGGCGTTGGCGGTGGCCGATCTCGAGGTCGCCGTCGCCCATCTCGAGGCACACGGCGTCGCGGTCGAGCCGCTGCGGCGCGATGCGCTCACCGGCGCCCGCTTCACCTTCTTCGCCGACCCCGACGGTCTGCCGCTGGAGCTGTACGAGCGGCGCCCCGCGTAGCGGGAACCTAGACTGGCGGAGCGTACCGGCGCGGAGGCGGCCCGCATGTTGACCCTGCACAGCTTCGGTCGTACTGCGTGCGGATGCGTGCGCGCTGTTTCCCCTGAGCTTGCAGCGGCGCCGGAGCCGTCCGGCGCCGCACCCGCCGTCCGGGCCGAGGACGGGCAGACCGCTGGAGGTGCTCCATGTGTGGCCGCTTCGCGCTGTTCGCTCCTGCCGAGCTGCTCGTCCGCCAGTTCCGGCTGGTCGAGCCGTCCGAGCTCGAAGCCCGCTACAACATCGCTCCGGGGCAGGACCTCGCCGTGGTCGTCGAAGGCAAGGGCCACGACCGCCATGTGCGCCCGATGCGCTGGGGTTTGGTGCCGCACTGGGCCGAGTCGCCGAAGCTGCCCTACAGCACCATCAATGCCCGCGCCGAGAGCGTCGCCGACAAGCCGGCGTTCCGCCTGCCGTTCCGGCGCCGGCGCTGCATCGTGCCGGCCTCGGGCTGGTTCGAGTGGCAAGCCACGCCGGCGGGCAAGGCGCCGTGGTTCATCCACGGCGCGCGCGGCCACGCGCTGCTCGGCTTCGCCGGGCTGTGGGACCGCTGGGAGCGGGGCGACGAGCGCCTCGACAGCTGCACGATCATCGTCACCCGGGCCTCGGCGCGCCTGGCGACGATCCACGAACGCATGCCGGTGGTGCTCGACCCGACCGACTACGACCTGTGGCTGTCCCACGACGCCCACGACGCCGATGCGCTGCAAGCCCTGCTGCAGCCGGCGCCCGAGGCCCGGCTGGCGGCTTACCGCGTCGCCACCGTCGTCAACAGCCCGGCGCACCAGGGACGCGAGTGCATCGAGCCGCTCGCCGAGCGGCAGCCGTAGGCGCCCGCAAGGACTGCATCGTCAGCCGGCGGCCGGCTTCCTGAACCCGCGCTGCCCGCGCTACGCTGGCGGGACGCCGCGCGCCGCCCGGCGCAGCGACCTTTCCGAACGACGAGGAGTCCCGCCATGCCGCGCCTGCCGCTGCTGCTGTGCCTGTGCCTGACGATCGCCGAGGCCGCCGAACCGCTGCCGCCCAGGCTCGAGCTCCAGCCCGGCGACCTGCCTGCACAACCCGCCCAAGCCCATGTCGGTACGCCCTGCGACGCCGCGCGCGACCGCCTGGCCAAGGCCGAGCAGGATCTGGTCGACAACGCCCCCAAGGGCTTGACGGTCGGCAAGCAGCGCGAGATGCGCAAGCACCGCGATCAGGCGCTCGACGAGGTGCGCCGCCGCTGCGACTGAGCGGCGGTGGACGCCGCGCGGCGCCCGTGGACCCTCGACAACGGTGGGCAGCGGGCGGCCACCCTGCGCTCTGGGCTACGCTGTGCCCAAGGTGCGTGACCGCACGCCCCGAGCAGGGCAATCCTGCCGCGTCCCGTTCCGGCCTCGTTCGCGGCGGGGCGTGAACGACATAACGAGACTGGAGGAGAAAGATGCGCTACCGCCCGATCCGAAGCGTCATCGAGAACCAGCAGATCCTCACCGCGCCCGCGGCGACTACCGTGCTCGAGGCCGCGCGCTCGATGCGCGAGCGCAAGGTCGGCGCCGTCATGGTCGTCGACGGCCAACGCCTGGTCGGCATCTTCACCGAGCGCGACGGGCTGTTCCGCGTGCTCGCCGAGGGGCGCGATCCGCAGGCGACTCCGCTGGCCGAGGTGATGACTCCGACGCCGCAGACCATCGCCCCGGACAAACCGGTCGGGCACGCGTTGCTGGTGATGCACGAAGGCGGCTTCCGCCACGTGCCGGTAGTCGAG
Organism: Candidatus Competibacteraceae bacterium; assembly: GCA_039807445.1. Lineage (GTDB taxonomy): Bacteria > Pseudomonadota > Gammaproteobacteria > Competibacterales > Competibacteraceae > JBDHRG01. The sequence continues at coordinate 5,553 of JBDHRG010000103.1, forward strand.
GACGGCCGCCCCGTCGGCATGATGTCGGCGCGCGACGCGCTCGGCCCCGAGCTCGAGGAGTTCCGCGCCGAAGTGCAGAGCCGCGAGCACATCGGCGAAATCCTCGGCTAGCCGCTGGCGGGCACGCAGAAAGAAGGGCCGGGGTTTGCGCCCCGGCCCAAGCAACCACCAAAGGAGGATAAGGAGGAGAAACATCCGAAGATGTTGGAACGAAGTCTAGACGCTTCTGCTGCATCGCAACAACTGACGATATTTCATCGCTCCCCTTAGAAAAAATCATCGCCGGCAGCGCCTTGATTTTCGATCGACCCACCGCTATCGGACCCCGCGGTTGCACCCGAGCAGCGGGCGTGCGCTGCAGGGACGCCGCTTGCGGCGGCCCGCGAGCGCGGGTCGACATGCGCAGCGGAAGCGGGGGGCTCGCCCGCTGCGCTGGCGGGCGCACAAAAAGAAGGGCCGAGGTTCGCGCCCCGGCCCAAGCAACCACCAAAGGAGGATAAGGAGGAGAAACATCCGAAGATGTTGAGCGTAGCTTACATTCGACGCTGCATTGCAACAAACGAGATATTTTCAACCATACACGAAAAAATCTTGGCCATTCTGGTTTAAATGCAGTTGTTCCTGCCGGAATGGCACCGGAACAGCCGCTTGAGCCCCGACATCGGTGAGCGCTTCGGAGCAGCGGCTCAATCCCAGTGGCGATCCCAGCCGTGGCCCCAGCTTCGATGAGGGTATCGGTACCAGTACCGGCCGGGATGGCGCGGACCGTAGAAGTACACCGGCCGCTGCCGCTCGATGTAGGCTGGGCGCTCGATGTAGCGCGGCCGTTCGATGCGGTAGATGTGGCGTTCGACATAGCGGGGTTTGCGGTGAACGGGCACGAACGCACCGGCGCCGTGGACTTCGTGCGGTCCGAACGCGAAACGGTCGGCATCGCCGGCCGAAGCCAGCGTGGGCAGGGCGATCAGCGCGGCGAGCAGCCAAGTGCGCCTGGGGGATCTCATGGCGGGCCTCCGGGGAGAGTCGGCGGCGCTGCACGCCGCCGGACGGCGAGGGATTCGGGCACTGTATCCGGTACCTATCAGGATTCGTGCCAGCGCGCTGCACGCAGGCGCATGGATGCTGTGGCGCACTGCCGTCGGGGCGGGGGGGTTGTACATCAAGGGCTTGGCGGACCCGCAGGGCGTAGCCGGGGCTGCCGCACGGCACCGTGACCGGCGCAGCCGTCGCCGCCGGGCGACCGTTTGCCAGCGCTCGGCGGGATCGTCAAGCAGATCAAGGCTTTGCGCTGTCGCCGGGCGCCGACGGTTGCACGGTTCAGCGCGCGGGCTTCAGCGTCACCGGCTCGATCTGCACCGTGGCGCTGCCGTCGGTCAGCCAGACCTGGCCGTCCTGGATCGTGCACTGCAGCTGCATCGTGCGCTGTGCCAGTCCGGCCAAGGCTTCGCCGGCGGCTTCGGGTACGCGGATCACGCTCAGGTGGTCGAGGCGCGCCAGATCGGAGCGAATCCTGTCCCACCACAGGTCGGCGCCGCTGCCGCCGTAGCTGTAGACGAGCACCCGCGCGGCGCGACCGCAGGCCTTGCGGATGCGCCGCTCGTCGGGTTGGCCGACGTCGATCCAGGTGGCGACCGCGCCGGTCAGGTCCCGCTGCCAGAGGTCGGGTTCATCGTCGGTACTCAACCCCTTGCCGAAGACGAGCGCCTCGTGCGCGTTCAGCGCGAAGGCCAGAACGCGCACCATCATGCGCTCGTCGGTCTCCGAGGGGTGGCGGGCGATGGTCAGCGTGTGCCCCTGGTAGTAGTGGCGGTCCATGTCGGCGATCTGCAGATCCGCCTTGAAAATCGTTGCCTTGAGGGCCATCGGAAGTTTCCGGGTGTCGTTGGCGTTCGCAGCGTCGGGCCCGCGGCCCGACGCTGCGCGAGCCTACTCCGGATCGGGGCGTGTGTCGCCGGTCGGCAAGCGCCCACAACCTCGCTGGCGCCCCCGGCGCTACGGATCGGCTCCGCCGGGGCCGAGCGTCCGCCGGCGCAGGAGGCGCAGCGAATACCACGCCAGCGCCGTCGCCTCGCGCAGCAGCCGCAGGCCGTACTTCCACCACGGCGCATCGCCGCGGTCGGGCGCCACGCTGCACGCCGCGAGGTGCACGCCGGCCGCGCGAAACGCGAGCCATGCGCGCGGCAAGTGGTAGCGCTCGGTCACCAGCACGATCCGCGTCCAGCCGTGCTGACGCAGGATCGCGGCGCTGAACAGCGCGTTCTCCAGCGTGTCGCGGGCGCGCTCCTCGAGCACGATGCACGCCTCGGGTACGCCGTGCTCGAGCGCGATACGCCGCATCACCGCAGCCTCGGACGGCAGGAAGCGCCCCGCGCCGCCGCTGAGCAGCAGGTGGCGGCCGCGCCCCTGCCGGAACAGCTCGGCACCGTGCAGCACCCGCCGCAGCAGCGCCGGACCGGGTTGCCCGCCCGGCAGCAACGCTGCGCCGAGCACGACGATCGCATCGGCCGGTGCAGGTTCTCCGGCCGGGGGATTCCGGGGTATGCGGGTCGCGACGCTCAAGCGCGCTTCTTGAACTCGAAGGTGCGGGTGTCGATCTCGATCCTGTCGCCGATCTCGACGAAGGCGGCGACCTGGATCTCGTGGCCGGTTCCCTTGAGGCGCGCCTGCTTCATGACCTTGCCCGAAGTGTCGCCGCGGGCGGCGGGCTCGGTGTACGCGATCTCGCGCACGATGGTCATCGGCAGCTCGACCGAGATGACCTTGTCTTCGTAGAAGGTGACTTCGCACACGTCTTCCATGCCATCGACGATGAAGCTCAGCGCCTCGCCGATGTTCTCGGCCTCGACCTCGTACTGGTTGTACTCGGTGTCCATGAACACGTACATCGGGTCGGCGAAGTAGGAGTAGGTGCACGCCTTCTTCTCGAGCACGACCACGTCGAACTTCTCGTCGGCCTTGTACACGCTCTCGGTGCCCGAGTCGCTGAGCAGGTTCTTGAGCTTCAGCTTGACCACCGCAGCGTTGCGGCCGGACTTGTTGTACTCGGCCTTCTGCACGACCAGCGGCTGGCCGTCGACCAGGATGACGGCGCCCGAGCGGAGTTCCTGTGCGGTCTTCATTGCGATTCCTGTCAGGGGGTTGCGGGTAAAAAAGGCGCTCATATTAACCGCTTAGCCGCGATTGTGCGAATGCCAACAGCTTGCCGGCGAGCTCGCCGTGCGCGCGCAGGTGTTCAGCCCAGCTGCCGGCGTGTGCCGCCAGCATCGGCAGCGCCGCGGCGAAGGCCGGCCAGGCCTCGGCTGCGCCGGCCTCGCGGTTCCAGGCGCGCACGAAGCCGGCGCAGGCCGCGGCCGCCTCGAGTGGCGCGTCGGCGAGGTAGCGCGCCAGCCAGGCCTCGAGCTTGTACAGGTGTGCGTCTTCGGCCTGGCGGTAGATGTGCCAGACGCAGGGTGTGTGCGCCCACTGCGCGCGCACGAAGCTGTCCTCGCCGCGTACGAAGTTGAGATCGCAGCTCCACAGCAGGCGGTCGTAGTCGTCCTGGTGCAGGAAGGGCAGCACCGACACCGTCAGCGCGCCGCGCGCCGCGCGGTCGCCGGCCGCGAGCGGCGTGCCCAGCCACTCGGCGAGCTGCGGTAGGCTGTACCCCTCGGGAACCAGCGCGTGCCAGGGCGCGCGACCACGCGCCCAGGTTTGGAGCAGCCCGGGCAGCGCGGCGTTGTCGTAGGCGAACAGCGACAGCCGCCGCGCACCGGGCGGCGAGGCCACGCCGCGCGCCGCCAGCCAGGCGCGCGCTTGTGCTTCGCCCCAGGCGGCACGCGCGCGCAGCGCCTCGGCCTCGGCCAAGAGCCCGCCGGTCGCCGGCGTGAAGCCGGGGAAGAAGAAGGTCTTGGCGAGCCCGCCGGGCTGCGGGCTCGGCAGCAGATGGCAGCCCTCGATCCAGGTCTCGGCCGACAGGTATTCGAGGTTGAGCCACAGCGGCGTGCGCGCGGCTTCGCGCATCCGCGCGAGCGCCGTTGCGGGCAGCTCGCAGGCGAAGGCTTCGATGACGACCTCGCCGAGCGTCTCGACTTCGGTATCGGCGCGCCAGTGGCGCAGCTCGATGTCGTCGACCACTTGGCACTCGGCGGCCACATCGACCCCCGGCCACAGCCGCGCCAGGCTGGGCAGTTCGTCGAGCCACAGCCGCACGCGCTGGCGGTATTCCCGGGTAAGCTGCCGCGCCAGGCGCCAGCACACGCCGACGTCGCCGTAGTTGTCGATCACGCGGCAGAAGATGTCCCAGGCCAGACTGGGCACGGTTTCGCTCATCGAGTCTCAGGTCGGGTCGGTGCGCAGCAGCCGGGCCGAGTAGTCGAGGAATTCGTCGAGGTGCTTGTCGATGATCGCGACGACGATCGGCAACTGCAGCGCCTGGTAGTCGTGCACGGCGATGTTGCGGAAGCCGACCATGCGCTGCATCGCCTCGGCCAGCGGCTGCGGAATCAGCCCGCCCCGGGCAAGCAGCGCGAACACGTCGCGCGCGCTCTGCGGCACGCCGAGGCGGCGCGCGCGGATCAGGTGCTGGCCCATGTCGAGCGCGGCTTCGCAGGCACGCTGGATGTTCAGGATCGCGGCGTCCTGGCGGGTGAAGTCGGTGGCGAAGCTCACCGCGCCCTTGGCGTATTCCTCGCGGGCGCGCGTGACGCAGCGCTCGATCGTCGCCGCCTTGTTGAGCAGCACCTCATCCACGGAACACCCTCCCGTCGCGGCGGATGTCGGCGAGCAGCCCGGCGCGCGCCTCGTCGAGCGCCGTCTTCGCGCTGAGCACGAAGGCCTCGTAGGCCCCGATCGCCGCCGGATCGGCGGCCCACAGCCGCCGACCGCGCGTGACGATCTGGTGCTGCAGCACGGTCGAGGCACGCTTGAAGTCGATCAGATCGAGGTCGTATCCGAACCGGGCCGCGAGCCGCTGCGCGGTGTCCCACAAGGCCACCGGGTCGAACTCACCCGGCACCAGCACGGCGAGGTCGATATCCGACTCCGGCCCCGCCGTGCCCTGGGCGAAGCTGCCGAACAGCCAGGCGGCCTGCAGCTCCGGGAAGGCTTCGCGCAGCGCGGCGAGTACGGCGCTTTCCCGGACAGTGCCGATCTTCTGCCTGTTCAGCGGCATGGCGCACTCGGGGTGGCTCAGCTCTTCTTCGCGGTCTTGACGAAGGACTCGCTCAGCATCTGCTCGACCTCCTCGCTCTTGCACTTCGGGCAGGGCGGGTGTGCCCCGGCGTGCTCGGCGATGTGTTCGCGGTGCTCGAACACTTCGCCGCACTTCTTGCAACGGTACTCGTAGACGGGCATGACCTACCTCCTCGTTTGCACCATGGTCGCCGGCGCGCGCCCGGCTTCGAGACGCCGCAGCCACGCTCCGCGATCCATCCGACAGTCTATCCTCTGGCCCCGCGAATGGCGGACATGATCGGGGTATCCGGGTCCGGAGCCCGGCGTCAGTCCGTCCCGGCCAGACTGACCGATACCCAACGCAAGACCCCGTTGATGCCTCCCTACTCCGCCGTGCGCGCGCTGATGAGGGCGGTGGCTGGCGTGAAGAAGGTTCATGGCTTGGATTTTCAGCGGCGGTTTGCATCCTCCGTTCGAAGTCGATCGGCGACAAGTAACCGAGTGCCGAGTGTCGGCGATGGGTGTTGTACCAACCCTCGATGAACTCGAAGCGCGCGCGCTTCGCCTCGGCGTGGCTGCACAGCCGGGTACGGGCGAGCAACTCGCACTCGAGCGTGGCGAAAAAGCTCTCGCACAGCGCGGTCGTAGCAGTCGCCGACCGAGCCCATCGACGGGCGTACGCCGGCCTCGCGGCAACGGCTGCCGAAAGCGATCGACGTGTACTGGGCCAGCTCCACCATCTGGCGGCGGAACTCAGGGGGATAGGGCGGGCGGTGTTTCGACATCTATGGACTCCTGTTTCACAAAGGGTCAGGTGTCCACGAAAGCGGGTCAACTCCAGCAACCTCCTATTGGGCCTTAGTTTGAGGCTCGAGGGTGTCTACTGAACCCAGAGCGATTCACTCGGGCCACTCGTCACCTCGAAATTCCTCGCCACGATCGTCCTGGAGAGCAGCTGTCGCGGCACGCAGTCGGCAAATTTGATGGACTCGTGGAAGGCCGCGATCTCGTCTCCTGTCAGATCGATGCGTTCAGGCAGCGTGGCCGGCAGGGCCGCAACAGGCGCCTGCACGCTCAACGCATCGAAGCGAACCTTTGTACCACTGGTCGACGCCTGGCGAGCCAAGGTGCGGTTCGCTCGCGTGCCGGCAAACGTCCAGGTTTGCATGGGCGCGCCGTCGGAGCGAGACATGACGAAGTTCGTTCCCGAGGACGTCGGTATCTCGTCGGCGAGTGTCTGCAGTGCTGTTCGCGCGCGCCGAGACAAAGTGATCGTCGGTGACGCACCGTTCGCGAGCACCGAGCGGATGCCTTGGCACACTTCGCGCCCCAGGCTGCGTGCGCCGCCCATCCATCGCGCTTTACCGCCTTCGGCAGCGGGCTCCAGCCACACGATCCGCTTCGACCAGTCGACTTCGGTGACGCGCCAGCTTCTGCCGGCCAGCAACAGCAGCCGTTCGTCGCGCTCGCCGGTCAAGACGGTCGGGTCGATATAGCCGACTTCGGCGGCGCCGTGCCGACCGGTCAGCAGTTGGGAGCCGCTGAAGGACGCCAGCAGATCGCGGTAGTGGCCGCGCGCGTAGCTGCGCTCGGTCTGCGGACCCACGCGCACCGCACCCTCGGTGCGATCGAGGAACTGCTGTCCCACCAGGTGCTCGACGAGCACTTCGATATCCGCGATCTGCAGCTCGGGGAACGACCCGTGGAGCAGCTCGACCAACTCACGCGTCGCGAGTTCGCCTCGTTCGAGACTCAGGACCAGCGCCTGCTGCGCGACGATGTGCCATGGCTCTGCGGGCGGCACAGCCGCCTCGACCCAGGCCTCGGACCACTTCTGCGTCACGCCAAGGGCCAAGAGGAAGGCGTTGTCGTTCGTCATCAGGAAAAGGCAGTTGCGGCGCCCACCAGCGCGCCGCCCTGTGCGGCCCATTCGCTGCAGGAACGACGAGACGCTCGATGGCGAGTCGATCTGGACCACGCGATCGAGGTCGCCGACGTCGATGCCGAGCTCCAGCGTCGACGTGGCGACGATGACGCAGTCCCGCTCCTCCGAGAACGCCGCCTCGGCCTGCCGGCGTTCGGACAGGCTGAGCGAGGCATGGCTGACGAAGGTCCGGATCGCGTGCGTCCGCAGCATGCTGCTCAGTTGCTCTGCGCTGCTGCGCGAATCGCAGAAGACGAGCCGCTTCTCACCACGGTGCAGCCGCGCGATCACGGTTGCAGCGTTCTCGAGCGAGCCGACGTGATCGATGGTCACGTCGGCGTCGGTGCTGACGCTCGCGCTGCCGACGACGCTTCGGCTTCCGGTGGGAGCCAACCAGGCCAGCAACTCGCTCGGGTTGCTCACCGTCGCCGACAGGCCGATGCGCTGCAGCGGTCGCTCCAGATACTGGTCCAGCCGATGCAGCACGGATCGCAGGTGCCAGCCGCGGTCGTCGCCGGCGAAGGCGTGCAGTTCGTCGACGATCACCGCTTGCAGGTTGCCGAACCATGCGGGTCGATCGACCCTTGCAGAGATCAGCATGGCCTCGACCGACTCGGGTGTCGTGAGCAGGATGTCCGGCGCATCCTCGAGCGCCCGGTTCTTGCGCGACTGCGAGATGTCCCCGTGCCAGACCTCGACGCGGCGCCCCACCAAGCCGGCGTAATGCGACAGTCTGGGCTCGAGGTTGTTCAGCAACGCCTTGATCGGGCAGACGTACAGAACGCTCGTCCCTGGCCAAGCCTCGACGAGCATTCTCGACAGGATCGGGATCGCCGCCGCCTCCGTCTTGCCGCCGGCGGTCGGCGCGAGCAGCAGGCAATGAGTCCCCGCGTGAATCGGCGCGATCGCCGCCAACTGGGTCGGGCGCAGCGTGCTCCAGCCCAGCGTGTTGACGACGTGGTACTGCAGGGAAGGGTGCAGTTGCTCGAACTCGTTCACAACTCGATGTCGTCCACCGACGTGGCGCTTGCGGCCGCACGTTCGACCACCGACATCTCGCTCTCGGCCAGCGTCAGGGTGTAGTGCCGGCGCGGATCGAAGTCCTCGTGCAGATCGACTCGATCGAGGATGTCGGCGACGAGTTTCTTCAGGAACAACCTGGGCGCCACGCCGACCTTGCCGCCCAGGCCGCCGGCGACGGCACGGGCCAGCGTGTCGAGGTAGCTGTCGTCCACGATGCTGCGCAGGCGCTGCTCGTGGGGGCGGCCATCGGCGTAGATGTCGCGGACGCGTCGCCCGACGGCCAACAGGGCCGTATGGTCGAAGGGTGCCAGGCGGATCTGGACCGCGCGGGGGTTGTCGAAGCGCCGGTCGGTGCCGAAGTCGACGTGCAGACGTTGGGCCAGCGGCGCGAGGCGCTGCACGCCCTGGGGGCCATCGAAGAACGCGGGCGTCCCCGTGGCCACCAGATAGAGACCCGGATACCGCCCCGCGTCGATCTCGTCGATCCATTGTCTGAGCGCGTTCAGGCCCTTCTCGCGGGTGTCGGTGCGCATGCGCTGCAGCGTTTCCACCTCGTCCAGCACCATGACGAGTCCGGAGAAGCCGCTGTCGCGCAGGATCGTGAGCAGGCCCGCCAGGAAGTTGGAGGCGCCGAAGTGATCGAGGTCGCCCTTGATGCCCGCTGCGCGCTTGATGCTGGCCGCCACGTTCGGCTGCCCCGCCAGCCAACTGATCAGGCCCTCCGCCAACATGCCATCCCTGGCCGCCAGAGCGCGGCGGTAAGTCCGCAGCACGGCGGAGAAGGCTGGCGCGGTCTTGCTGATGGTGGCCAGGCGTGCCTCCATCAGTGCGTCGGTACGCGACAGCAGCCCGTCGGCGTCATTGGGGTCCACCGATGCATCGGCCAGGACGTCCTGCTCCAGCGCGTAGAACCAGCCATCGATCACACCGCGGAAGGCGCCGCTGGCGGTGTCTGCCGTGCCCAGGTGTTCGACGAGCCGGCGGTACACCGTTTCCAGGCGATGCAGTGGCGTCT